>JBLHIH010000033.1:0-32227 GCA_047616645.1 Flavobacterium sp. | reverse complement strand
GTCTTGAATCGTTTCAGAATTTCTTCCCAAACAATTCTTAATTGCATCTCTGCCAAACGGTTACCCATACATCGATGGAGTCCGAATCCAAAAGCCATATGATGACGAGAACGATCCCTATCTATAATAAAATCATCAGGATTAGTGATCACATCAGAATCACGATTAGCTGAAACGTACCACATGACTACCTTGTCCCCTTTCTTTATCTGCTTACCGCGCAAAATAGTGTCCTTGGTGGCCGTTCTTCTCATGTGGGCCAGAGGCGTTTGATAACGAATGATTTCAGAAACCATATTCGGAATAAGTTTTGGATTGTCCCTCAACTTTTTGTATTCATCTGGAAATTGATTCAAAAAATAGACACCACCGGAAATAGAATTCCTGGTGGTATCATTTCCACCTACGATCAGTAGGATCAAATTCCCCAAATATTCCATTGGATCCATATTTTGAGTATCCTTTCCATGCGCCAACATAGAGATAAGATCATTACCTGGTTCTTTGTTGATCCTTTCATTCCATAAGCCGGTAAATACTTCTAAACACTCCATTAATGCGGCGCGCCTTTCCGATTCAGGTGTCGTTCCACCATTAGCATCTGAGGATGTTGCCATATCGGACCAGTAGGTCAATTTACGTCTTGATTCAAAGGGAAAATCAAATAAGGTTGCCAACATTTGTGTTGTCAATTCGATTGAAACCCTATCAACCCAATCAAACGTCTCTCCGATAGGAAGCTCATCCAAGATTACAGCGGCACGTGCTCGAATGATGGGCTCTAAAATTGCCAGATTGGTAGGCGCCACCACCTTTGTTACTGCTTTTCTTTGGGCGTCATGTTTAGGCGGATCCATCTGAATAAAGCTAGAAGTTTTAAAGTCAGCCATCCGGTCAAAAATTGTTATTCCACCTGTTTCGGAAGAAAAAACATCGATGTTCTTTTCAACTTCCATAATGTCATTAAATTTTGTTATGGACCAATAAGGGCCAAATGGGCTGTTAGCACAATAGTGGACCGGGTCTTCCTTTCGAAGCCGCTCGAAATAGGGCCAAAATGCATCTGCTTTAAATAACATGGGGTCACCGACATGAATATCTTCCAAGGGAATGGAATAAGGATCTGGGAAATTAGCTTGAAGTACCGCTTCAATCATCATATCTACCTGATAAAATACTATTTAACCTATTATTACTGCATATTCTGCTACCTTTCAAGGAAACTCCCAAAAATATCAAGGTAATGTATGCTGGGACAACAGTTCGAGATAAATTCGTGGATTATGGTCGTGTTAAACGCAGGTAACATTGATCCAACACAGGACTTAATTGGGCCAATAATGCGATTATTGCAGTATTTCGCGTCAATCTAAACAAATTCTATTCATGTTTAGTAATAAATAGTTGAATTATTTTAATTTAAATATCGGGATTGCGTCATACAATGATAACCATATAGTCACAGAGAAGATTCTCTTGTCATCTAACAATTATAGAAGGCGCAATATCAATCAAAAACCCTACTCAAAACAATGCTTTACATTGAATTAATATCAGATAATATATTGTTGCTGGCTAGACGGCAGCAGATATTTATTTATGTGCAAATTTGGTAACAGTACTGATATCACAACTTGTTTAATTCGTAAGTAATGCCTGCTTTATTTCAGCATCAATAATAAAAATGTGGGTAATGACCTATGCTTTTGTTTAGCGCATAGAGGCTCACTGTTAATCAGTTGGGAGATTGGAAATGGCGACTAAAGGGCGAGTTAAGTGGTTTGATGAAAAAAAGGGCTTCGGGTTTATTGAGCGAGACGAGGGTAATGATGTTTTCGTTCACTTCAGGGCAATTAATTCTGATGGGTTTAAGACCTTAGCAGAAGGACAAGAAGTAGAGTTTGATGTAGAAGATGGTCAAAAAGGACCCCAAGCATCGAATGTGGTTCCGCTTTAAAACTTTTTTTTTGAAAGCTTCTATTCTCAAACACAATAATTTGTAGCCTGCTAGTTCATCACTATCTGGCTACAAATTCGATTTTACCGTAAATACTTTTCTAAAAGTTGACGAAGAAAAATCTCATTGTCTGCAAATCCATATGCCGTAGGGTGTATTCGTTCTGCTAGCAACAAATTCGCCAAGCCATGTACTAAACTCCATAAGAATGCAGTGTCTAGCTGTGGGTGTGACTCGCCAAATTGAAGCAATGGTGTTTTATTTACAGCTGCAACCAGCGTCTCATAACTTGAGTTATAAGCTATATCTTCACTACATATCTCGATTAGCTCAACAAGATCGTTATTAAACATCAAATGGAACAACGCTGGATGAGCGAGTGCAAACTGAATGTAACCCATTCCTAAGCCAATGATGTATGTCTCTTCTTTGGCAGCGTATTCTTTCATCAATTTATCAAATCGCTCAAATCCCTCAATTGCTACAGCCGCGAGTAAGGCTTTTTTATCCTTAAAATGGCTATAAGGGGCAGCCTGTGAAACACCTGCTTCTCTCGCTACGCGGCGTAGGGTTAATGCCGCTAAACACTCCCTCTCCAATAGATTTATTGCTTGTTGGACGAGATCAAGACTCAGGTTCCCATGATGATAGTTTTTTTATCCATTTGTTTTGACCTTTAACTATTTATCTCAGATACATTTGTCTGAGTATAATTTGACATTGTTAAGATTGATCTATAACAAGACATCTTTACAACGTTAACTTCTGCGACACTAATAGAGGGCTCTAATTAAGGGCGCTGATAGACGGCCCTAACAAAGGGTTAATATGAACGAGCATTAATGCAAGGACCCCAGTGATGACGGATATAATTCAACAACGAATGACGGCGCATAGCGAAGAGGAATTTGCCGTTTTCTTGATTGGAATGAGAATAAATAAACCATGGAAGGTTCACAAATGGCTCCCGGTGACGATAGCAATGGGAAGAATGATTAAGGAGTTATCTCAAACAAAGGATTCAGATCTTTTACATCTCGAATCTTGGGGTGGCCGCACCTCAATAATGGTTCAGTACTGGCGCAGTTTTGAAGCCCTTGAAGAATATGCAAAAGACAGCAATCAAGCGCATTTGCCAGCTTGGGCAAATTTCAACAAGCTTATGAAGAACAATAGTGACGTCGGCATCTGGCATGAAACTTATACGATCAGCCCAGGATCATTTGAATGTGTCTACAACAATATGCCAGAGTTTGGCTTAGCAAAAGCAACCTCAATCGTACCCGCGTCAGGATCTCGCAAAGATGCGAGGGGGAGACTAAGGCAATAAGCCCATTAGGTGGGTGGCGGTATTTCAATAATATCAACAAACAATTTTTTCGCTTTGCTAATGCCAATAAACGCATCTCGATACCGTGAATGAACGGGGATAAAGGCATATTCATCAAATTCTCCGCCATGCTTGGCTAGCCACCTATCAAGATTTCCTTTCTTATCGCGCCCCCTCATTTCCACTTCAGAAGTACCAGATACGATGACTTCATCCATGTGATCACTGAGGTCTAAATAAGTCGGACGATAAATCCAAGCAGGGATATTGTCCTGGAAAATAATTGTTAAGAAGCCAGCTTTCTCAATTGGATGATCAGGTAATTTTGATATCACCTTTATTGGGAAAGTCTGTGAATTCTCTGTTAGCGAAGGTGGCTCGACGCCATAGTTTCTATAAGTATCGGCACTTGCACTATAAAAATGTTTATCATAAAAAATAAAATAGACAGGTCGTTCAGTATATATGACAAAAACCCCGGCGATCAGACACAAAGTTTGAAGCGCGCCAATACAACCTAAGTCAAATTTCAATCCAGGTTTACCCGACTTAAACACAACTAATGTTAGAAGAGGCCCTAGGACTAAATCCACACCAATAACCAGTCGAATGCCTTCCCATCCACCATCAATAGCGAAGAAGAATTCTGGGTACCAAATCTCAACAATGAGATAGGCAAGAATGACAAAAATAACTAAGCTAATTGCTATATGATAAAAAAATGCAGTAAATCGACTCATGGCCACCTCTAACTAATTCCGTTCAGATTGATACAACTTGGCCAGTATCTCCCGCCATTCATTATATTGTGCGCCAAACGAGCCCACTAATTCAATTACATGTCCATCTAGCTCTGCCACCGTCGGTTTAATCTCCGTCGTTAAGGAATTGGAAAGCTCCCTAAGTTCATCTTCATTTAATTTGTATTCTTTATAAGTCTTATAGACACGTTCCAAGGACTTCCAGGTTCCGCCTCGGTTTTTTGATAAGCGTCCTTCAGACTCTATTTTATCGTTGTACACCATTAGCTCGAAACTATATTCTCTCCAGTATGGATAAGCCTCCTGCATTTTATTGTAAAACAATTGATACTGGCTATCTAATACATCAATAAATCGATATTCGGTTTCACGAATTTTCCGAACTCTCTCATACATGGGGTCATTTCTTGCTGGTAGCGCCAGTAGTGTCACTTCCGTTGCGCTTTCTGCGGGACTTCCTACCGGAATTTCTACTAGGAATGATCCGAATGCATCAGGTGAAAGTGCTATTGCGTAGCGCAGTAATGAGGTATCCAAAATTCGAGAGGATTGTTGTTCGCTCAAGTTGACACCATGCAGATAAATATCGTTAGCAATCGAATTATATAAATCCTGAAATGGATCATCCTCACCTATAATACCGGGCATATATCTATGATCAAGACTCGTATCTGAATACGTTTTGTCGATCCATACTACACCTCTACTATCCACAACTTTAACAGATAGATTTAACTGAACCGCATCAGCGTGAATGAGCTCTGCAGAAATCTTCAACTCTGCACTAGGATCTGCTTCAGGCAATACTCGCACGGCACCCCAGTGACGAGATTTAAGCAGGGTGTTCTTAAGTACAACGGGCATGTAATTCGATTTTGCAAACAGCAGATCGGCTTTGCTGCCTTTGATTTCTTTGGATAAAAGCGTTGTATCAAAACTAGAAATACTGATGTTATATCTGTGCTTGGGTTCAATACCGCCGACTAAGAGAGTGGCTTCTAAGGGCGCTAAAAAATCAGTCACCGCTTCTTTTGGCACAGATGCACATCCCTTAAGTACTAATAAACACAGTAGTAATATTTTCAATCTCATCTACTCGCCACCCAGCCAACAGGTTTTTTTATCTTTTAAGGTATATTTGCATTCGTAAAGACCCTTACCTGGTTCAAAGGGCATATAGACCCTGTTTAAGGTGAATTCCTGGGACATTTTTGACGACTTTAGTGTTGTCGCCACATTAAGCCTCGTTCCATCTGCAGAGATAACCAGTCTATTGATGAGGAACAATCCCTCCGGTAACGCTACAGCCACTACAAGTTGTCCAGAAGGACCAAATCGACAAAACTCACTTCCCAAGTTATTGGTCTGTATTGCGGATTCTGCAAAGTCACACGTCAGGGCGTAATCTCCATTTCTCTTTATAATAATACCCTCACTGTCTTGCTCAATATTGAGGATCGTAGAGCGACTTATCGCGTCAACTAGCGTCCCCAAGCCAATGACAGCCTTAAGATCGTTGATTGCACCAATATTTTGTCCAACCGGACGGTTTTGATTTTGGGCTCTTTCCTGAGATATGCGCTTTTGCTCTATCTGGCTTTTTGCCACCTCATATAACCAACGTATTTTATCTTGTGGGCTCTCCGTCAATTCATAATCAATTTCCCAATGACCGCTTAAGTTTACCGGAAGCCTTTCGCTATATTTAGTATTTTCCTGGATTGCCACTTGCGTGCAGGCCGTCAATACGCCAATACTAAGGATCAATAAGGTTGTTTTAATTCTCATGAAAGATGTCAGACTCATATATCGGATTAAGGTTCCTTTTTCTCGGCATTGCTCACTCACAAATCAACCCACTCTTAAGTTGGTGTATGATTGCTCTAGCCATTGGAGCCTAATATATTAAATGTGTATTAAAATGTGTATCTGAAAACGGACCCCATCAGTATAAGGTATGTGATCCACAATATTCACCTTTGTATTCGACTCTCCATTAACTTACGAGCAATTTTTATGCGTTTATCTTTCATTCGAATATCTTACTTGGCTCTGTTTCTGGCGAGTAGCTCACAGGTGTATAGCGATTACTCAAGAACGTATATTGATAGCTTCGATTTCAAAACAGTGATCCATGAAGAAATAGAAATTGCCTATAAGGTGATTGGCGAGACTGATCAGCAAACAGCGATTTTAATTATGGGTTTAGGCGCCTCCCACTCGCTGTGGGGAGATGATTTTGTTCATGGCATTGTCGATGCAGGTTACCGCGTAATTTTAATTGACAATAGGGACACGGGTAAATCACAAAAATTTAACAACTGGGGTGAACCGACTATTTGGTGGCAGCTTCTCAAAAATGCGCTTGGGTTTACCGTGAGTGCACCCTACCTTTTAGATGACATGGCAGTAGATGTCATTGCCGTTATGGATGATCTTGATTTACAACAATCTCATATCCTTGGCGCCTCGATGGGAGGAATGATCGCTCAAATAATTAGCGCCAACTTTCCTGATCGTGTACTGAGTCTCACATCGATCATGTCAACCACAGGCGCACCCCACCTTCCACCTCCAAGTGGAGAATCCGCAGATATGCTAAAGGGACTGGCTGATAGTGATGAGGCAAATGATCGCGCTAAAATCATGTCTGAAATGGGTTTCGAGCCAAAGGCAATCCCCAGACAACTCATGGCAATAATCAAAACTGGAGATCGATCGCAAGCGGTTGCAACAATCGCTACACCAACCTTAGTACTGCATGGCGCTGACGACAGCTTGATTCCTGTTGCCCACGGCGAGCACACAGCAGAGCTCATCAAGCATTCAAATTTTGAGATTTTTCAAGGCATGGGACATAATCTTCCCGAAGCGATTTTGCCTAGAATACTTGAAAGTATAACCACACACCTGAATAAAAACTCACCACCTTAAGGTGGTGAGGAGCCGGTTTTTACATATTTGGCGCGATAAGGTTTAAACAATACTGCCTGTCTTCCCTCAAGCTTAGTCTTCCTGCCTTAGACAAAAGCATCTGGGATTAAGTCAGTTCTCATATCAAGCCCATCACCTTGTGAAATAAACAGGGAGCGGGACACCGATGACTTTATGGTCGATGGCGTCGCCCCGTCAAAATATACAACAATTAAAATCGCCACTGCATCAGACCGCCCCGACGTTTTTGGTTTTTTGGATGTAGGCTAGCATGGGCACCAGATGTCATTAGGAAGACAAATAAGGCAATTACCGTTTTTCCCAATAGGTTCCTTCTTATCTTTCATCATTCTCACTAATGTAGTTCTTTTCAATGTTTTATATACTGTATTTGAGACGACATTAAAAGACATTAGTCCATTTTCAAGGAGGTAAACAAAGTGGCATTGCCAAAACGATTCGGTCAATTTATTAGGCAAGTCACACTGTATTCAATTGTCATTTTTAGCGTCTCTGCCAATGCAAAATTATGCGAACCTAAGAAGGTACCAGAGAATGCAAAAGTATCAAAGAGTGCTAAAAAGCCTGGAAATGCACATCTAATTCACAACTTCTACTTGGAGAACGATCTATTTGCCGATACGGATGCCGATTACACAAACGGTATACGCTATTCCTTGGCGGCCGCACAAACTGAAAATGTCAATGAATCTAAACTACCAGAATGCTTAAAATGGGCAAACACTACACTTATCGATCTATACAAATCGATATATCCACATCAAGAATCCGTCGAAACGCAATTTATTGCAACATTCGCTCACCGCATGTATACGCCGAGAGACAAGTCTCCTGTTGATATTATCCCTGACCAGCGACCCTATGCGGGCTGGTTATACATTGGTATGGCGAATCACATTCGTCTTGGTCGACGATTAGATACGCTTGAACTCGATCTAGGCATTATCGGTCCAGCGGCCTTGGGACGCGAAATACAAGATAAGGTCCACGATTTACGAGGAATTACAAAATTTAAAGGCTGGGATAATCAATTAGAAAATGAGTTCGGGTTTTCTATCATTTTTGAACGAAAACAAAAATCGAAAAATATCCCGCTCTACTTTGATATGGAAGCAGATGTTATCGGCCATTGGGGAGCCAGTATCGGAAATGTCGCAACCTACCTAAATGGTGGGATCGAAGTGAGAATAGGATGGGATTTACCAGATGATTTCGGCACTTCGGCACTTAGACCGGGAGGAGATAACTCAGTCCCTAATGGCACGTCTCAAGGTAGCATCCATTTTTTCACATCCATTGATGCCCGCTTGGTTGCAAGGGACATCTTCCTTGATGGAAATACTTTTAAAAATAGTCATTCACTTGAAAAGAAAGATGTCGTAGCGGATGCCGCCATAGGCGTGAGTTTTGATATAGGGCGTTTCAAAGTATCTTTTGCACGACTGTTTAGATCTAAGGAGTTTGACTTGCAACCCAACTATCACAGTTATGGCAGTTTTGCCGTATCTTACTGGCACAAATTCTAGCATTAAACTTCTAGCATTAAACTAGGGATCAACCGGTCTCTTATTTCATGATGACATTTACATTGAGTAATGCACCGCAGATCACAGCTGGGATAGTTGTAATTATTCTAGTTATTACTTAATATAATATAGTTATAACCAAATGGAATTAACATCAATGATTGAAGTATTATCGAAGGGCTAAGCATCATCATCCCCGCCGCCATACTCATTGGTGTTGTGATGGGATTACTCGGCTCAGGTGGATCAATTCTTTCCGTTCCCATTCTTGTCTATTTAGTTGGGCAAGACGGCAAAGTGGCCATCGGCAGCTCCCTCGCGATTGTTGGCACTATTGCCTTATTTGGAAGTTTCGCCTACATCAAAGACAAGCTTGTGGATTGGCGCAGCGTTCTATTCTTTGGCATTCCTGGCATGGTTGGTACCTATGGTGGGGCTGCACTAGCCGGGTTTGTTCCGACCATAGCCCAACTCATCACCTTCTCATTTGTCATGTTGGCCTCTTCGTATCTAATGATAAAGCCAGACGCAATCAAGCTTGAAGGCACGAGCGAGCGGCGTCTTTACAAGATTATTGTAGACGGTTTGGTCGTCGGATTGATAACGGGGTTTGTGGGCGTCGGCGGTGGATTTTTAATCGTACCGGCATTGGTACTATTGATGGGCTTGCCGATTCGAATTGCGATAGGCACAAGCATGTTCATCATATTCTTGAAGTCTACTGCAGGTTTTCTTAAATATGTTGAAGTCCTAGAAGTACTGGATTTAGCACTCGACTATGAAATCATTTTTCTCTTTTCAATTGTTGGCATTATGGGAAGTTATCTCGGTAAATATGCCTCAAATAAGATACCGCAAAGTATATTAAAGAAAGGTTTCGGAGGATTTCTGATAATAGTTGGAGGATTTATTTTGACGAAGTCAGTGATCGAATTGTCTACATAAACATTTCACCTCAGTTCTTTCATCAACCTTGTCCGAGCACGCGCAATCGCCTTTTCAAAATAAGACCAGTAATAATCCTGCGAGGAATAACCACTTAGCTTTTGGGATAGCTCAAATCCATTTTCATCCAAAAATAACAAAGTTGGCGCACCTTCAATGCCATAACTCCCCAATATTGCCTTGGCAGACGCTACCTGGTTATCAAAACCAATAACAGAATTGTCCTCAAGAGAAATTTCACGGATTAAGATTTTACTATCAAGGCGTTTTCCTTTGATTAGAGGATGAAGAACATCGTTCTTTAATCTCTCACAAAAAGGGCAATCAGGGCGAGAGACATAGAGTAATAAAACTTTCTTCTTTTGGGACGCAGACTTACCCTCAGAATTCAGATTATTTGCATATACAATTTTTGGACTGCCTTGAGAAAAGTCTAATATTCCAAGATTCTCTGGGCTTGCCAGCACAGGCGTAAACTTCACAAGACAGGAAAAAATTATCAATAACCTTAAATAATTCACTCATTCACCCAATCGACCATCGACTCAACTAGCTCATCAAGATAGAGATCTCGGAAAAAATGGCCAGCACCATCTATTGAAATATTCCGTACTTGGCTAGCTGTCTTAAACCTTGCTTTTTGATCCAGATAGTTTTGAGATAGTCCATCTTCACTCCCCAAAAATACTAATACAGGTCGATGATTACTCACCAACAGTTCTGGTGTGTTTTTGTTCGGTGTAATTGAGTAGTAAGATAAAAAACTCTCTGCAGAAACTGCTATGTCATCACAATTTACGATACCAGCAAAAAGGGGATCATCAGGATAAGTTCTCGCCTTGGTAAGCAAACCTCTCAAATCCTGCTTGAAACGCTTTTTATAGTCTAATTCAGTTTCGACTTTACTCCAGGTCATAGGCGCTATCAGAACGAGTTTATCGAGAGCCGTTTGTTTAGGCACGGCGGCGTTATTGTAAAGTGCAACTTGATTACCCCCTCTGGAGTGACCCACTAATATAATTTTCGGCCATGTATTACTGAGATACTCAACCCATTTACTAATTTCTTCAACTGCCTCGCCATGCTGAGCAACAATAGGAACAGAGCAGCCCATAAACCCTTGACGATTATTAATGCCAAGACTGAGTGTCAGTGCCAAACTGTTCTCACCTAATTCTTCTAGGCGTGATTGGATTCCGGAAATAATTTCCATTTTTCCATGCCCCCACGTACCGTGTACAAGCAAATAAATAGTATCGCCAGTTTGGTTAAGCGCATTCAACTCACCGTTTAACTGGATATCCTTATGCCTAATTTGAATCGGCGAGGCATCAATAGTCATTACCGGTTCAAATAACAAGAAAAAAATAGCGAGTAGTTTTTGGAGGTTTTTCATATCACAGAAACGTCATTCTAAAAAGTTTCCATTTCCAGTGTCTGGAATAAACGACCTGCATTCTTTGTGGCCAATTCAGAAAATGTGTTGAGATGGGCGTAGTTTGATTGATCAATTGCATAGGCCTCGGTTAACCCACCCTCTTCATCTAATATCTCCAATACGGCTTGGGTTAAAAACTTCAAATATCCTTGGGTCGTCTCAGTAATACTTTTAAGGTCTGTTGGGTAGCCATGTCCAGGTATGATAAAAACAGGTTCCAGTTTTGCTAGGTTTTCAAATGATTCAATCCAACTTTGCACATTTGTGTCTGGAAATATTGCCAGTAATCGTTGATGGAAGGCAATATCTCCGGCAATAATCACTTTTGATTTTGGCAACCATACCGAAATATCACCTGGAGAATGAGCGCGGCCAAAATACTTTAATTCAATGGCTAATTGGCCAAGTTGAATCTCGTACAAATCAGTAAATTCTACATCAGGTATAGCAACATAGGTCCCCTTAGATTTCTCTATCTGACGTTTTTGCATTCTGAGTAAGATCTCTTTTCCGTGGGCTCGAATTTCTGCAACAGCATTTTTATGGGCAATTATCTTGACGCCTTGGTCTCGCCAATAACTATTGCCTAGGAAGGAATGTCCTTGCCCATTTTCATTTACAAGCCAAAGAACTGGCAGTTCGCTTATTTGTTTTATTGCTTGGTGTAGGCTTTTTGCCAACAAGTAATTAGCGCCGCCATTAACAACCAAGATTCCAGACTCACCAATCACCACACTTAAATTATTATTATGGCCTGCATTCTCGTAACTAGGAGGCGCAGCTGCGCCGATAGCAGAGTAAACTTGTTCTGTTACTTTAGTTAAAGTAAGAGGTTCAGAAAAAGCAGAAAAAGCAGTAGGAGCAAAACAAATAGACAATCCTAAAATACTGAAAATACAGACTAATTTCGACATCTTTGATATATCACTTACCAGCTTCATGTCGCCTCTCATCCTCCTCGGAATTCGCAATGGCTATCATTCCCAATCGCCATTAATAAACATTCGCCATAATGCGTACCTAGATGTCATATAGCCTAAGTGAGTAGACCACTATAATCAGCGACACCCATATTTCGAGAAACACCTTTTAGCAAAGGCGTTTCAAAACGGTCTAGCTTAACGACTTTTTTGTCACGACAATAATCTGCAACCACATCCCATACTGGCGGCCCGTCCGATTTACCATTAACCGTTGCCCACCCCGCTACCTTATACATTTTGTCATCCACTAAGGGCTTGCCATTTCTCAAAGTCACATTCGATATTCTAGAACCCATGTCTGCACGGGGTTCACATGTATAATTGATTCCGCCCGTTCGAACCATGTCGCCACCTTGTTGATAATACGGATCGGTATTAAACAAATTATCCGCGACGCTTTCCATAATGCGCATTAATTCGGAACCCGTCATCTCACGTACATAGGTTTCTGGATACGTAATACAGGTTTGATCCAACAATCCCTCCATGGTTATGGGCGCACCTGGAAGTATGCTAGTTCCCCACCTAAATCCAGGTGAGAGTGCAATTTCAGTATCTAAGCGTTCAATCAAGGCATCACAGATGACTTGATCAAAGGTCCCATTGAAATTCCCCCTTCGATACAGCAGGGAATCGCTGACGGCGAGTTCCTCATCTAGCACGGAAGCATAAGGCGCTCTAACATTATCTATGTAGCTTTGCATTTCACTATCCGCTGTTAGCAGATTTGAAAAAACAGGTAACAATTGATATCGATAGCCACTCACGCCAGATCGACTAAATTCTACATCCAGTACCCCTACAAATTTTCCATTTGAACCTGCATTAGTCACTACCGTTATCCCACCCGCATTTTTAACTTCGATCGGAATAGGCACCCCATCGTGAGTATGCCCACCAAGGATGAAATCTAGACCTTCGACACGGCTCGCAACTTTAAGATCTACATCCATTCCGTTGTGGGACAATAAAATGACTGCATCGGGGTTTTCCTCCCCTCGTATTTCCGCTACTAACGCATTCAAATCTTGATCTTGGATGCCGAAAGTCCAATTGGGAATGAAGCGCTTGGGATTAGCAATGGGTGTATAGGGAAAGGCCTGTCCGATAACTGCGATTCTTTTGTTATTGACGATTTTCATCACATAGGGCTTAAAAACATGACCACTGTCTTCATCGAATACGGGTATTCCTTCGAATAATGCATCCTCCGTTGCTCTAATATTTTGAGCCACAAAATCACCCTTAAACCTATCTACGTTCTTAAGTATCTGACGCTCAGGATAGGTGAATTCCCAATGACCTGTCATAACGTCAACGCCGAGCAGGTTACAGGCGCCCACCATATCTTGTCCCTGTGTCCAAAGCGCCGTACCCGATCCTTGCCAAGTATCTCCACCGTCGAGCAATAACGAACCCTCTGAATTCGCGCGTAAATTGTTTATCAGTGTTTTAAGGTGTGCAAACCCACCTACTCGGCCATAACGCTCTGCCGCCTCGGTAAAATCGAGATAGGTAAAGGCATGGGACGCCATTGAAGTGAGAGAAGGCATGACATCTAAGAGATTTTTTCCTACTCGATGGGGGAAGCGGCCATTTGCTGCACCGATGCCAAGATTGACATTTGGCTCCCTAAAATAGATAGGATTTAGCTGAGCATGGGTATCAGTGATGTGAAGAATTCGTGCTTCACCAAAGGGGACTACATCATAGAGGGCGTTTTCCTTCACTGGACGTAAATTTGCACATCCAGAAACAGAAGCCGCGAGGCAAGTTTTCGCAAGTATATTCAGAAATTCTCTACGGTTAAGGGTCATAAATCGTATACCGGTGGAAGATAATTATTTTTTGGCTTTAAGCACTCTCGCTTGCCAAGCGTTTCCCTCTCTTTCTGCTTGGCTAAGGGATGCCTCCGCAGTCCGTAATGCTCTATCTGCTGCGTCGATGGCCTCTTCAGTATGACCCGCTGCTAAGGCCTCTCTCGCTGTCTTAATGTGCACAGTCGTAATAGTCCACCCATGCTCCTTCTCCACTGCTTGCGCATATAATGTTTCGGCTTTCTCTATGACTTCCACAACGCTCGGGTTCGAATCAGCAATCATATTCTTTGAACTTGTCTCACTCACCTGCTCTTGTTCAGTACACGAAGACAAGAACAGTGCCATGGGTAAGACTATGGTTAACAAAGGCCATTCTCTTTTAGGAAATATAAGTTTCATCATTCTATTTCCTACTCCCTGGACCATTTAATACCATGCCATTATTCATATAAGTTAAGAAGTATTCGAGGTTTCTGTAGGATTCACTTTGTTGGGGTAAATCCACAGCGCCAACCTGACGATTACAACCTGCAAAACGCTTATGCAGACTGCCAATTGCTCCCCACTTAGAACGGTAAGTCGGCCAGTGAGTTGCATGACCGATCGTCGCACTTAGAATTTCATCACGTAACATGCCACCCGCTGAATCCAAATGACAGGAACTGCAGGAAAAGTTTAATTGGCCTCGACGCTCATAGAAGAATTGTTTACCGCTTTCATAGGCCTTGCGTCCCTCTGGGGGGACTTCAATCTCGTATAGTTTACCCCTTGATGTATACGCCATGTAAGCAGACAAGGCACCCATTTCTTCACTTGAATAGGGAAGCATTTTTTCATCATTAAGTTCGCGGCATTGATTAATCGCAAGTGCAAGTGTAATGACCTCCCCCTTTTCTTTATCAAAGTAAGGGAAATTATGCTTTACACCTATACCTTCATTATCAAAACAACTCGCATAGGATTTACCGTTAGAAAATGTAATTCCAAATAAAGCCTCACCTTCATCAACTGCTATCTCGTAAGGCGGAAAATCTTCGATCTCCATCCATTGTTCTCTTTTGGATTCATCCAATGCATAGACACCATCACCGTGGGCTTTTAATTCAATAGAGGGAAATCGCTTCGTGAAAAAATCCTGCATCGCCGCCAGATCATCTATTGGATCTGCCATTACTGGCAAGACAATAACGAAGGTTACAATACAAGCAAATGGAAAAATCAAGTATTTATTCATTACTTACCGCACCTTTATTTAAGTGTTATCTCGCCACTTGAAGATTCACCCAAGTTATCTGTCCAACTAATTTTTACAACATCACCCGGTTTAGCATCATTTATCTTAAATGCAAAATAAGGGTTTTTAGAAACTGAAGGACCCCAATCAGCCTTTAGTGTCATAATGCCATTAATCTCGCACAGCACTTCTTCAATATAATGTGCAGCAATAACTTGATCATTTGCATCGCGGCGGGTACCAGTTTCCATTGGATGCGGCATCAGCGCTTTAACTTTCGCAACACCGTCCTTTATCTTTCCCCTAATTTTTACAGGTTTTACAGCCATCTTCTCTCTCCCTTATCCGCCACAGCCACCAATGGTTACTTTAACTTGCTGACTCGTCATATAGACCTTATCAGCTGTTTTGACCATTCCACGCACAATAGAACTCTTTCCCATTTTCACGCGTACCGAAATATCTGCTGGGCTCGAAGGTCCCATATGAAAACTGGCAGAAAGCGGATTAGGGTTATCATCGATGACGACAAAGATTGCTTCGACACCTTCTATTGAAGTCGATACTGAAACAGGTACAACAGCGCCGTTTTCCGCTATGTCAGGAATTTTCATTTTTACCTCATCGCTTTCGACAATGGGCAAATCGCCAAACAAATCTTTAAATACGACTGCTTTTTCACTTGCCTCAAAAGCCAATTTCGCTCTAGCGAGCAATTGCAAAGGAACGGCACTTAGTAAGACCATTGACACAAGACCTTGAATCAATCGTCGCCTGGAAAGTTGACCCGTCATAAGTATATTCTCCTGTTAGAGTGAGTGAATAAAATCAACAACAAGTTCGATCTCATCATCAGTTAGTAAATTGTGCCTGCCATAAGGGGGCATGAGCGTATTCGGATTTTTTATCGACGCATCGGATATCTGTGATATTAACGCACTTCTTTCGGGGTATCTTAATTTCATATGGATAAGTGGCGGTCCAATGTTACCGGGTAGTTCAGTGCCTACAATAAGATGGCAGGACAAGCAATTCCCTGCACCTCTCTCATAAGCAATAACACGACCTTGGTTAATCCTATCGCTTGTATCTAAGATTTCTGCCTCTGTCGCTAAACTATTAACACTGACAAAAACGCTGACTATCAGAAAATTCTTAATCAAAGTTTTAACGCTCAGTTTATTCATTGACTTGACTCCAACATAAATTCAACTGCTCCGATTACCTGCTCATCTGACAAATTCATGAAGCCCCCTTTTGCAGGCATAATACCCGTATCTCCTTGAAACCCGCGAATCGCATGCTGATTTAAGGTCAATATTCCGACAGAGGATCTTAAATTCCAGTCGTCTTGGTCACCCACTAAGGGAGCACCGCCCACTCCACTCTTGTGACAAATTGAACAGTATTGATTGTAAACAGTTTCGTCCCCAGAGACGAATATCTTTGTAGATTCAATAGTAAGCAGTGCAACACTGCTCAGAGGCTTTGAAGAAGATTCAATACTGATATCCTCTGCTATCTTACAATTAGTCATACATCGTGTATTTTGAACATCAGGCCGTGGGTCTGGGACAAAATTGTTTTTATTTGGCAATTCAATACTAGCAAGATTATCCTGACTCAATTCAAAGTCGTCCCCCACTAAATCATTCAAATAGAGCACATAAGCGACGACAGCATAGACTTCATCATCGTTTAAAGACTGAGGTTTTGTAAATGGCATTGATCGATGAATATAATCCCAGAGCGTGCTGGTATGCGCCCAATAACTACCAACAGATTTGCTAGGGCGAAGATCGGTTAATGTGCCTTCTCCCCCAGCTAGAATGGGGAAACGACCTACGCCTTCACCAAAGCTACCATGGCACTCTGCACATTTATCTTCATAAATAAGCTCTCCCTCATCGACCGTACCACGCCCTAAGGGTAAACCACTACCATCGGGCCTTACATCAATATCCCAGCCAGCAATTTCAACCTTGCTTGCGGCTTTTCCATAGCCGTAATATCCCGTTTTATCCGCGGCGGTAATCTCAACACCCTGAAAAAAAACGACTATAATCACAAGGCTCAAGATCATCCTGCAGTAAAGAGAACCCGCGCCATTCTTTTCCCCATTCGGCGAGCTAAGTCGAAAGTTGAACATTGATCACGCCTCCATTTGGTAAAACCTTCCAAGTATGGATAGCATTCTTATGGTAGATCGAGCTTGTTCCTCTTACTGCTTTCAATTGAGAATAAGTTGGCTGAACGTAACCCGTCTCATCAATTGCACGACTTTGTAGCAAGGCAGGTGATCCGTCCCAGTCGAATTCAATGCCAAATCTTGTTAACGCTCTTGGCAGTACCACGCTCGTCAATTGCGTATTTCTCCAGGAAATTCCACCATCAAAACTAACATCAACCGCCCTAATTTTTCCCCTTCCCGACCACGCAAGACCTTCCAGCCAGTACTTCCCTTTATCTTTTAGCGGTTTTTCAGGACTAGGTGTAGTGATAACAGAATTGCATTCTTGAACAAAAGTAAACTCTCTAGCGCTGCCATCTGGCATTAGATCCGTATATTTCGAAGTTTCTTCGCGTTGATACCAAGGTTTATCGCCGATCTCTAGTCGCCTTAGCCACTTTATACTCGTATTACCTTCCCAGCCTGGATTTAACATTCTGATGGGGTAGCCTTGTTCTGGCCTCAGTGCCTCACCATTCTGAGCATAAACGATGAGAGTATCATCTAAGGCTTTCTCCATTGGAATACTACGACTCATGTGGGCACCATCCGCGCCCTCAGCTAAAATCCAGCTTGCCTTTTTTGATATGCCTACCTCTTCTAATAAGGTAGACAATAAAACACCCGTCCATTCACAACAAGCCAACATACCATGTGTAAATTGCACTCTATCCATTTGGGCACCACGCCATTCCATTCCCCCATTCGCAGGACACTCTAGGAAGCGAATCATACTCGTAGACGGAAAGCGCATTAAATCGTCCATTGTCAAAATGATAGGCCGATCGACCATACCGTGAATCATCAATCTATGTTCGTTAGGGTTAATCTCTGGCAGCCCCGCGTGATATCTCTCAAAAACAACACTACTAGGGGTAATAATGCCTTTAATATCTGCAAGAGGGGTAAAGCTAATAGAGGCAAAGCGATCGTTTGTTAACCAATCCACTGTTCTACGTTTTACATGAGACTCATATTTGGATGGCTGGCCATAAGGGTTTGATACAACCCCTGACCCTAAGGATTTTGACCAAGTGGGTATATTCGGTGGCAGGTTAGATGCCTTTGCTTTTGCTGTTATTCCAAAGGCACCAGCCACAGCGCCACCCATCAAGCCTAGTCCCCCCAAAAGAATTTTCCGCCTCTCCTGAAAGGATATGTCCCGATTTGTACGCAAGACATTTTCTTCAATTAACGAAGTTACTGTTATATTTGTTTTCGTCATAGCACATTCTCGAATCTAACCAGTGATGCTGCCAACGCTGCATACCCACGGTTTTCACATTATTATAGATTTTATATTTAGGCTTTATTCTATGTTAAAACAATCTACATCGTTAGAGACATGAACAAGCCCAGAATAATGACAAGTACAAAATTCATCACTAGGCAGGTAATACCGACCTTACAAAACCGATTCATCATCATGTCATTTCTGCAGTGACTTTATTAAGTATAATCTAACAGAATACAAGGGGTAAATCAGTTACAAGAACCCGTGATATAAGCCGTAATTTATCAACTTTTATCGGCAGCGTTCAATAATATGCTTTTCAAATAACGCAGTAGTATTAATCGTTTTATAAAACTTATCCAAGTATTTGAGAGAACGTTTTCGGGTTAAATCACTTAAGCCTTGAGTCTCCTTGAATAAATTTTCAATTTCAGAACGCTGTTGATTGAACAAGGGAATCGCATTTCTTATGTCGCGATTTTGCTCACAAAACCCTCGATAGCGCCGAGATCGAACAGAAGGTATTTTTACTGCAGCACTTGGCCTAGCATAAGGCGCATCCACCAAACCCGTAGAGTCAAAATCATAAGGGATAGCCGTTAGAAGACTGTCCTGCTCACCTTTGAATAGCCTATTATTATGACAGCAATTCCTGCCTACAGGTCCAATCAAAGTAGAGAAATCTGTGTTTCCTATCATGTATTGAAAGAGGTTTTGAATCGCAAGGGATTTTGAATTCAGTTGATCGGTGTTAACTTTCAAAACATCAATTTTGGATTTAGCAAGCCGCTTAGCTAAGCGCTTATGTGGTTCAATAAAAAAGCCGGTATAATTCTGAGCCTTGTTTTTTTTACCTGAATCAACAAAGGTAATTTCTGCGAGTCGAACTTTGTAACTATCTTGGGACAAGATATTATAAAGTTTATAACTTAAATACTCGAGCAAAATGTACTGTTGATATTTCGCATTGCGTTTACAGGGAACAACTAATTTTAACTCACCTTGCTTCGAAAAAATGGTTTTTCGTGCGGACTTGTCAATCACTAGTTTAAGGGGAGGGTTTGTGCAATTAAGTTTTTTTAAGCGAAAATTTCCCCTTACCTTTAGCCCAATATTAACATCTATTATCAACCCTGATTCGTTTTGATAACTCACAATAGTGTTTGGGTATATTTTAGATTTATCTCTTTCACGATGAATTTTTGAAAAAGGAGCAGTGATAGTTAAGGCTAAGGGCGCTTCGGATTCGAATAATTTCTTCTCTGCCTGAACAGCAAAGCTACAGGTTAGAGCGATTAAGATCACTAAACATGACCCGGTCCGGGATAAGTGCGTTCCTAGTTCCACGTTATGCATCCGCTATCTCACTATCAATTTAGCTAGATTAGGAGTCCTAACATCAATTTTTCTACTTCCAAGACCCGAATAACTATGCGTTGCCTGAAAATAGGATTGAGAACAGAAAGTATTCTCTGCATATTGGCGTCTGTATTGACCATTTTCTAATAGAACCCAAGACTGCTTCGTATCAATGATGTTTGCCACCATTATTTGCTCGATTATTTGCTTATGCACTGTTGCATTCTCAATGGATACCATTAGTTCAACTCTATCATCAAAATTTCGTTCCATCCAATCCGCAGAACCGAGGTAAACTTTGGATTCAGCAGCTGGCATTTCATACCCATTTCCAAAACAATATATCCTTGAGTGCGCTAAGAATCTTCCGACAATACTAATCACGCGAATATTTTCTGATAAACCCTTTACGCCTGGCTTAAGACTACAGCGTCGGCAAATAATCAATTCAATATTTACCCCAGTTTCTGATGCTTCATACAATTTTTCTATTGTTGTGGGGTCAGTCAATTGAATTAAGTTTAATCCAAATTGATGCAGGCTCACCTGCCCGCGCGAAATCTATTTCGTTCTGAATCAAGTCTACAATATTTGTACCTAGCATTTTGGGCGCGATAATGCGCTTTTGAAGTCCATAGGCTTCAGCCCCGCTGGTCAAAAAATTAAACAGAGAAATCCCGTCTCTACCCAGTTTTTGATTGCGCGTAAAAAATGACAAATCTGTATATAACCTAGCATTTCCTGGATGATAGTTGCCAGTGCCATAGTGAGAGTAGATAACCGTTTCATCACCTGCTCGTCTTACTACAATGGTTGCCTTACAATGAATTTTTAATCCAGCTATACCATATATTACTTGAGCTCCCGCCGCTTCAAGACGCCTTGACAACTGAATATTGGATCCTTCATTGTCTCGCGCGCCCAACTCAACAACGGTAACAGATTTACCTTGCTGCACAGCTCGCACCAAAGCACTCACAATAGGGGAATCCTCACTAGTACGATATAAAATCTGTTTTATCGAAAGTACCTGTTCATCTATTGCAGCCTGTTCAATAAATCTTAGTCATACATCGAATGATTCAAATGGCCAATGTACCAATAAATCTTTTGCTCGTATCGTTTCAAAACAATCATGCGAAAAATCATGTAAGCGCTGCGGTGTTCTTGCTAGATGGGAGGGAAATGTTAATTCCTGGAATTCATCACTAATGATATCGACAATAATTTGCATTGTATCAGCAAGACCCAACAAACCGCTGATCCCTATATATTCCGAATCAAAAACACTTTTTTTTCTTTAAGCCGATTTATTTCTTCATCACTGAGTATTCCAATTTGACCTGCTACAAAATTCCTTACATTTTCTGGCATTCCATTATTAACTTTTAAACGGATACCATTAGCTCTATGTCTACGTTCTAAGCCTGACTCTATCATCTTTAACAGATCGCCTTTTCTTTCTTCAAGCGCTAAATCGTTATCTCTTGAAATTTGAAAAATCCCAGATCCCACGACGGCATGATTCGGAGATAAGGCATCCCAGTTAAGATAGATCATGGTTTCGAGAGCAACAAATCTAACGCTACCTTTAGGCAACCTAACAAATCGGGGAATCATCGCTGGTAATCGAATCAGCAATTGGGAAACAATGTTAGAGCTTTTTCCCCTAAGTTCAATGACAATACAAATTCCCCCTGAAGCAATGAAGGGAAAAGGATCTTCTCGTTCGACAGTTAAGGGCGACAAAATGGGGAAAACATGATTCATGAAATAGCATTTCAGAAAATCGGTTTCTCCGGGACTTAAGTCATAGTGACCGACCAATTCTATTCCTGAGGCTTTCAACTCCTTTCTGATTTGCCGCCAAAACACCCTTGCTTACTCGTTAGAGTACTGGCTGACTTGTCTACTTTTGACAACTGTTCCCACTGTGTTAGACCATCGCATGTAATTGCGTTTGGTTTTGCGATGAGTTTCTGTCGCATTCTGGCAACTTGAACAGTATAAAATTGATCTAATACCTCTGCGGATATAAAAAGGAATCGTAGACGTTCTAACAAAGGATGATTCGTATTCCAGGATTCCTCAAGCACTCTGTCGATGAAAGCAAGATCTGACAATTCCCTATTTAGGAAGCGTCCAGACCTTTTTTCTTGGGTATTTCGACATCCTCAAGATCATCCAAAATGATATCTGTTTGATCTCTAGCAACATTCATTGCCTGCAAAGAAGGTGGCATAAGCTCTCTCGTCTCTCCATCCTTTACGTTATTTTCACGCAAATACTCTGCCAAGAAATTAGCTCCCTACAACAATGTTGGTCAAACCCTCTGTAGATGACTTTGCTTTGGTATAAGCAATACCGTGAAAAACATTGGGTGCCACTCTTAAAAATAGGCAATATCTGATAAATTTCCACCGTCAGAATGTTAATCTCAAAGGCATACAAAAATTTGCTAAACTTTCCCCATCATTTATCAATATTGGCCAACCATAACGTTACCCAACCCCAAGAGGTTAATTATTCAATTTTACATGCGGTATGTCGCTAAATACTCCACTCTGCTGCCACTCGCTTTGTTGCTCACCCTCTTTTCTTCGCAACTGCTAGCAAAAGACGTATGGAAAAATGTCGAGAAAATCGTCGCCATAGGAGACTTACACGGGGACTATGAGCAATATCTATTGGTTTTGGAGGACAACAATCTCATCGATGAGGCGCTGAATTGGCAAGGGGGGAAAACCCACCTGGTCCAATTAGGTGATATTACTGATAGGGGACCGGATTCTCTCAAAATCATGCGCCACCTTAAGAAAATTCATCAACAAGCAAAAAGAGCCAAAGGTTACGTCCATATGCTCTTGGGCAATCACGAACTGATGAATATTAAGGGTGATCTTCGATATGTCCATCCGGGCGAATACCAAATTTTAATTACGCCCAATTCCGCAAAAAATCAACTTGCCTATGTAAAGCTTGTTTTTGCATCCCTACTAGAAAGCGACCCCTTACTCATTGATCGTGAAACGCAAGAAATGGCATTACTGACTAAGCGCTTTCCACTTGGTTATGCAGAGCACCGATACCTCTGGGCCAGGAAAGGAGAGTTTTTTGAGTGGGCAAAGCACGCCAATACCGTGATTAAAATTAATCGGACACTCTTTACTCATGGCGGCATATCACCACATCAAGTGTTTATGCCGATCAAACACATTAACAAAACGGTAAAAAAGGTCATCCGTTCAAATACCGCTTCATCAACAAATATAGTGACAGGTGATGAGGGTCCACTTTGGTATCGTGGACTGGCCTTTAATAACAAAGAAAAGGAACTAGCACCACTAAAAGAAATGCTTGCCTACTATGACGCCGATTCTATCGTTATAGCGCATACCCCAACACCCGGTACTGTCATTCCAAGGTTTGGTGGCAGGGTATTTATGATAGACGTGGGTATCGCAAAACACTACGGAAGTAGAAGGGCCAACCTTGTAATAGAAGAGGATGTTCCTTACGTCGTACATCGAGGTAGAAAAATTGCCTTACCCGCAAATACCTCGGCGTTAAAAGATTATTTGAAGCAAAGCAGCCTTCTCGATCCCCCGCCTTCTCCATTGCTAAAAACCATTAAAAAACTTGAGAGTGAAAGCGGGAACTAAGGGATAGTGTTAAGCGGGTAGATGGTGATTTTACCCCCTTTACGCTTGCCCTCATCGGCAAGAATTAGCTGGCTTGAATTTAAGACAACAATTCCTTCAGTCTGCCGGTGGGCTTTCTTATCCAATTTCATATCACCTATGAAATTTCCCTTTTTGTCCAGTCGAATAAGTAAATGCTGCCTAGCTGCAACCAGAAGGATTTGGCTCTCTGTAACAGCAAGCCCCGATGGGTGTATTTTTTTCCGGTTTAGATCTTGGACATCAACGCGAAGATATTCAGTGATAAGCTCACTCTTCGGATCAAATTTGTAAATTAGCAGGAAGCCCTTATCTTTCTTTAGGTAATTTTTTTTACAGGCTAAAAATAACATCCCTTTAAAAGAGGAAAGCCCCTCAAACTCGCACACATTCGACAGCCCTGTATCAAGGTAGCGACTTTCTACCCTTGTAATACTTTCAAATCCATCCGGCTTGGCCTTGTAAAGTCTGCCTGTACTATTGAGGAGATAAAAATGCTCATCTAAGACCGCAATGCCCTCAATATCAGATTTAACAACCTTACCATCAAGTCCAATAATTTTTACTATTCCTCGTACGTCACCGGACTGTAGATCAAATTCATAAATGACGGCTCGTTCATCATTGATGGCAAATATCCGCCCACCAAAACCCTGTGCGAGACCAGAAATTTCATTGAGTTTTTTCGGAAGAATCCATGAACCGGGAATTTCAGCTTGGCTACATGACGAAAGTAAAAACAAGACAATAAGTAGTTGATATCTATTGGAGAAAGTCATTCTTCTGAAATCGCGTCCTTTACATCTTTAGTTATTTCGCTCTTGGTTATTTCACCGTTAGTGCTCTGACCTTTATTCATCCATGTTTTCGTAAACCAATGGTCTACAGACACCTCTTGTCCATATTCAAGTTCCCAAAATACTAAAATGACATAGTTAAAAAAGACAGTGACAACAAGTCCGATTTCTAAGGCTTCTGTCCCCGCTGCTAATCCAACACCAATGGCAACAAATATATAAATCGCATCAAGGGTATCATCCAACGTTAATCTAAATCGGACTCCGGCAACAATTCCCGCCAGGCTAAAAGCCAGTGCTAAGGAGTTTTGTACAATAAGAACAATACCTGCCACAACAACAGGAAGAAGAATAACCGTCAATATAAAGGATTGTTCCCTTCCCTTTCTGCGACGGGCGCCCATATACACCCAAGCAACCGGTTGCATAAGCAGTAAAACACCAAACAAAGCGGCACTAAAACTCGCTATTTGATTGAGCGGATCAGATTGAACAGGGACAGCCTTTCCAGACATAAATTCATCCATATGACTGGCAATGTTTTCGATACCACCTATCGGTAAAAACTGATATACGTTTGGGAAATACCGAAGCACTAATGCTAACAGCCCACACAATGCCAAATAGTAAGCTGACAATTGCAAAATAGGTTTAAAGGATTTCATGTACCTAACTCCAATGTCTAGAATTCTTTGCCAATACCAAATGAGCGATCTCACTAATACTAACAGATAGAGTATAATATCGGCAGTTTATGAAAAGAGAGAAGTACCGTGATCACGCCAGGCAATAGTTATATTTTATCCGTAGTCAAAATAGTAGATTTCGGCGCATTCCTGGATGGCATTGAACTTGGTGAAATTTTATTACCTCAAAAACAGTGCCCAAGTGATCTGTCTTTAGGTCACAGCCTTAAAGTTTTTGTCTACCTTGATTCCGAAGACAGACCAATAGCAACCTTACTAACACCAAAAGCCGAGGTGGGTGAGTTCGCCTATCTTGAAGTCGTCGCGACGACGAAGGTCGGCGCATTTCTCGATTGGGGACTTGATAAAGACATCCTAGTGCCATTCTCAGAGCAACACAGAGAACTCAAGGTGGGACAATCTTACATTGTGTACCTATTTCTAAACCCTGTAGATGATCGAATAGTTGCCTCATCAAAAATTGATAGATTCCTAAAAGATGATACGCCACACGATTTCAAAACCCGTCAGCCCGTAAATTTGATTATCGCCAATACAACGGATTTAGGTTACAAAGCCATCATCAATCACAGTCACTGGGGCGTTTTATACAATAACGAGATACGACAATCACTGAGTTTTGGTGACTATAAAACAGGTTATATTAAGTACATTCGACCTGACGGAAAAATTGATCTTAGTCTGGGAATAGACAAACAGACGAGAGACCGCTATTCCAATATGGTGCTTGCCTACCTTAAGTCCAAAAACGGTTTTGCTAAGCTACATGATAAATCAGATCCGAAACTCATCACTGCAGAACTCGGTATGAGTAAAAAATCATTTAAGAAAGCGATCGGCGGGCTGTACAAGCAAAAAGTGATAAGTATAGAAAGTGACGGCATCAAGTTAATCGAACAATAGTGTTTATTGAGTAAAAGTTATATGGCAATCCATTGGTACCCCGGCCATATGTACAAGGCCAATAAAGAAATGACAAAGGTTCTCCCAGATGTTGACCTTATCATTGAGCTTCTAGATGCGCGCCTTCCATTTAGTAGTGAAAACCCTGCCATCGCAAAGCTGCGTAGTGATAAACCCTGCATAAAAATATTGAGTAAGTCTGATTTAGCAGATCCTGATATGACAGCTCAATGGCAAGCACATTTTGAAAAACAAGATTCTGTAAAAACACTGTTAACCACTTTAGAACAAACTGACAAATCACAAAAAATATCAAACCTGTGTCGGAAATTAGTGCCCGCAAAAAATAATGGTATCAAAAATATATTAGCCATGATTACAGGAATACCTAATGTCGGTAAATCTACGTTGATCAATGCCCTGGCCGGAAAATCAATAGCGAAGACGGGGAACGAACCGGCTGTAACAAAAGGTCAGCAAAGGATTAACCTTCACAACGGCATCATTTTATTAGACACACCTGGTATTTTGTGGCCAAAAATCCACAACGAAAACAGTGGTTATCGACTGGCAGCAACAGGTGCAATCAAAGACACAGCGATGAGCCATGTGGACGTCGCCTTCTTTGTTGCTGAATATCTAATCAAGCATTATTCAGATCGTCTCACAGAGCGCTTTGACCTTAAATCAACTTTTACGACGGAAATAGAATTTTTAGAATTACTGGGTGCAAGACGTGGTTGTCTTCGAGGCGGCGGCCAAGTTGATTTGGAAAAAGTGAGTAGCCTATTATTGAATGAATTGCGGACCGGGAGGCTAGGAGGAATTACATTTGAAACTCCCGAGATGATAGAAGAAGAAACTATTCGAGTAGAAGCCGCTATGATAGAAAGCGCTGCTTTAAAGGAAACCAAGAAAAAGCAGCGCAAGAATAAGCGTTAGACGATCTGATAGATCATCATCGCCATGCCAATCAGACCACCAAAGTAGGCGATAGATCTCAAAACAGTGATACCCGCGATGTACAATACGGCATGAGCCACGCGAGAGTAGAAGAAAACAAGCGCACCAATGCTACTCCATTCACCACTATTTCCCGATCCTTGAACCACTAGAACAATGCAAGCAAAGGGCAGCAGGTTTTCTGCCATATTAGCGTAGGCCCGCCTTGCTCTTTCTCCCCATTCCCGTGGTTCAGAAGGATTATCACTTCGATTACCCAGCCCCCAAGCAACGCCATTCCTCAAATCCGCCTCTAAAGCAGCGATGACTACTTGAATAATATAAAGACATGCTGAAAAAAGTAAAATTTCCAATTCGGTACTTAATGATGTCACTTTAATTCTCCTTCGTTGTAATAAAAAAATGTTTTAGAAACTCGTATCTATTTATATCTAACTAGTGTGAATCCAGATGCATAAAACGTCGGGGTTATTTCCCTCGTAAGCGCTTGAATATACTACCTAACTTATTCTTAACTCTGCAACATTCAGCCAAATTTGGATGTTTCTAGACGGGAACTAACTAACACCCAGTACAAAAACAACAAAAACCGCGGGCGGCACAATAAATCGAATGAGAAAGTGCCAAGCCTTAAACAAAGTGCCATCGCCCATATTCAACTCTTCTACGGCGATTTTTTGATTAACCACCCAGCCAGCAAATATTGCGATCAAGAGTCCACCTACAGGTAATAATATCTGATTGGAGAAATAGTCGACCATGCCGTTAATATCATTCCCTAGCAAGGTATAAGACGATAGTAGGTTGTAGCCAAAAATACTCAGGATGCTGAGGGCAGCAATAGTCCCTAGAATCACCAAGGCACTCTTGTGACGAGAGTAGGATTTATTCTCCTCAAGCCAATGCACCAATGGCTCAACTAAGCCTACCATTGACGTCACAGCCGCAACGGATAAAAGCAAGAAGAATACTACGCTAACAATATGTCCCCCAGGCATTTGGCCAAAAGCAACGGGCAATGTTTGAAAAATGAGTCCTGGACCACCTGCTGGATCGAGTCCATTGTTAAAAACTGCAGGAAAAATAACCAAGCCAGCTAACAGCGCCACACAGGTATCTGCGATAATAATAATGACAACTGATTTACCAATCGACACTTCTTTTGGCAAATAAGCACCAAAAGTCATCATGCCAGCCATAGCAACACCGATTGAGAAGAAGGCTTGACCAAGGGCCGCTAACATCACCGTCGAATTGATCTTTGTAAAATCAGCAGTAAACAGGTACGTTACCGCCTCCTTAAATCCCCCAACAAACATGTTATAAACTGCCAATCCGATCATTAATAAAAACAATAATGGCATCAAGACAACAACCGCTCTCTCAATTCCTTTTTGGAGGCCTCCGTATATGATGGAGCCAGTGCAAATTAATCCAAGCAAGGTCCAGAACAACATACCCTGAGCATTGCTCAACAAGTCATCAAAAGTTTTTGTCGCGGCAGATGCATCTACACCAGTAAACCCAGTCACCAATGCCAAATACAAATAATTAAGAACCCAGCCCGCAACCACACAATAAGTCACCATAATCAGAAAAGCGGTCAATAAGTTCATGGCACCAACCCATTGCCAATGTTCGCTTTTCCCAGACTCCTGCGCTACGTGCTTCAGCGACCCTGGCGGCGTCATTCGTCCGCGACGCCCTATCATTAACTCACCCATCAATATAGGAATACCTATACCGACGACACATACTAGGTAGACAAGCACAAAAGCAGCTCCACCGTTCTCGCCTACAACATAGGGAAAGCGCCAAATATTGCCTAAGCCAACGGCAAAACCAATAGAGGCCATAAGAAATGCGAATCGTGACGTCCACGCGGGACTAGAACCTTCAGAGCTGGAAACCTGCATGCAATTATTCCTATTTTTATTCTTTTTAGAAATGAATCATACCAATATCTATACACAATTCTATTTCTTCCGCCTCAATACATAAAAAAACCCAGACACATGACTGCATCTGGGTTTAGTTGATCTTTAAGCATTTTCTAGTATTTATTCAAACAAGGCATTCAGAGTTGCGCTTGGGCGCATCGCTTTCTCAATTTTGGCACTATCCGGATGGTAATAACCTCCAATGTCCACTTTTCCGCCTTGAATATCATTGAGTTCAGCGACAATCTTATCTTCATTTTCTGCCAGTGATTTTGCAAGCCCAGCAAACGCTGCCTGTAACTCAGTATCTTCACTTTGCGCCGCAACTGCCTCTGCCCAATACATAGCGAGGTAGAAATGACTGCCACGATTATCCAATTCACCTGTTTTTCTTGAAGGGGATTTATTATTTTCTAATAATTTCCCCGTTGCCTGATCTAGTGTGACAGCAAGAATTTTGGCACGTTGGTTATCAGATTTTTCGGCAACGTCTTCTAGGGAAACTGCGAGCGCTAAGAATTCTCCTAATGAGTCCCAACGCAGATGATTTTCTGCAACAAATTGTTGAACATGTTTTGGGGCTGAACCACCGGCTCCGGTTTCAAATAGTCCTCCTCCTGCCATTAAGGGAACAATAGATAACATCTTCGCACTGGTTCCCAGTTCAAGGATAGGAAACAAATCAGTTAAATAATCTCGCAGAACATTACCGGTTACAGAAATTGTATCCTCACCATGTCTGAGTCTTTCCATGGTAAAGCGTATAGCAACATTCAGAGACATGATTTCTATATCCAGTCCTTCTGTATCATGATTCTTTAGATATTTTTTTACCTTCTTTATCATATTGGCATCATGGGCACGGTATTTGTCTAACCAAAATACAATGGGAATACCGGAAGATCTTGAGCGATTAACCGCTAATTTTACCCAGTCCTGAATGGGCGCATCCTTAACCTGACACATGCGCCAAATATCACCCTCTTCAAGGTTATCATGCTGAAATACGACATCTCCATTCCCATTTAATACCTTCATAGTGCCGCCTGCAGGCAATTCAAAGGTTTTATCATGCGAGCCATACTCTTCAGCTTTCTGTGCCATTAACCCCACGTTCTGAACCGTACCCATTTTTGTAGGGTCAAACGCATCATGGTGCTTACAGTAATTAATGATTTCCTGATAGATTGTTGCATAACAGCTATCAGGAATGATGGCCTTTGTATCTTTTAGCTTGCCATCAGCACCCCACATCATTCCGCCAAGCCTAATCATTGCAGGCATGGATGCGTCAACAATGACATCACTCGGTACGTGTAAATTTGTAATACCCCTATCAGAATCTACCATTGCAGATTCGGGTCGATTTTCGTAACAAGCGCGTAAATCTGCTTCAATTTCATTCTTTTCTGAAAATGAAAGTGTCGCTACTTTCTCATATACACTCGCCAAACCGGTGGTAGGATTAACACCAAGTTTCTTGAAAGTGTCTGCATGTTTCTCAAAAGCATCCTTGTAATAAACAGACACTGCATGGCCGAATATAATTGGATCAGAAATTTTCATCATTGTCGCTTTCAAGTGAAGAGAAAATAGTAAATTGGCATTCTTCGCGCCTTCCATTTCCTCTTCAAAGAACTGTCGAAGCGCCGCTACACTCATATAAGTAGCATCGATGACTTCACCTTCCAGAACGGGAACAGCCTCCTTCATTACCATGACTTCACCGTCATCAGTATGAAGTTCGATTTTTAGTACATCTGCCGCATCCATAATTGTGGATTTTTCACTATGATAAAAATCCCCGCTTCGCATATGGGCAACATGTGTACGGGATGCTTGGCTCCACTTACCCATTGAGTGCGGATGTTTACGAGCAAATTGCTTCACTGCCTCCGGTGCTCGACGATCGGAATTTCCTTCTCGTAGCACTGGGTTTACTGCACTGCCTAAGGCCGCTGAGTAGGCTTGGCGTATCGCGGTTTCTTCGTCATTTGCTGGCTCTTCTGGAAAATCAGGTAAGTCAAAACCCTGAGATTGTAATTCAACAATTGTCGCAATTAATTGAGGTATAGATGCACTGACATTGGGGAGCTTGATGATATTCGTCGTTGAATCGCTTGTGAGGTCTCCAAGCGCTTTTAAAGTGTCTTCAACTTTCTGATCCTCATTCAGTCGATCAGGAAATGCAGCTAAAATTCTTGAGGCAAGTGAAATATCACTTAACTCAACTTCCACACCGGCAGCTGAAGTAAATTTCCTAATAATCGGTAAAAAGGAATATGTCGCTAGCGCTGGTGCTTCATCTGTATGTGTGTAAATAATTTTCGATTTTGTCATAGTTTTCCCAAATTCTTTATTCAATAGAAGGTCATTGCTAGCGTAATATTTTCGCTGTAAATTCAATGTAATTTCGAAGCGGTAGTATACTAAAAACCATAGCTGGAGGACACTGATGTCGGATAAGGATGTTGGGAAAGTATCCTCAGAGCCTATCCCCAACCGTTAAAAAGCCAGATTGAGCCGCTGTCAGGTACATACCAAACATTATGCCGCCCGCATATCCCCCTTCTCTTCTGCGGTATTTACTCAAGGTAAGTAGTGGCTCTTTCGCCTTTAATCCCGTCTCTTGATCTATCGTTGTCACAATACACCTCTCACAGACGGTGACACGCTTTAGCAATGCATCAGGAAAATGATATTCTTGTATATCATCCTCTTCATAAGCTTTAAGACCTGACACCACTATATTGGCTCGAAATCGATCCATGGGTACAGGGTCACTTAGCCGGACATTAAGCTCTTCAAGGGATGCAGAGTTGGTGAGCAGCAGAGGAGAGGCATCGATAAATTTCGATTGTTGCTTTCGGTTAATTTCATCAAACTCAGATAAGGGTATGTTCCACTCCATTGCATTTACCATCTTTGCAAGTTCAACCTGGGTCCCAAGCGCATCAGATAACCATTTGCAGACCCTCTCTTCCATCATCAGTAAAGGGACAGACTGATCAAAAACCTTCATGCTGTCTGAACGACGCCCCTCTAAGGTACTAAATACTAACGGCTTCATACCAGGGTAGGATAATGCCATTTTTGATGAATCAAGATACTTAGCATCCAATTTAGCGAGGCTTGGAAGCTGAGACTGACTCACCCTTTTGCCATCAAGTAATAATGTAAATTCTCTATCTCCTTCCATTCCCATGGGGGTGAGCTTAACTTTATCTAGATGAACACCTCTGCAACCCTTAATCGGATATATGACTAGATCTTCAACTTTTCCTTCACTCATCAATCACGCTTCCTAAATCTCTTTGACAAAAAAACCATGTTAAGGTAATTAAAAATCAAATTCTCTCCTTCTTTTTAGGGGTATAGGTTTAAATACTCAGGCTCGAATGAACAGGTAAAAAAGTATGCTCAAAATATCTCGTCTATTACTTCTTCTATGCCTTCTGACATCTT
>JBLHIH010000032.1:0-32789 GCA_047616645.1 Flavobacterium sp. | reverse complement strand
ATATTAGAGAAATAGCCCAAAGTCTTGATGTGCAATATTTGGTTGAGGGAAGTGTCCGAAAAAGGGGTGAAGATATTCGTATCACCATGCAATTGATTAATGGGGCGGATGGCGCCCATGTTTTATCGAAAACCTTTGATAGAAAGTTGGTCAATGTATTTGCCTTACAAGAAGAGATTAGTGAACAAGTCGCGGCGGCCCTTAAACTCACCTTAGTACATAAAGAGAGTCAGTATAACGCGGCGTTAGCCAAATTAGACTACATTGCGGTTGAGCAATTAGTGACCTCGCGCGCACTGGTTAATGAAAACAATGAATCCTCAATACAAAAAGCCGTCGATGTTTTAAGCAAGCTCAATAAAGCCTATCCAAACACCGCTGAAATTCTCGGACTAATGGCGTACGCATCTAGAGCTCAAATGAGGATTGGTGAGTTTACATCAGATAGGCAGTTCACCATTTCGCTGGCGGAACAAGCATTGGTATTGAATGACAAAAACTACGATGCTTTATTTACTTTAGCTAATACCTTTGCAGGTGACCCAGAAACATCACGCAAAGCAAAAGAGATTTATAAAGATATAATACGCTTTTATCCGGCAAAGCCTGAAGGTTATACTAATTTTATTGATTACTTGATTCGCCATCAAACACCCTGCCAAACAATAGAGTCCTTCATTAAATCTGTACCTGATGGCTTATTGCCTGCTAAAGAACAACAACAGCTTATCTTTCTCATTAGCGCTTGCTTAACACCCAACATTGCCGCTGACACCTTAGCAAAAAGCGATGATAAATCGATCTCCGACTTGTCCTTTGGATTCACAAACCCTGATGCGAGATATTTGAAGTTTAAAAACCGTGTTGATAAAAATCCGAATCAAATTAATCTAGCATTCTATCACTGGTCTTTATTAAAAATGGGTGCATATGAAGACGCGCAGCGTATTTTTGAAAAAATAAAATTGGATGAGCAAAGTCGGGGTAGTAATGACACTATCCTTGATTCTTATAATCACGATATGCACATCTCCAAAAAACCTTTTGATATTTTAGATTCACTTGACACCTATTGGAACAATCCAACCAATGTGTATTTGGTATTGGCCCTTACCAAGCAGTCAATCAAGGAGGATAAACCTGAGGTTTTACGCAATTACTTAAATAAGGTGTCTGTTTTTCCTGTGTTGATAGAAAAGTTGGAACAATCTTTAGGTCTTATTGCCTTGCAATACAATACCGGTGACCTCGCTTTAAGCGAAAAAAATGCCGTTACTTTGTTTAATGAATTAACGGCCTATAAAAAAGAATTTCCAGCGTCATATCGCTACTGGCAATTACAAAACAGTTATTTAGCGCTTGCTTTTTATAGTGATAACGAACAGATGGCGCAAACTATTTTAGCGGATGACTTCCCTGCAGATTATGCTTACTGGGGGTGGGAGGGTTATAAAGCAATCAAATTATTCCTCCAGCCTTGGCAAGATGATCCGGTAGTGATTGAATACTTAAGACGCATTAAAGCAGACCAGGCACGCGCCAGAGAAAAGTTTGGTGTACAGTAAAAAATCACTAACCCGGTGATTGAAAAATCGCGATGAAAGCACTCGTTGCTGAACCGAAGTTTACTCAATATATAGTCCCTTAAGCCAAGTGCAGTGAAATATTTAATCTGCCGGGGACGCCTTTTTAATCGCGCTAAGGGTATTCTCCGCGGATTCTCTACCGCGTCCCCAAACAAATATCACGACTTCAATAGAACCTATTAGGTAAGTTAAGTCGGCGCTGAGATCAGTATATTGCCTTAGTGCCTGTACTTCGCAGATTGTTCTAACGGGTGTTTAATAAAGTCGTCTCACTGTTCTTCATAGACAAAACCAGTCACCGTTGAATAGAATCTATTCCTCTTCGTTATCTTTGTCCTCATGCTCTTTGAGTTTTTCTTGATACTCCTCTTCAGAGAGTTTGTGCCAACCGATACATTTACCCGTTGGACTTCTTCCGCAACCACATTCCATATTTATCTCCTATATTTATAATTAACTTTTTAGTTTAGATACAAAATATAAAGATACACCAAACAAGAAATTTTGTATATTTTTAAACAGGCAGGCTGTCGTTAACCCCTCAAGATCGCCACTCTGATGCGGGCTACAAGCACTCGGGTTTCGGGTTCCCAAATTCAATCAGGTTCACTAGCAGGTTCTGTCGCATTTAGGGCTCTATGATAGACTGAAAGGATTTTTAGGTGGTATTTATGTCAAAGATTTCCTTCAGTGGTCGGCACTTTGAGAAAGATGTTATGTTACAAAGTATTCGTTGGTATCTGACCTATGCCCTTAGCTATCGTGATATCGAAGAGCTGATGAAGGAACGGGGATTTGATGTTGATCACAGCACGATCAACCGCTGGGTTATTCATTATTCACCTCAACTGGAAAAGGCGTTTCATCCGAAAAAGAAGCGCCCCGGTGATCGTTGGCGAATGGATGAGACGTATATCAAAGTAAAAGGACAGTGGAAATACTATTACCGGGCTGTCGATAAACAAGGGAATACGATTGATTTTTTCTTGACCGCAAAACGTGAAAAAAAGGCGGCTTTACACTATTTTAAGAAGGCTATTGGCCGTAACAGCGCACCGACTTTGCTGAATATGGATAAGAGTGGAGCGAATAAAGCCGCTGTTAGTCAATACAACGCCAACGAGGAAGCCAGTGTTGACATTCGCCAATGTAAGTACCTCAATAATATGGTAGAACAATTGATGCGGCATTCCGACCATCGAGGTATAAAACGGATTACCCGTCCGATGATGGGTTTCAAAAATTTTCATGCTGCACAACACACGTTGGCGGGAATAGAATTAGTACGGATGCTGAAGAAGGGACAAATGAAATGGCAGTCTCTACGTAATAAAACCCCCGCTGAATTATTCTATGCCCTCGCAGGATAAGCGCATCTGAAGGAAAAGCCCTTTGCGTTGTCGCTGAGTTTGCGACACAAGCAGAGATGATGACACTCCGTTAGGAGTGGCAAACATCGCCACTAAGATTCCAAAGACGTCCGACAATGAACCAAGGAAGCCTTTCATATTTAGGGTATTTTATAGGGTATGAACTGAGCTAATCGATTATTTATCTATTAACTATCAAATACTTAAATATAATGAATGGTGCGCCCAGAGGGATTCGAACCCCCGACACCCAGGTTCGAAGCCTGGTGCTCTATCCAGCTGAGCTATGGGCGCACTGCTGAGGGCGCGTATTGTCCCTCATCTTGATCGAGATAGCAAAATCTCAAATGCCAAAGTTCACAAATAACTATCTCCTATGCAAACTTGATCAATCACGCATTTTTACTAGTCTTAATGGATATATGAATAAACGATCATGACGAAGACCTCTCACTATCTGATGGCTCAGAAAGATTCCCTAGATGGGAATATTGTCTGCCAAATGCTTCAGGTAAATAAAGGAGATGAAATACTTGTAAAACAAGTTCGCACAGTATCGTCTGCGATGAAGCATTTGTCTCGTACCAAATATGATGCACTTATCCTTGATCTGAGCCTATCTGACAATAATAGTCTTGAGGACATTAAGAAGTTCCTCCAGGATTACCCTAGCCTACCCATAGTTATACTTGCCGGAAATGATGACCAAAAATTAGCGGTGGATTGTCTACATTTAGGTGTTCAGGACTATATATACAAAAATCAGCTCAATGCAGAACTGCTCAGTAGAATCATGCGGTATGCAGTCGAGCGAAAGCAAATCCACTTGGAACTGAAACAGGTTTTAGCGGAAGCTGACAGACAAAATCATCAACTCACCCTCTTAGCTCGTACAGACAATCTAACCAAATTACCCAACCGTGCATATTTTTTTGAAGTAGCGCAAAAAGCATTAGCGACGGCAAAAAGATCGAAAAAATCACTAGGTATTCTCTATTTCGATCTTAATAATTTTAAAATAATAAATGATCGATATGGGCATTCTGCGGGTGATCACGTATTAAAAGAAATCGCATCCCGACTAAAGAATCAACTAAGAAATAGTGACATGGTTGCTCGAATAGGCGGAGATGAATTTGTCGTACTGACTAATTTGTTAGACGATCCGGTGCAGTCATATTCTCTTGCGCGAAAGGTCAACAGCATCATTTGCCAACCAATAATACTCGGCCATAATCAATTTTTTGTTGGTGCCAGTATCGGTATCGCCACTTATCCCGAAGTTCGCAGTGTCGAAAAATTAGTGCAGGCAGCCGATATGGCGATGTATGAAGCCAAGGAAAACAGGCAGCATTTTGCATGCTTCTATACTAAACATTTAAAAAACAAACATCGAAACCAACGAACCTTAGAATCCGAATTGGAAAACGCTTTCAAAAAAGATGAATTACACGCACTCTATCAGCCGATAATTTCCCGAGATAAAAATGAATTCCTCAGTGTTGAAAGTTTATGTCGTTGGGAAAGTCATAAGCTTGGCAACATACCACCTGATAAATTTATACCGATAGCAGATGCTGCTCAATTTGGTGACCAGTTGGGTTCTATCATGTTAGAAAAAAGTGCTCAACTAAGGCAGTTCTGTAAAAAAAACAATATCAACCTAACCCGCCTTTCTATTAATGTATTTGGTGGACAATTGGCCGATAAAAACTTCGCAAGTCGACTGATAGATAAGTTATCACATTTAGACATTCCACCAGAATTACTGTGTATCGAAATATCCGAACAACAATTGATTGATAATCTAGCAGATTGTCAAATTCAACTCGCGCATTTAAGAAAAGTAAACATTAAAGTCGCATTAGATGATTTCGGAACGGGTTTCTCCTCCATTAAACATTTAAAGTCTCTGTCTCTAGATTCACTTAAACTTGATAGAACTTTAACAGCGAACATTGATAACGACCCTGAAAATCAGGCACTCTGTGATGGCATTATTCACATGGCTCACCGACTTAATATGAAAGTTGTCGCCGGAGGTATTGAACGACGAGAAGAATATGAATCCTTGCTTGCTATTAACTGCGACGAATTTCAAGGTTACTTTTTCGCTCGGCCAATGGAAGCTTCTGCACTATTGGATCACTGGGAAAAGTTCGATCAGGAAAATCTCTAGCGCTGCATTTCCAAAAAAGAACATAAATCGTTACAATGCAAGCTCGCTTATTTTTAGGAAGTCTTATGTCTGGCCCCCTTGAAGGATATCGTATATTAGATCTTACTACCGTAATTTCTGGCCCCTTCGCAACAATGTTACTCGCTGATCAAGGTGCAGATGTAATCAAAGTCGAATCCGTTACTGCACCCGATCATGCTAGGGGCGCAGGTTATGGCGATAGTCAATTCACCGCAACTTTTTTGAACAATAACCGTAATAAGCGCGGTCTAACACTGGATTTAAAATCTGACGAAGGTAAGGAAATACTCTTTACGCTAGTTGAAGGCGTCGACGTTTTTGTACAAAATTTTCGACCTGGCGTTGTAGAACGTTTAGGTATCGGTGAAGACGAAGTGCGCGCTATAAAGCCAAATATAATCTATGTGTCCATTTCTGGTTTTGGAGAGTCAGGACCATGGTCTCACAAACCGGTTTACGATCCCATCGTGCAAGCGATCAGTGGCCTTGCAAGTATTCAAGGAGGATCTGACGAGGCGCGTCCACGTTTAGTCAGAACAATCGTGCCCGACAAGCTAACCGGTATGACATCAGCACAGGCAATTACAGCCGCCTTATTACAACGAGAGCGAACAGGGGAAGGTCAACATGTTCGAATTTCCATGTTGGATTCTGTTGTATCATTTCTATGGTCATCTGATATGGGGGGTCAAACCTTCGTAGGAAAAGAAGTCAGCAATCAACGAGCCGCTACTTTCATTGATTTAATCTATGAAACAAAAACTGACTATATCTCTGTCTCCGCAATGTCTAATAAACAATGGCAGGCCCTTTGCTCAGCCCTTGATCATCCGGAATGGCTAGAGGATGAGCGATTTTTAAACCCAGCACTACGAGACAGAAACTCAGACCAACGACTTCAAATGACACAAGATGCTTTACTCGCCAAGAGCGCAGAAGAATGGCTGGATATATTAGACAGCGCTGGTGTTCCTTGTGCACCCGTCTTAAAGCGAAAGGACATGATCAATCATCCCGTGGTAACCGCAAGCGAATTAATCATTGAAACCGAGCACCCAATAGCTGGCAACTTACGTCAAACCCGCCCCGCGGCGAGGTTTAGCAGTACTACATTGAAGGTTCAAAGAGGCGCTCCCTTACACGGGCAGCATAATGAAGAAATCTTAAATGAGATTGGTATCTCTGCGGCAGACCAGAAAAAACTAAAAGATAAAGGGATAATCACTTAAGTCGTCTCGAAGCAATCGACTGTTAGTGGAAAATTGATTGCGGAGAAATGCCATTTGATCTCCAAGTATTCTGCCACTGTGTGTCAGGGCGAGATACTCGGCGTGATTGGGTTTAAAGGGTAAGGCCATCAAATCCATATTTAGCTCACTTAACAACAAATTGCCTTTGTGTGCATTACATCGTTTGCAGGAGGTCACAACATTGGTCCAAACGTCTCGCCCTCCACGAGAAATAGGGTGAACATGATCTCGACTAAGTTGATCGTCGGTAAAACGCTTAGCGCAATATAGACAAACATTTTGATCGCGACGAAATAGTGCACGATTCGTCAGTGGAGCTTGTTTATGGGCTTGCGGGAATACCTTGCCTTTGCAGGCAATAATACTATTGAGGTGTACGACGGTTTGCTCCCCAGTAAATCGGCTATGACCCCCGTGTACCGCCATGACCTCTTCGCCGTATGTCCAACTCACGAGTTCTCGTGCATGTAGGCAAACCGCATCTTGCCAATTCATCCATTCAACAGGCATACCCGCTGTATTAATACGAAGGATTCTTGGAATATTCATCTCTCGTCCTTTATTTTGGTCAAAAAAAACCCCGATCTAAGTCGGGGTCATATTGTTAACACGCTGGTGGTGGTCTGGATAATGCTGGATTCAGCACTTTGTAATTGATTTCTTTGACAGATACGCTTCACCATTCCAATTTTCTCATTTTACTCGCCTGCTCAGGTCTTTCGATTTTGACTAAAAAAACGCGGTTTATTCAATAGATGACCTCATCATATCCCCGTTATCCAAATAATCAAGTCCTGACCCCTGACCATTAGCCTAAATTTTTAGTAAACTATCATTTCTCACACAACAATGACGCCCATCAACTACCCATGACTATTAATGACAATAATAAAGATCTGGTTTACGCTGAACAACAAAATGAAATAGCGGGTTTCAAATTTGACGCTAAGGTAGCTGACGTCTTCGAAAACATGATTAACCGATCCGTCCCGGGTTACCCGCTTATGCTAGATCTGATTGGTGTACTGGGGGGGAAGTATGCCGCCGCAGGTACGCAATGTTATGACCTCGGTTGTTCACTAGGTGCATCAACTTTAAAATTAAGGCAACACTTACCACAATCTTGCCATCTCATCGGTATTGATAGCTCAAGTGCAATGGTAGAACGCTGTAAAGCCAATGTCGCCCGTGATCATAGCCAAGCAAGTGTTGAAATATTAACGCAAAAAATTCAGGACACGCATATCGAAAATGCGTCCGTCGTTGTTATAAATTTTACTTTGCAGTTTATTCCAGATGATGAGCGACAAAGTATCTTAGAGAATATCTCAAAGGGGATGGTTTCAGGTGGTGCATTAATACTGGCTGAGAAAATTAAGTTTAACGACCCTGAAAAACAACAATATATGACATTGTTGCACCATGAGTTTAAGAAATACAAAGGATACAGTGATTTAGAAGTGGCTCAAAAAAGGGCATCCCTCGAAAATGTGCTAGTACCCAATACAGAAGAAGAGCATATAGAAAGGTTATTAAAGGCAGGGTTTACTCGCGCTCAGATGTATATCAGATGCCTTAATTTCGCATCCATTCTTGCGATTAAATAGACAAAAATAAAATAAAGGATCTACTGTAGTGCCGATTCGCAAATTTATGGATGCTTTTTTTGAGGATACCGCCTCCTCTTCTCTTACTGCCTATCATCCAATTCTGAAAACAAAGATTGATGAAGTTTTCCAATCACGCAAGCATGGAAGGCAAGCTGAATGGGATGATCTCATTTCTAACCTACCTGATAGGGTTTCAGGCGCAACCAATTTGGATGCTGATTGCATAAAAGTAGGCAAGGAGGCAGCAGAATCGACTTCTATCAAACCTTTACTCAAGGCTTTCATGCCTTGGCGTAAAGGACCTTTCGAGTTTTTTGGCACAAAAATCGACACCGAGTGGCATTCAGATTGGAAGTGGGACCGCATTAAACCCCACGTTAGCGACCTTAATGGTAGGCAAGTTTTAGACATTGGTTGCGGCAATGGGTATCACCTATGGCGAATGATCGGCTCTGGTGCGTCCCTTGCATTGGGTATAGATCCCACCAGATTATTCCTTTATCAATTTCATACTGCCAAACATTTCATTGAGAATAAACCAGCTTATTTACTGCCTTTACGAGGGGAAGACTTACCGGCATTTAATCTTTTTGACACGGTTTTCTCTTTAGGCGTTTTATACCATAGACGTGCGCCTATAGATCATCTAACAGAGCTATTGAGCTTTCTAAGACCTGGGGGCGAATTAGTGTTAGAAACGCTCATCATCGATGGTGACGAAACTTGTGTTATGACCCCTCAAGATCGTTATGCAAAAATGGCAAATGTTTGGTTTTTGCCGAGTACCGCGGCTTTAGAGATTTGGCTTAAGCGAGCAGGCTTTCGCAATATTAGGACTGTAGACGTCAATCAAACAAGCATTAAAGAACAAAGGCGAACAGAGTGGATGACATTCCATTCTCTAGCTGATTTTCTTGATAAAGATGATCAAAACCTGACGGCAGAAGGTTTACCCGCGCCAAAACGTGCCATTCTGATTGCAGAAAAGCCTTAATCCCAAACCTTCGCTAGCAAAGCGCTATCCGCAACGTGCCTCGATCGATCACGAATGCCTTGCTACTTTTGAGGAGCTTGAAAGAGAATGTAAAGATTCTACTGTAGAATTTTGGTTGGAGGCAAAGACTGATCCCTACGACCTTCTAAATACCAGTGACGCATGTACCTACATGAATGCGCTGAGCCCCTCATTCATGCGAGTAATATGGACATTGTTCTCATCGCTTTTGATTGGAATTTACTAAGATTGGCACAAGAGCAGATACCAGGCATAAAAACAGGTTTTCTTAGCATTGATTTTGCTTGGTTATCTGGACGCCCTCCTTCCATTCCCTTATGGGAAAGAACAGATTTAAATGCCTTAAAAGATAAGACTCGATCTCGCTGGTTTGATGAATATAATCCAGCAGATTTCAACCATAGCTTCCCACAAGCCTAAAGGCAGCGGGAGGAACATATTGGTCTCCTTATTTTAAAGATCTATCCAAGAATCTTGTGTTAGAAGCCCATAATTTAGGGTTAAAAGTTTCAACTTGGGGCACGGATACCACGGAAGACATAAATCACACGCTTTCACTGGGTATCGATAGCCTGACGACCTCGTACATTGATCGTGCGTATAAAAACCGCTTGTGAATTGTTCAAGGGGCAAAATCTAACATCTCAGTAAAGCCGGAAGGCGCATGTGGACCAATAACCAACTGTTCTAATACGCCCTGCCCATGATATTCACCATTAGGCGTAATTATCTTTACATCGCACATCGCTTGTATGTGAATATTCTTAGGGTCTAAGTCCGCAACCGCGTATTCGTCATAGCCTGACGCAAGCTCGCCGTGAAAACTGCCATGTTTCCAAATTTTGTGGCCATAACCAATCCCCTGCATAGAAAAGTTCCATAACGGGTTCAGCTCAATTCTATAACTTTCGTCATTTTCACTAAGAAAATCTATTGTGGCGTGTTTAGCAAATCTTGTTCCAGATTCAAATTCTATGTTCGATGACCAAGATGCCATCTGCACCAAAGCGTGTTCGCTTTCAAGTGTAGGAATGATCACCGCATTTCCGTTCCAGGATTTACCCTCAGCGTCATCATTCAAAAAGTAATGTGTAGAGAATTCATCAAAATTTAACGGCGCCCACAACCAGTAAAATTGCAGCTGACTCGCATCTGGATTGGGTTGGGGGTCAACATCGCCAATCGTCCTAATTCCCCAACTTCTGTCTCTTGTACCTCGATATTCACTCACTTCGATTCGTTGGCCCTTCACTTCTATCCAGCCCTGCCAAGTTCCGTTCTGCATCATTCTTGTTACATCCATTGCCATCTGACTTCCGGCTCTGCGAGTAAATCGTGGTTCTTCATGGGCAAGTGTTCGAGCAGTAAACGTTAAGTCAGCTTTAATACCATTAGCTTCATCACTACAAAGTACGCGTAGTACTTCTAGCGGTTTGATTATTTCAATCGAGACTGGGCCAACCGTAGTATCTAATCTTTCCATATGCATGCTTTTGGACGCATACACATTATGTTGTACGCCATCGATGACGACAGAAAACGCCGCATCCATAACATTTACATAAGGATAAACACCCAATGCCGCAGCAAAGAAAACATCTCCCGTCCTATTGTAACCATTGAAGAAATACCGATCATAGAAATTGCGATTCGCTCCGGTGTAAGCAATGGGATCCGGTGTTTGATGTAGGGGATAGTCGTCGCCTTTGGTAATCACTGTTAAGTCTTCCTTTATAAATCTAAACTCAGAACCACTGATTATTGCAGGAGTTCGGCAATCGATCAAATTTTGAAATCAAAATGGTGAAGCTGAAGAAAAAATATGGCTTTCACCCGTTTGCGGGTGTGTCAAACCTAACAGCTCAGCATGCAGCATTAGTCTATCCGCCGCTTTCAAGGCTTCTTCGTGGGCATATAAATCACATCCCAGTATTGGATGGTGGATACTAGCAAGATGGATTCTCAATTGATGACTCCTGCCCGTAATGGGAAAAAGATGTAGACGGGATTTATTAGCGAAACGTGCCAATAGCGTAAAGTGAGTCAGTGCTGATTTGCCGTTTATTTCATCTATCAGTTGCTTTGGTCGATTAACAGGATCTGGGGCAATAGCATAATCAATGCTGCCTTGGCTTGAACTAAGCGAACCAAAAACATCTGCTATATAACGCTTTGTTATTGTTCGCTCACGAAATTGTCGATTAAGTTCAGATACAGCAAGCTTCGTTCTTGCAAACACCAATAAACCCGATGTATCCAAGTCTAATCGATGAACGACGGCCACATCAGAATAGCTTGCGAGTAGCCTATTGAGCACACAATCCTTAACGAATCGACCCGGTACTGAAAGTAGCCCGGCAGGCTTACTAACGACAATAATATGCTCATCCACATGCACAAAATCGATTTCTTCATTGCAAGGTGGCGGTATATGGTGGGTATAATTCTCAATCATTCCACTTTTACCCATGTAGTCTTCTTAGCGACCACCGGTAAGGGCCTGACTCCCAGTAGCTCTTTTTGGAATAAGCTCTACGCTTCGCCAATTAAATTTATCACGATCAACATTTTGTTGCCTCGACAAACTTCTTGCTCTATTAGCGCTCACTAGATCCTGAAGATGCAGAAATATTTCTTTATCACTATTTTGAAAAAGCGACGCTTTATTCCACAGATACAAACTCGAAAGTGTGACTTTATCTTTTTTAATATTCAGTATGCCGTCTTTCCTCAGATAATTTTTCCCCATCAACTTTAGCCTTGCATGAACATTCTTGCCCGTGAATGCAATCTTACTCATCGCTGGGCTTCCCTTAACACCCCAGGATAAACCGTAAAGAGAATACGGATCAGGCCATTGTTTAAAAATAATCTTTTGCTCTACATCCTCCAAAGAAAGTGCTTGCCCTTCGACTGTAAACCTAGTTTCTGCCCACAGCCGACCTGGAGAACCAGGCAAACCTCTCGCTTTTTTAAGTTTTCCTCTTAAACCATTTTTAACGACCAACAATTCAATAAGGCCTAAATTATATAAATTTAACCAATAAGCGTATTGCTCATTTCTATTTAATTTAGATACTGGCATTTCCTGAAGATATTGAAAAAAAGAATCGAGGTAAAGCCGTAATTTTGGCGTCTTCAACAGCAGATATCTCATTGTAGGTACATCGCCTGAATTATCAATAACTGTACTTAAGAGTGTATTGTAGGGTCCATATTGTATTTGATCCCTTGAATCCGGATTGTGAATAGCCCAACGGTCCCAGTCTATTTCTTCACGATTCTCTGCAGAGAAGGCCTGTTGACCAAAAGACAAGAGTATCAATCCAATAATTTTTATTAACAGACTAACTGTCATTCTAGTGTACATTTATTCTCCAACGAATCTAACAGCGCACTTGGCCACATGCTATTCAAAAAAAATCCTAGTTAAGTCTAGAAATTTATCCAGTTGATCATGTTGAACCCAGTGTCCTGCATCATCAACCGTCACTTGTTGTGCATCTTTAAAAAATTGGGTTGGATCTTCTCTCTTACGTTCTGAAAACCAACTCTCTTTACCTGCCACCAACAATACTGGACATTCAATACGCGCCCATAGCGCCTTTGTTTGTTCATAAGTAATATCAAAACAAGACATTACATGGGTGTAATTATCAAACTTCCAGCTATAACTACCATCCTCATTCTGAACGCTTCCATGAACCGTTAAATGCCTTGCTTGGTCAGCACGGAGGTGTTTATTCGCATCATGCATTCGACTAAAAGCATCATCTAGCGTTTGATAACGCTTAGGTAAACGACCTGATAATTTTCGATTAGATTCTATCCATTCTCGAATTCGTAAATGCGGCTCCTCAGGATGATACATAGATGGTGGCCCGCCAGTTCCTTCAATCACGATAAGCTTCTTAATGTTCTCTGGATAAACTCCGGCATAACGTAAGGCGACTCCACCACCTAGACTATGAGCAATCACATGCAAGGGAGCAAGACTTTGTTGATGAATTAGCTGTGCTAAATCATATATATATTCGGTATGACCATAGGCACTACCCGTCACCCACTGGGAATCCCCATGACCTCTAAAATCGGGGGCAATAATATGATAGTCATCACACAACTCCTGAGCTACCCAATCCCAGTTATGGCAATGGTCACGATTGCCATGAACCAGTAATAAGGGTGGTGCTTCAGGGTTTCCCCAATCTAAATAATGAAGCCTGAGTCTCTGGGAGTAATAAAAATGGGAGGTAGGCATTTTCTTTTCTTTAACCATGTTTACTTTTACTCCTGATGTTGATGCTGTGGCGATTTCCAAACATTATAAACCAAATCTCAGCCCTAGGCTGTTAAGATTAGGATACGGATATGGATATGGATATAGTACTAGAGGCATTGAAGCATAAGTATAAGACGGACTCCCCTGGAATTGAGGCAAGCTCCGCTGCAGATCTTTCGCGCTTTTTAATGGCAGAGGAGACAATGAACTCTGCCCTACCGCTACTCACTCAGATAAAAATCCAACACGCAGACTGGCTGCTCTCAGGAACAGATAGCTATCCTCGGCTGTGTCGATGACTGCACCAAACTAATATTCAATATTGCCCATACCGATTCAGTTATCGAAAAGGAACTCAGACGCGCTATACCAACACTCGCAGCACAACTTTTAAGCAGTCCAGGACTGCCATTTAATGACGGTCCAACGCTAATCTCCTTATTAGACGAACTTAATGAAGGTCTTGTTGGCTGGATTCCTGACCTCGGTGCAGGAGGCAAAAAACTAAAAGAAAAATTAGATAGTACTATTTCGAGTGTCATTCTAGATAACGTCGACATTGAGACCTTGTTTGCAGATGTTTCAAGTTTTATGGCTAAGGAACATAAACGTACAAAAAAGTGGGAAGAACCCCTCGCTGCATAAGAAACAGGCATCCTAAGAGCACAACAATCTAAAGTACTTAGTGCAACGATGATAAATCATGCCACTAGGAATCATTTGGTGACACAAACCTTAATTGACTTTTTATACGGTCCCTGGTTCGATTCCGTGCAACTTATTGCCCTTAACAGCGGATTTGAAAGCGAAGATTGGCAGCGAGCTAAAAAAATCACTGAAACATTAGTCCACACCTACCAACCTACCGATAATGAAGATGAAGATGTTGCCAAAATTACACAACATCTTTACAGAGTCATTGAACACCTGCCTGGCGAGATAAAAAGTTTGTTGGTTGCGCTAGCTCACAATACGGCCTTAGCGGAATCAGCCTTACAAGTCATAGAATTAGATCATGTGAGTATTGTTTCCGGTCAAGCACTCACCTACACCGAATTCGAACCTCTCGAAAGTGACGATGCGGTTCTCATCAACTCAAAGGTTGGCAAAATACTGCTACGCAAGGTCGAATTTCTTGAAGTGGGTCAATGGTTCACTTTTACAGAGGGTGAACGTGATAACAAAGGTGCTGTTTGCATTAAGTTAGTTTTAAAGTTAGATGATGTCAGGCAACTACTATTCACCAATCGAAATGGCATGAAGGTTCTGCAAAAGTCTTATGAAGAATTTGCCTATTATCTTTCCTCTCATACCGTCAAAATCCTTCACCGAGGAGGGGGTTTCACATCAACTTACAAAATTTACCTTGAAGGTCTTATTACTGAATATAAGAAGCACCAACAACTCATAGCTAAACGGCGCATCGAGGTAGAAGAACAATATATCGAAAGAAAAGTCGCGATAGATACGGCACTTAGTGAAGCCAAGCAACTGACAAAAGATAGGGAAGCGGCAGATCGTGAAAAATCAATACTCAGCAAACAATCACAGCTTGAAGTGGCAAAAGCTGAGGCTGGCAAAACCGAGAGTATATTGCGATTATGTATCGATTTGCCAGACAAGGATCCTATCTTTTTAGTTGGCGAAGTGATGTGGAAACGACTAGACCCCAGTACTGATTGCATCCATTTAGGGTTTTTACTATTTGAATCCGATGATTCCAATATAGAAGAATGGAAGTTGTGGATGGCTGACGCCCTCAACCAATGAATAACTCCCGCAGGTGATCATTCAACATTTTTCCACTTGGATCCAAGGTGCTACGCACTTCTTGAAAATCCTGCCAGTGATGCGGGTATAGATTCGCTAGTCGTTTTGCATCCAAAGTATGCAGCTTGCCCCAGTGAGGTCTGCCATTGTACTTCCAAAATACCTGTTCTATTTCCGCAAAGGCTGCTTTATATTCTAGATCACCAAACTGATGTATTGAGATCGCGGCTGCCGTTTGCCCTTCGTACATTGAGAGCCAGATATCGTCTGCTTTCACATGACGATATTCAATAGGAAAACACATCGGAAGCTTTTTATTCTTGATCGTACTCAGTATATCTCGAAGACATTGAGGACCAAATTCCACTGGCACCGAGTATTCCATTTCTCTAAATCTAACCATTCTGGCATGGGGTAAAACTTGATAGGATTTACCCGTTCTAATGACTTCTCCTGCATCGTCTCCTAAACCTGAAATCAAGGCCTGCTCATAAAGCTCTGGTCCAAAACCTGGCACCCAAGCCACAGAATCGAAAACTTCTCGCAAGACATTTAAGCCCTCAGGGTCATCTTCCCCCACGTTGACATCACCGACTTTAGCAATATCAGTGGTCACCGTTAAACATTTATCAGTGTAGGGTAAGGCGTAAAGTTCAAAATGTCGATGGCGACTAAAAATATTGTCGAGATCTTCTAGCACGTCTTCTAAATCTGCAACGCCATTCACTTCTGTAACATCAAAGGGTGCTACATTCTGTATTGTCATGCGCGTGACAAGACCTAAGGATCCAATGTTTGTTCTTGCTGCATGAAAAATTTCACTATTATTGGTACGATCACATTCGATCAAATCACCAGAAGGTGTCGCAAGACTAAGTCCAACAACATAGTCAGACATCGAACCAAAACTGATACCGGTGCCATGTACGGAATTCGCAATTGCACCACCCATAGATGGATAGTCCATATCTGGCATGTTCGGCAATGCTTGACCAATGCTGTCTAGCATGGGTCCAAGATTATGCATTCTGGTTCCCGACCAAATTTCACTTTGTAGCTTGTCAGGGTAATGCTGAATGACACCACTGAGTAAATCGGTACAAAGCAGCGTATCGTCTGTAGGCACTACGGGGCTAAAGGAATGAGCAGAGCCAACAGGGCGAATAGTGCCGGTCGCATTTTTTAATACCTCTAGGACTTCATCATCAGTGCTGGGTGATACTCTCTTCTTTGGTATGCATGATTGATTTCCGGCCCAGTTAATCCAAGGCAGTGGCTTCCCCGGTTCAAAGGGAATAGGCGTCTGTGGTTGATCACCGATCTTTGTCCCGCAAGCAGTAAGGCCAAAGGTTGCACCACCCACGGCGATAGAAAGCGCATTGCGTAAAAACTTTCGACGATTAGTCATTCTATTCTCCTGGCTTTTTATCAGGTGTATCTGGTATTCCTGCAATTGTTCGCATCAAAACAGTTAAGTCTTCCTCCGAACAAGCACTGCAGTAGCCATATGGCGGCATTCCGCGAATACCTTGAACGACATTTTTTAACATTTCAGCCTCTCCCTTTTCACGGTACTTAGCCCATGTTGTAACATCACCTATTAATGGTGCGTCAATCTTAGAATTAGTGTGGCATTGAAAACAGTTATTAACCATTAGCAGACTTTGGCGCACTGTCATCTCTGCAAATACAGGGTGAGAACCTACCAGCATGAGTAACGCTGTAGTAAAACAAATAGGGCGAAATTTCATAATATTCATTTTCATCTCATCAAATGTGGGATTTGGCTAGACAACCTTAAGCTGCGGCATTAAACACCGGCCAGAATTCTGTAATCTCGCCGTTATCATAGACCGCGATATCACCAAACTGTAGAAATACAAATTCACTTTGGGTGGGTCTTAGGAAAAGCCAATCATCCGGTCGCAAATCGATTGTAGCAGAGCCGTTGTACATCTCTTGATTCGTTGACCTGCCAAAAATAGGATTGAGACTTAGACCTTCTGGCGACACAGCCTGACTCTTCCAATACCCGCCATAGGTAAAAAATGCCCGTTCGCGATTTTGGTCCCACATGGACATCATTTTTCCCAAACCATCAACGCCTGGTAGTTGAGTTTGATTCATCGTTTTAACAACCGGCGTTGCAATAAAGCATGCTGCTTGGTGGTCCTTCAGAATGGCAAGGTCAAAATCAAGGGGTTTTACAAGGCAGGAACCTGCAGATAATTCGTTATGTGGGAAGTCCTCGTCTGCATTCGCTTTATCTTTAGAGTAGTACCGGTATGTCGGGCTACCAGCAGCATTCAGCGTAAGATGACTCAAATCCGAAGCCATGACCTGTTGCGCCATCAACAGCTGCTCTCGGTAAATTTTCATTGCAGCATCTCTGTGCGCAATTTTATCACCTGGCACGGCTGCAACGTGGGGTTCATAACCCATCAAGCCTGAAAAGGTTAAAAGTGGTTCATTCTGGATCAATCGCAACATATCGTGCAATTGTTGAGTGTCTTCAACACCGCCTCTGTGCAGACCAACATCTAGCTCGATATTGATATTCATTTTGACATTAAGTTGTTTTGCGAGATCACGATATTGTATTAATCGTTCCTGCGTATCTATTAACCACTGCAACTGATGTTCAACCTCAAACCCACCCCGGGCCCTCGAATGATTAGCCATAGTATTATAAAAATTCATAGCTGCCACGACCGGCATAGGTTTACCCATTAAAACATCAGACTTAGGTACCTTAAGCGCGACCTGGCTAAGAAAAGGTTCATGAAACATCATTAGACGATTGGTCTTGGCCTTGTCCATCACAAGTTCAATCAAAGGCAATGAAGGTAAGGACTTGCCAACGATGCGATAATCATATTGTTGATTAATAAACCCACTCAGTTCCTTAATATTCTGCAAGAGGATTTGTTTGTCGATTACCAATGTCGGCCGGGCAAGCTCAACTTTATTCAACGCGCTTGACAAAGATTTAAAATAATCCGAATGATTTTTCCCGTGATCTCCAGGCTTTAAGAAAACTGTTGACGCAACAGCCCCCAATGCTAAACCCCCTAGTAGTACCTTACGCCTAGATGGATTTATTTTGTTTTCCATGATGATACTCACTGCTGAATGGAGACGAGAAGAAAGTCTCGTTGAGATTACAGACCTTCTTTGAGCGGGTCAATTTACTTTCACGAGAGACGAGAGGCAAGTTACAGCTTCCACTAGGGGTATAGGGTATAGTCGCGAGATGAAAAAAATACGCCTTTTTAGCATTATAATCAGCATGGCCTTATTAATATCAGTGGGTTTGATTGTCAGTGAACGCCACCGATTGCTGCTCCACTTTATCGGAACCGGCGAGCCATCGAAACTGTTAGATGCAGGAGATGAAAGTAGCAAAGCAAGATGGTTTGATGACTACTATATCATCCATGCTCTTGATGAGAATACTTTCGCCATTGGTGAGCCACGCTACGACCAAAAGAATTTTAACTATCTAATACTCGGTAATAAAAGAGCAATATTATTTGACGCCGGCTCTGGTATGCGAGATATCAACCCGGTCGTTAACTCCCTCACTAATTTACCCCTTACCTTTGTTCCATCCCATCTGCATTATGATCACATAGGTAACAATGTTGAATTCGATAGGATTGCACTTGTGGATTTACCTCACCTTCGTGAGAGAGTTAAAGACGGCTATCTACAATTAAAATGGCAGGAACACCTCGGTGAGACCGAAGGTTACGAGGCGCCAAAATTGAAGATCCACGAATGGTTATCACCTGCTGAAGTCATTGACATTGGCGATCGAGAATTGACAGTATTATTTACACCTGGACATACGGATAATTCCATTTCACTCTTGGATAATGCAAATCACACTATATTTTCAGGTGACTTTATTTATCCAGGTGATCTATATGCCTTCCTACCTGGCAGCAACCTAGGAGATTACCTACAGGGAGCTAAAAACTTAATCAGCTCTGCTGGTCCAGAATATAAGATTTATGGAGCACACCGCTCGGCGTCCTCAGGTCTACCCATTATTAACTTGCAAGACGTTACAGATCTTAGAGAGACCTTAGAAGCCATTCAGAATCATGGCGAGGAAGGTGAAGGTTTTTATCCGCTTAGTTTTAAAGTAAATAAGCGTATAAACCTTTTGACAGAACCATCCTGGCTACAAACTTGGAACCCTAGGTATCCAGAATTGACGCAAATAGAGGAATAGCTATGACTAATCGTATGGTACTCATCGGCGCTGGTAGCGCACAATTCGGTTTTGATATGTTGGGGGATATATTTCAAAGTACTTTACTTACCGAAGTCCACGTTGTGTTGCATGATATTAATCAAGAAGCCCTAGATCACGTTCATAAGGAGGCAGTAAATTTGTAGAAGAGCATAATCTTGATGTTTGTATTTCTGCTACGATAGATCGCAAAGAAGCATTGGCTAAAGCTGATTACTGCGTCATAGCAATAGAGGTGGGTGATTCTAGAGACCCCCTTATCAAACATCGCTTTTCGCGCGGGTGGACTGAATCACTTCAGCATTCCAGTTGAAGCAAGCTACAAAGATTCGGGTCATGATGCTTTACCAGAAGTATTAGAGAAGGCAGCAAATTACTTTGAGCACCTGCCAGACGATGGCAGTGTCATGAAAGGCATGTTAGAAGCCGAAGCTGGGTCAACACCCAATAGTGAACCTGTACTGCGTGAAGGGGCAAAAGCATGGGCAGAGCGTGGTCTATTTCGCGAAATCTTAGAAAAGTAATCAAGTTGCCGTTCATGACCTAACGGCAGAGGCAATACTGACAGGATCGAAGGACATGGTAATCCAAGCCCTGCTGGTTGATCCTGTTAATGATCAAGCTGACAGGGTTGTTGAATTGGTTGATGTGATGACAAAGATGCAAGGTGAGTTTTTGCACTATTTGAAATGATCTTCAATACTATTATCTGAAAACTCATTAGCCGCTAAATTTAGCGTTTCACCTTTAGCAACAGACATCCTCGAAAGTTCAGCCGGAGGCCTAACACCCAGTGGGGGTTTACTCTCATTTCAAAATATTCGGTATGGATAAAAATAATGAGTTTGGCAATTCATCACCGCTAAAACATGTTAATTTTGTTAGTGGTGACTTTTGGGATAGCGCATTTTGTTGGAAGGACATGTCTTAAAAACCCTGTGCTATAAGCTCACAGGGTAAACTCTTACAAAAATGGCGACGATTCATTTATCGGTGATACGCCGCCCTGTTTGAATTCAAAAAGTACAATCGAAACCTTAAGCCTCCATACTAAGCAAGATCAAACCTATCAAGCTCCATCACTTTAACCCATGCCGCAACGAAATCAGCAACAAAGCGTTCCTGAGAATCACTGCAGCCATAGACTTCTGCGGTTGCTCGCAATTGTGAATTCGATCCAAATATCAGATCCGCTCGTGTGCCCGTCCACTTCACTTCTCCTGTAGAACGATTACGGCCCTCGAACAAGTCATCATCGTCTGATGTCGCGCTCCAAGTTGTACTCAGGTCGAGCAGATTCACAAAGAAGTCGTTGGTCAATGAGTCCGATTGATCTGTGAAAACACCGTGCTTCGTACCACCGACATTAGTATTCAGAACACGCATACCGCCGATAAGAACAGTCATTTCAGGTGCTGTGAGTGTCAACAATTGCGCTTGGTCAACCAACATCTCTTCAACCGATATGCTGAACTTGGTCCGCTGATAGTTCCGGAAGCCATCAGCAGCGGGTTCAAGTACTGCGAAAGAATCCACATCTGTTTGCGCTTGCGTTGCATCACCGCGACCCGCTGTGAACGGTACAGTGATATCTTGACCTGCATTCTTAGCCGCTTGCTCAACACCAGCATTACCCGCTAAAACTATCAGATCCGCTATTGAAACAATTTTACTGAAGTCTTTTTGAATAGACTCAAGTATCTCCAATACCTTCGCTAGCTCAACTGGCTGATTGACCTCCCAATCTTTTTGCGGAGCCAGGCGAACATGTGCGCCGTTTGCACCACCACGCATATCCGAGCCGCGGAAGGTCGAAGCAGAAGCCCAGGCTGTTGAAACAAGCTGAGAAACAGAAAGATCAGAAGCAAGAATTCTACTTTTAAGACCTGCAATGTCTTCTGCATTAATCAGTTCATGCGAAACGACGGGAATTGGATCCTGCCAAATCAATTCTTCCTGCGGAACTTCGGAACCTAAGTAGCGCGAGGTAGGACCCATGTCGCGGTGAGTAAGCTTAAACCAAGCACGAGCGAAGGCATCGGCGAACTTATCTGGATTTGCATGGTAATCACGCGCTATCTTTTCGTAAGCCGGATCCATACGCAAAGCCATGTCAGCGGTTGTCATCATTATAGTGACACGCTCACCGGATTCGTCTACCTGAGGTGCGTGGTCTTGTTCCGCCAAGTCTTTAGGATGCCATTGGGTTGCGCCAGCCGGGCTTTTTGCCAATTCCCACTCATAGCCGAATAATACTTCAAAATAACGCATATCCCACTGGGTCGGTGTGGGCGTCCATGCGCCTTCAATGCCACTGGTAATGGTGTCGACACCTTTACCACTAACAAAGCTATTTTTCCAACCAAGGCCTTGCTGCTCTATCGACGCGCCTTCTGGTTCGGGTCCGACATTAGCAGGATCGCCTGCACCATGACCTTTACCAAAGGTATGGCCCCCTGCAATCAATGCAACCGTTTCTTCATCATTCATCGCCATTCGGGCAAAGGTGTCGCGAATATCACGGCCTGATGCTAGGGGATCTGGGTTGCCATTAGGGCCCTCCGGATTTACATAAATTAGACCCATTTGCACAGCTGCCAGTGGGTTTTCCAACTCACGATCATCTTGATAACGGTTGTCACTAAGCCATTCATCTTCAGCCCCCCAGTAGATGTCTTGCTCAGGTTCCCATACATCAGCCCGGCCGCCCGCGAATCCAAATGTTTCAAAGCCCATTGATTCCAGCGCGCAGTTGCCAGAAAGAATCATCAAGTCAGCCCAAGAGATTTTCTTGCCATATTTCTGTTTTATAGGCCAAAGCAACATGCGCGCTTTGTCGAGGTTTCCATTGTCCGGCCAGCTATTGAGTGGTGCGAATCGCTGTGTTCCCGTACCAGCGCCACCACGGCCATCGCCTGTGCGATAGGTACCCGCGCTGTGCCAAGCCATACGAATGAACAGAGGTCCATAATGACCATAGTCCGCAGGCCACCAGTCTTGTGAAGTTGTCATCATGCTAACGATGTCTTTTTTTAATGCTGCAAGATCAAGCGTCTCGAACGCTTCAGCATAATTAAAATCTTTATCCATCGGATCAGACAAGGAGGAATGCTGATGCAAAATATTAAGTTTTAGTTGATTAGGCCACCAATCTCGGTTTGACGTACCTTCACCGGCTGAATGATTGTGGAAAGGGCAATTATTCGTGTCGCTCATTTTCGATATCCTTTAAGGTTTTAATGTATTTGCAAGGAGTATCCGGTATTTATATCAATCTATCCAATTAAATGTTTCGGTAATAGCGATCAGTTATTTAGATCATTAGTCATATTGTAAGCAGTATATTCTTGAGGCTGATTATGAAGAAGTCAAAAGGGGTTTGAGTGACTAAGGTAGTTTGGTATATCCAAGAGTAAGAATTCAAAACTAGACTTTACATTTTCTATTCATCTGAAAATAACGCTTGATTCAAAAATGGAACCAGCGCTAACAATAACGCCTCGGTGTAATTTCCCTCTCTAGTTGCGTGGCCTTTGGTCAGCAGAGCAATAGCACCGCCCTTTTGTTTAATATTAACCACATTAAACAAATCATCCATTACGTCTCCCAACTCTTTACCAGATTGCAATTCCCGATAGACTTTATTGGGCAAAGGCAAAATGGCGCCTCTGCCAATTGATATTTGATCTCGATCAGCTATGGCGACATAGGCAAAAGTTGCAGGACCATAGGTAAATTTATCCACGCCGCCTTCCATCGCGACATAATAATCCGCTCTTTGATCTGCCTGTTCATCTTTTTGTCTACAGTAGACAACACGATTCTCTGCACCAATCCTAGTTTCTTCAGCATCCATAGGTTGATCCGATACACCTGAAGGGGCGTGTTGGCCAATACACTCAATTTTTTCTGTGCCAAATGCTGTCTCAAAGGCCTGTCTAACAGCAGCAATTTTAATAGGGTTCAAGGAACCAACGATAATTTTAATAGCCAGTACTTCCCGTATTCGAATGGTTTATCTCTCATTAGTGTACAAATTCCCGCGACTAAAAGTGACCTGTCTTTATCCATAATTTTGATTTTTTTAGTGCAGATAACGCCAGTATTTTGGGATGGCGAATCCAAGTCCCTGCAACAAATGACTGCTTGCCATCCGTTAATTCACCGCTAAGAATATAGATTTCTCCACCCTGCCGATTTCCTAGGGCTTTTTCAGGGGCCATCACGCTTTCCCCTTCTAATATCACTTGCATGAAAACCTTTTCACTTTCAAAGTGATGTAGGGGAAGATGACATGATTGCCAATCATTCTCTTGGGTATCGATGCAAACATGCCTCGTATCTTGAGAAGAGAACTGATGTAGTTTAACCAATATTATACAACCTTCCTTGCTAAACGGCGCATGTTGATACCCTTCGGGGTTTCGAAAATAGGTGCCTGCTTTGTAGTCACCGCTCTCGTCTGAGAACACACCTTCTAGTACTAAAATTTCTTCACCAAGGGGATGATCATGACTCGAAAAGCTTGCGCCGGGTTCATAACGGACAATACTTGTGGCATGCCCTCGCTCTGCTTCTTCCCTCGCAAGGGGTTTTCTCCAAACGCCTGGACGAGGACTTTGTTGCCATTCAAGCTTAGATGTATCAATGACTACTTTTTTATCAAATGACATATTTAGCATTAGAAGATCTCATTGGAAAATTTCAAGCTATTCTATCCAAAAGTATCGATAGAATAAGGGGCTGTATAGCACTAATAGATATTCCGAGAACAGATGCTAATCACCAGATTCTGGATTTTCAGTCGGCGGCTTTTCAAAAGAAGTTTCAGCGGGCGAAATAAGATCAATTTCAAGTTCTGATTTCTCGGTGAAGTAAGTAGGTAATTCTGCCTTAATTGCAGGTGCAAGTTTTTTGAACTCACTCACTTGTTTTACCAAATTACCCCTGCCACTCAATAGCTGCCCTTCTGCATCTCCATAAGCATCTGTTGCTTTTTGAAGGCCTCTTTTTATATTTTCAAAACTCCCAAGAAAAGTATTGAGCTTTTTAAAAACACCTTCAGCTTTTTGAGCCAATGCTACAGTATGTTTGTTTTGATCTTCATAACGCCATAACTGCCTAACAATATTGAGGCTCGTCAGTAAGGTTGTTGGGGTAGCCACTAATACATTGTTTTCAATCGCCGTTTGAAACAATGATTCATCAGCCTTTAATGCTTCGACAAAGGCCGACTCAATCGGCACAAACATGAAAACTATTTCCGGAGAATTTAAACCAGATAACTTATAATAATCTCGATCAGCCAGTTCTTTTATGCGATCACCCATCGCTTTTACATGCTCATCAAGTGCCACCTTTCGCAGTGTTTCATCTTCTGAATTTATATAACGGGAGTAAGCATTCAAGCTAACCTTTGCGTCGATAATAAGGTGTTTATTTTGGGGGAGATAGACGATGACATCAGGTCTTTGACGTCCTTCTTCGCTTGTAATCGATACTTCACGTTTATAGTCCTTTCCTAACTGTAAACCCGAGCGGTCCAAAACATTTTCAAGAACCAGTTCACCCCAATTACCTTGTAGTTTTTTTTGGCCTCGAAGGGCGGTTGATAATTCGTGAGCTTCCGTGGTGATTTTTTGATTGAGCTCTTTTAAATTTTCCAACTCTTTTTTAAGTTCACCCCTTTGAGATGTTTCTCGATTGTGAATGTCCTGAACTTCCTTTTTAAAACCATCGATGGATAGTTGGAAGGGATTCATGATGGCATGAAGGCTCAGCTTATTACTTTCTTGCATGGCTTTGGTTTTAGTATCCAAAACTTCATTAGCAAGTACGGTAAACCTCTCTCCAAATTGTTCACTTAAGGACTGCTTCTGTTCTTCAAATTGTACTTTTTGCTCTCTTAAGTTTTTTACCTGCTCGTCCAGTTCAGTTTTTATTTTTATATGAGATTGACGTTCTTCACTATAGTTTCGGCGTTCTTGATCTAACTCACCCACTGTTTGACTGAGTCTACGTTCTAAACCTCTAGACTGTTCTGTGCTTGCTTGCCACTTAGACTGAACAGATTCGAAAGCTTTTTCAGCAATGTGCTGGGCCTCCAATGAGACTGAAATTTTATTTGTCGCTACTTTTTGTTCTGCAGTTTTTTCAGACAACTGGCTTTTTAAATGACCCTGCTCTACTTCTAAGGTTGTGACTTTCTCGGACAGGGACTTACGCCCCAAGGTATAGGCGATAAAAGATGCAATAACAAATACAGTGATAATGATACCAATGCCCAAAGCAATCAAAACTTGTTCAGACATCATTTAGGTTTACCTAGTCTGGTAAGCCTAATACACGTTTGGAAATAATATTAAGCTGAACTTCCGAGGTGCCGCCTTCAATGGAATTGGCCTTTGATCTTAGCCAAGCTCGGGTTTCAGTCAATTCATTGGGTTCATATCCTTCACCTGTCCAGCCAAGCATTTGAGACCCCATTGCCTTTAACATTATTTCGTAACGCTTAATATTTTGTTCCGTACCGTAATACTTAAACATGGAGGAGACGAAACTGGGCGCCTTTGTGGATTTAGATTCTTCTACATTACGTTTAACGGTTAGACCAAAGGCTTTGTTGTCCATAGTATGCTGAGCAATTTCATTGCGTAACCCACTGTCATTAAGACGGCCTTCGTTTTTGCCTAAATACTTCTCAGCAATCTCAGAAAGTGATTTTACCCTTTGACCTCCTCCACCAATGCTACCAATCATTGTTCTTTCGTATTGAAGAAGTCGTTTTGCAACTGTCCAACCATCATTCACAGTGCCTATGACATTCTTGCGCGGCACTCTCACATCTTCAAAAAAAGTCTCGCAAAAAGGCGACATTCCACTAATCAACAATATGGGCTTAACACTTATCCCAGGCGTTGTCATATCAAAAAGGATAAAGGTGATGCCCGTATGTTTTGGCGCATCAAAATCCGTTCTCACCAAACAGAAAATCCAGTCCGCATGATCAGCACCGGAGGTCCAAACCTTTTGACCGTTAATAATATAGTCATCGCCATCGACAATAGCTTTAGTCTGCAAGCTGGCTAAATCAGAACCTGAATTTGGTTCGCTATACCCTTGGCACCACCAGATTTCACCAGAAGCTATTTTAGGTAAATGCTCAGCTTTTTGTTCATCCGATCCGTACTCTAGCAATGCTGGACCAATCATGGATAAACCCATACCTGACAAGGCTGGGCGAGCTTGAATTCGAGACATCTCTTCTCTTAATATACGCGCTTCATCTGCATCAAGTCCCGCTCCACCATATTCCTTAGGCCAAGTCGGCACGGTGTAACCTTTGGCAGACATTGCATCCATCCAAACCTTTGTATCTGGGTTCGCGTAAACTGTACGCTTGCCTCCACTTGGCATCTCGGATTGTGGCAGGGGAGTTTGCATAGACTCTGGGCAATTTTCCGCTAACCAAGCTCGAAGATCTTCTCTAAATACAGCCAATGACATAAGCAGTCTTACTCCGGTAAATAATTAAATAATGTGATTTCACTAGTGGTTCCTAAGCGCATAACAGGACCCCAAGTACCCGTTCCCTGGCTGACATATTGTCTTGCATCGCCAAGTTGGTACATGCCTTTAGTACGATTGAATACGCGATTAACCGCAAAATTAAACGGGAAAATTTGGCCGTTATGCGTATGCCCACTCAATGTTAGATCTATCCCTGCATCTCGAGCAGCTTCTAAACCCTGGGGCCTATGATAGAGCAATATTTTTAAAGCATCAGCATCAAGTTGAATGTTGGGAAGCTCTTTTTCAACTTGTAGTGAGTCTTCCATATCATCAATGCCCAGTATCTGAACGTCATCTCTAAAGTGCAAGGCATCACTTTGCAGGACATGTACACCTAAGTTTTTTAAGCGTTGAATAATTTGCTCAAGATCTTCATATTTTTCATGATTACCAAGGCAAAAATAAATTGGGCAGGACAAACTTTTTAATGAACACAAATCTGATTCCGGTACATTAGTGGCATCTATGAAATCTCCAGTAATGCATAGAAAATCAGGATTCAAGCGATTAACGCTAAAAATGACCCTTTCCAAGAACATTTTACTTCGAGAGCCGATATGCACATCTGTTATTTGAACAAAACGTAGAGGCGTCGATATTTTCTTTGAATGAAGTACAATTTTTTTGACTCTTGGTGTAATGGCTACGATAAGACCGACAAAGCCACCTACAATGGTCAAGCCAATAACTGATAAGCCCGCAACGCGGGTTGATAGATCACTAATTGATACGATAATTTCAAATATGAGCAGTGAAATGAGCAAAACGGGGGTAAGCCCCATCCAGAAGTCTGCAGTCTTGCGATAATTTTTTGCCCAAACCTCTTGGCTGTGACGTAAAAGGAGTCGACTGACTATTTGACTGCTAGCAAGAGGAATAAATACCAAGATCGTTAACCACCAACTGATATCAAGCCAGCTACACAAACGTAAAATAGGATAAAAAAAGAATGGCACATGCAAAACCAGTGCAATAATTATTAACATATTCCACTGCGCTTGATTCCGCTTGGTTGCGCTTTTCTCAGCTTCCGCCAGGGTTTCCGTTGCGGTCAAACTGAATCTCCATTTTTGTTAGTTAACATATAGGCCAAATAATCAGGTGGTATAGCGACACGCGGCTCAATCTATCAAAACCATGCAGAGCAAACAAAAGGAATTTGACCAATCGATTGCCCTGATACTTGGGAATTCAAGGCCTAAATGACAAGTTACTCCTCAAAGGGTTCTGCATCAAAGGAAAGAATCATTTTCCTTATTTTCTCTTTGATTAAGTCAAGCTCATCTTCGTCTGTCCCTCGAATAACAAGGTTAGTGCCATAGCCGTCTTTTCTAAAGAAGGGGTAGGAACCCACGTCCACATGTGGATGCTGATTTTGGATCTCTGCTAAGGCATTGGCAACCTGACTCTCTCCAAGGTAGGCACCAATTGATCTTGATCGAACCGGTTCACCGCCTTCTAAGCGTTCCTTATCAAGGGAGGCAGCCATTGCCTGCATGACTTTTGGCACGCCCGCCATCACAAACACATTTTCTATCTGAAAACCCGGCGGACCCCCTGTTGCATTCTCAATTAGCCTAGCACCCTCTGGCACTCGAGCCATCAGCATTCTGGAGTCCATCACTTCTGGCGGCGCTTCCCTGCTTTCGATCAATTTAACAATTTCAGGATGCAGGACAATTTTCACATTAAAGGCTTTGGCTATACACACGGCAGTAATATCATCATGCGTGGGACCAATTCCTCCAGTGGTAAAGACATGATCAAACTTGGCCCGACATTCATTCACCGTATCGATAATAACGGATTCCACATCAGGAATAATTCGGGATTCAGTTAACCTAACGCCAACTTCGTTTAGCGCCTTGGCAAGAAAATTAAGATTAACATCCTGAGTACGCCCAGAAAGAATCTCATTGCCAATGATAATCATGCAAGCTGTGACGACCTTCGAAGCCATAGTTTTTCCTCAATACAAATATTTGATTAGTTAAAATACTTAGTGTAGACACAAAGCCAATCATAACCTCCATATAGCAGAAGTTGCCATACACAGCTTCACCCTGAGCCAGATAAAATTAAGTAAATGATAATTATTATCATATAGGATAGACTCCTCGATCCTATTTTCACATCATAATTTAAGTGTATGACCCTTTCAGAAATGACAGCAAACTGCCAATGCCAGGTAATAACAGCCGCTGAGGACAATGCAGAGATCCAAAGCCGCTTATATGCCTTGGGTGTTTATCCCGGCGTAAAAATTGAGATTTTACGCTTCGCCCCTACCGGAGATCCAATTCAGGTCAGAATTGGCAGTAGTTTGCTCAGTATTAGAAAGAATGAAGCCAATTTAATTTCGGTAGCGCAATCTAGATGAATACATTCACTGTCGCCCTACTGGGCAATCCTAATTGTGGTAAAACAACTTTATTCAACGCACTTACAGGCGCACATCAGAAAGTAGGTAATTGGCCCGGCGTCACGGTCGAGCAAAAAGTGGGCAGTTTCTCGCTAGACGGTCTAGAAATTCACCTCGTTGATTTACCAGGTATATATTCTCTTGAGCAAGAATTTCTTGGCCTTGATGAACAAATTGCTCGGGATTTCATAAAGAGCGAAGATGTCGATTGCATTATCAATATCATCGATGCCGGCAACCTAGAACGCAACTTGGTCCTAACACAGCAAATCATGGAGCAAAACAAACCAACCTTGATTGCTTTGAATATGATCGATGTTGCTGCGCAACAAGGCATCGAGGTAGACAATGAGAAGCTTTCCAAAAACCTTGGTTTAGAGATTGCGCCTATTATCGCCTCAACGAGTCACGGGCTAGAAAAATTAAAGGCCTTGTTAATATCTGCGCTAACCGTTAATGAACAGGCTAATGCGCTTTTAAATGACGGGCAGCAAAATGCAAACCTGTCTACTTCGGAAAAACTCATTAAGCGCTACCACAGATCTCAACAATTAACCAACGGCGTAATCGAAGTTAGTCCTATAGAACATAGCCTGACAGAGAAAATAGATAGCTGGGTTCTCAACAAATGGCTAGGCATCCCCTTCTTCTTATTTATGATGTATGTCATGTTTACCATTGCGGTGAATTTGGGTGCGGTGTTCATTGATTTTTTTGATATTTTGTTTGGTGCAGTCTTTGTTGATGGTACAAAGTGGATTTTAAGCTCAATAGGCTCTCCTGAGCTTGTGACGGTTCTCTTAGGTGATGGATTGGGTGCAGGAATACAACTTGTTGCCACTTTCATCCCCGTCATTGGTTTTCTATTTCTCTGCCTATCCATTCTAGAAGATTCTGGCTATATGTCCCGCGCCGCTTTTGTGGTTGATAATTTAATGAATAAACTCGGTCTGCCTGGAAGCGCCTTTGTACCCTTGATTGTTGGTTTTGGCTGTAATGTGCCTTCAGTCATGGCTTCTCGATCGTTGGGAAGAGAAAGTGACAGACTCATGACAATAGCAATGGCACCCTTTATGTCTTGCGGTGCAAGATTAACTGTCTATGCCTTATTTGCGGCCGCATTTTTCAAAACCAATGGACAGAATATTGTCTTTGCGCTTTATCTTTTGGGTATATTAATGGCCGTGCTTACTGGATTGATTTTCAGAAAACAAATATTCAGCAAGGAAACAACACCTTCATTTCAAGAAATGCCGGCCTATCATATTCCTGTTGTGAGAAATATCCTGATCACAACTTGGTTCAGACTCAGAAGCTTTATATTTCGTGCCGGTAAAACCATCATTATGGTTGTTATCGCCCTTAGTTTCTTAAACTCTTTGAGTTTTGATGGCTCATTCGGCAATGAAGATACAGAAGCATCGGCCTTATCGACGATAGGCAAAACAATTACGCCAATTTTTGCACCCATTGGCATCAAGGAAGATAATTGGCCCGCGACTGTAGGATTGTTTACAGGCGTATTTGCAAAAGAGGCTGTGGTTGGTACCCTGGATGCATTGTATAGCCGAAAAGAATCCACGCCCTCAGGTGCACCTGATCTTATCGCAGAAACAATAAGCGCATTAAATTCAATCTTAGATAATGGCAAAAGCCTGATATCTGGCTTAGCCGATCCCCTTGGTATTGCTATCGAAGACAGTGGAGACACAAAGGCGGCAGCAGAAGCCCAAGGCGTCGAAACGGATACCTTAACCAATATGGCCATGTTATTTGGCGATCAATTTTCCGCATTTTGTTATCTAGTGTTTATTTTACTATATGCACCTTGTGTTGCTGTGCTTGGTGCCATAACGAAAGAAGCGGGATGGCGCTGGACCTTGCTTATTTTCTCTTGGACGACGGGGTTGGCCTATGTCACCGCCAGTTGCTTATATCAAATTGGCACATATACCGATCACCCTCAGTTCTCGACTCTCTGGCTCATCGCCAGCGCAATCATCAGCTATATCTTTATTGTGAATCTTAAACTGGTGGGGAAACGTGCCCTACCAGTAAACATCATTCCTAGCGTTCAAATAGATTAGCGCAAAATATGCGTTGGCCCTCACTTATTTTCTTGATTTTCCTGACAATTGATATTGGCGCAAATCCTCTTATTATTAAGCAACAATCAATAGATTATCCATTGCTGGATCATATGGAGTTCTATATTGACAAAAATAATGAAATTTCCCTGACTGATTTACGTGATGAAAACTTTAATCAGTTTGTGAGCTTAAAGGAAAATAGAGGCAGTTTCGGCTTTGTTTCTGGGACTGTTTGGTTACGTTTACGATTTGAGGGCGAAGTCTTATCCTCCACATTTCCGCATTGGTTTCTAGCACTTGGAACGTCGAAACTACGCGAGATTAATCTTTATCAGTGGCAAGGAGACTCACTTATACGAGAACATCATACTGGCTCCCAATTTAAGTGGCATCAAAGAGAAGTCAAAAACCGCAACTGGGCTCTTCGATTCACCATGGTTGAGGGCAAATCGGAAATCATCCTTCGAATTCGATCATTTGCTCCTATTAATCTCAATCTCTTGATACAGCCTCCTCCTTTACTTTTCGCCAGAGCAAATACCGAAGACATGATACTCGGATTTACCTTTGGTTTTTTTGTGCTCATGATGATATACAACTCGGCAGGTTACTTTATAACGAAAGAACGTACTTTTATTCTCTTTTCAGCCCTCATGTTTACGGCAATAACCTTACGGCTCTGTTTGACGGGATTGGGTTTTATCCACCTTTGGCCCAATCATCCAGGTTGGACAGAATTCATTACAAGGTTCTCAGGAGGCTGTTCAATTGCCCTAATTGGCTTTTTTACTAGGGACTATTTACGAGTATGGGAATGGAATCCATACTTAAGTAAAGCAATATTAATATCCTCTATCACTGTTATCTGTTTTGTATTATGGCCGATATTTAGAGTAATTCCCGTCATCGGTTCGATTGTGATGTTTCTATCACCATTGTTAGCTTGTTGGGCTTCATTTCTCGCTACATTCCAACAACGAAACGGCGCGAAAACACTCTTGTTTGGCGGGTTTTGTCTACTCAGCTTTATTGCCCTTAGCTTATTAAGCAGGTTGGGCTATGTAGCACCGCTTTCATCTGCGCTCTCATGGTTGGATGTCGGAATGTTCTGTATGTTAACGCTTGCCTCTCTTGGTCTCGCCAATAGAATCAAAGAAGAGAAGTTCATGCGGATCAGGGAAGCAGCCCGGGCAGATACAAAATCAGAATTTCTGGCCAACATGAGTCATGAGATAAGAACGCCTATCAATGCAATCATCGGATTCTCAGATCTCGCGCTACAAAATGACGCCTCGAAAGAGGACCAGCAAAGTTACATTAAACAAATCAGCCAATCGGGTGAGAAATTGTTGGGCATTATC
>JBLHIH010000031.1:0-33899 GCA_047616645.1 Flavobacterium sp. | reverse complement strand
AACTGTTCAAGCAACGCTTTTTCAACGCCGTCTTTTAAAGTCGTATCGACCATTCCGCATCCTTGGCAACCACCACCAAATTGTAGTATGGCAATATCATCTTCGAAGACTTCAACCAGATTGACCATGCCACCATGACTTGCAAGTCCAGGGTTTACTTGGCTATGGAGTATATAATTGATTCTATCCTCGAGGGGACTGTCATCAGATACATTAGGCACCTTAGAGTTCGGCGCTTTGATAGTCAGCTGCCCTCCCATACGATCCTCTGCAAAATCAACTAAAGCATCTTCTAAAAATGGCTTACTTCGATTATCAAAGTAGGCGACAAAACCGGTGTACTCGACCTTATCATCCTCAGCCTGGGCCTCATCTGGTTTGCAATAAGCGATACAGGTCTCTGCTGTAGGCGTACCAGGGTCAGTAATGAATATGCGTATCCCTATGTCTTTAGCATCCTGCTTGGACAAGAGTTCTACAAAATATTCCTGCGCTTTTTCTGTAATTTCTACCATGGTCTACGAACTCGTTTTTAGTGATCTATAATCAAATGTTAGGGATAAGCTTATCAGCTTAGATGGGGTTCTCAAGTGTTGATTACAAGTCTTCATGAATCCTATTCATCTAAATCCGTTAATATCTTCAAACCATTTATACACAAGGCTTGCTAAAATAGCACCACCTTATAAGCAAGTTGTTGTATATCCTGATGAAATTGTCTGCACGATACGAATTATTACAGAACCAGCTAGCAAAGCGCATCCTCGTGATGGATGGCGCCATGGGCACAATGATTCAGGATCTAAAACTCTCTGAGGCAGATTTTAGGGGACAACGTTTTGTTGATCACGAGAGCGATATTAAAGGGAACAATGAAATCCTTAACCTGACTATGCCTAATGTCATTGGGGATATTCATACTGAATATCTTAATAGTGGATCAGACATCATCGGTACCAATTCGTTTACGGCAAATCGCGTCTCTCAGTCTGACTATAAATTAGCCCATCTCAATTATGAGTTGAATGTAGCCGCTGCGGGGATTGCCAGAGAGGCAGCCGATGCCTTGGATACTGCAGAAAAGCCGCGTTTTGTGGCGGGCGCAGTTGGCCCTACTACCCGAGCAGCAAGCCTCTCTCCCGATGTAAATAGACCGGGATATAGGGCCGTTACTTTTGATGATTTGGTAGAGGACTATTCTGAATCCATCAGAGGCTTGATAAAAGGGGGTGCCGATATCATCCTTATCGAGACCATATTCGATGTCCTTAACTCAAAGGCGGCTATTTTTGCTGCATTATCTGTCTTTGAAGAATTGGATACCCGCTACCCCATTATGATTTCTGGGACGATTACAGATGGAAGCGGTCGACTGCTTTCAGGCCAAACAGTTGAAGCCTTCTGGGCATCCATTCGCCATGCAAAACCCATATCAGTAGGATTTAATTGTGCCTTGGGTGCAGATGAACTCAGACCTTATGTCGAAGACATTGCAAAAATCGCCGATTGTTATACCAGCGCCTATCCAAACCGCGGATTACCAAATGAATTTGGTGAGTACGATGAAACCGTTGAAACCATGGTTAACTGCATGGATGGATATCTTGACTCCGGTTTGAACAACATCATCGGCGGTTGCTGTGGTACGACACCGGAACATATTCGCGAATTTGTTCGCATAGCCGCTTCTCATGAACCTAGAGTCATTGCTAAATCTTCTACCGACTGCTTATTAAGTGGCTTGGAGCCCTTCAACATCAATAAGGATTCTCTTTTTGTAAATGTTGGCGAAAGAACTAACGTCACCGGTTCGGCGAAGTTCGCAAGATTAATCAGAGAAGAGAGTTACGAGGAGGCATTAACCGTCGCTCTCGATCAAGTTAATAACGGCGCACAAATCATCGATATTAATATGGATGAAGGCATGCTTGATTCAAAGGCTGCCATGGTTCACTTTTTAAATCTTATCGCATCAGAACCCGATATCTGCCGCGTACCTATCATGGTTGATTCATCAAAATGGGAAATCATTGAAGCAGGTTTAAAGTGCATACAAGGCAAGTCCATCGTTAATTCGATTAGTCTTAAAGCCGGTGAAGGTGAGTTTCGTGAACAGGCCAAAATTTGCCTTAAACACGGTGCTGCGATTGTGGTCATGGCCTTCGATGAAGATGGACAAGCAGATAATCTCACTCGCAAGCAAGAAATCTGTAAACGATCTTACGATATTCTTGTAAATGAAATAGGCTTCCCGCCAGCAGATATTATCTTTGATCCTAATGTCTTTGCTGTAGCAACCGGTATTGAAGAACATAATCTCTACGGCAAAGATTTCATTGATGCCTGTACCTATATTAGCAATAACCTTCCCTTCGCCAAAATCTCTGGCGGCATCAGCAATGTATCCTTTTCTTTTCGAGGCAATAACCAAGTAAGAGAAGCTATCCATGCGGTTTTTTTATATCACGCAATCAAGGCTGGCCTCACAATGGGTATTGTTAACTCGGGACAACTCGCAATTTACGAGGAAATCCCAAAAGAGCTTAGAGATAAAATTGAAGATGTTATTTTATGTCGCGGAGATGATGTCACCGAAGCAATGATTGAAATTGCAGAACGATTTTCTGGACGCGGTAGTCAATCTAAAACAGAAGATCTCTCCTGGCGAGAAGAAGACGTTGGTGAGCGAATTGCCCATGCTTTGATAAAGGGGATAACGACTTACATTGTTGAGGATGCAGAAGAAGCGCGACAGCAATCAGCTAGACCGATTGACGTGATCGAAGGTCCTTTAATGGACGGGATGAACCGGGTTGGTGATCTCTTTGGTGCAGGTAAGATGTTTCTGCCTCAGGTAGTAAAAAGTGCTCGTGTTATGAAGCAAGCGGTTTCTCACTTAGAGCCATTTATAGAGGATGAAAAAGACGGCGCTGTTTCAACGAAGGGCAAGATTTTAATGGCAACGGTTAAGGGAGATGTTCACGATATAGGGAAGAATATCGTTGGTGTTGTCCTTCAATGTAACAATTATGAAGTGATAGATTTAGGTGTCATGGTACCCGCTGATAAAATCTTAAAGGCAGCAGTGGATCTTAACGTTGATATCATAGGATTAAGTGGACTGATCACGCCCTCCTTAGATGAAATGGTCCATGTAGCATCTGAAATGCAGAGACTGAACATTGACCTTCCCTTGTTGATTGGTGGTGCTACTACTTCAAAAGCACACACCTCGGTCAAGATTGAACCAGGATATTCCTCCGATGCGACGGTATATGTACCGGATGCATCGCGAGCAGTGGGCGTTGCGACCAAATTGCTCAGTGCAGAATTGAAACCGGATTATTGCCAAAGCATTCGTGAAGAATACGAAAAAATACGGATAAGAAATAAAAACCGTAGACCCAAAGGTAATACGCTTCGATATATAGATGCTATCGATAACCAAGCCATTATCCAATGGGATAATTACTTACCCCCTGTCCCAACTTTTCTTGGCACAAAGGTCTTTGACAATTACCCCATCGAAGAACTTATCGATTATATTGACTGGACGCCTTTCTTTATTACTTGGGAATTAGCAGGGAAGTATCCAAAAATCTTAGAAGATGAAGTTGTAGGAGAAGCTGCAAGCGCACTGTTTAGTGATGCGCAGGAAATGCTTAAAAAATTAATTGATGAAAAGTTAATAAAGGCAACAGCAGTTATTGGATTTTGGCCAGCAAACAAATTGGGCTCTGACGATATTGTTTTGTTTGAAGATGAAACGAGGCAAACAGAACTACAACGCCTACATCATTTACGACAACAAACTGATAAACCAAACGAGCAGCCAAACTTTTGTATTTCTGATTATGTGGCACCAATCGATACGGGGCTTCAGGATTATGTTGGTGGTTTTGTTGTATCAACTGGTCACGGTGTTGAGGTACTTGCTCAGGAATATGCAGCACAAAATGATGACTATAATGCCATTCTCGTAAAAGCACTTGCAGATCGTTTAGCCGAGGCGTTTGCTGAAAGAATGCACGAACGCGTGCGCAAGGAATTTTGGGCTTATAACAGCGACGAGTCTTATGACAATAAAGAATTGATCAAGGAAGCTTATCCTGGGATTAGACCCGCACCCGGATACCCCGCTTGCCCAGATCATACGGAAAAAGCCTCATTATTTAGCTTGTTAGACGCCAGGCAAAAAATTGGCGTGGACTTAACAGAACATTTTGCGATGACGCCCGCCGCATCGGTCAGTGGTTTCTATTTTTCTCATCCTGAATCTAGGTACTTTGGATTAGGGAAAATAGATCGGGACCAAGTGGAGAGTTATGCTGAACGAAAAAACTTTACCATTGAAGAAACCGAAAGATGGCTGTCTCCAAATCTAAGTTATAAGTGAGTCGGGCTGCGCTTTGCGTTGGCAAAGGTAAATACTGCGTCAGAAGGCCCTGATTTCTCTAATTCGGCGAGCTTGTTTTTACCTTCCTCTACGCTCGGTTTATGCCCTTTCGGAATCCACCAAAGTGCTTGATGTAAACCGAGGCCTTTGTTAAACCAATTGCGCTTATCTTTAAGTAGTTCTTTATGAATAGTCTTGTAGACGAACATTTTTAGGTTTTCGAGTGTTTCCCATACACTCATATTCACGAGGATAAACTCATCGTCAAATACTCTCAATGAAGCAGCATTTCCATCATCATCTTGAAGGCGCCAAACAAACCCTGCAGATTCATCTGCAATTTTATTGATTTCATCAAGCCTATTTGTAAACCCAGACATGAAAGGTGACTCAAGGTCACCTTTGGCTTGGGCAATATTGATTTGTGCAATATTGTCATCAGAAATAACCATCACCGCTTTGAATAAATTACTAAAAGTTCAATATTACCATTAGCGATCAATGGAGTTTAACTATTGACCTACCCTTTTTTTAGGTGTAGATAACATAAAAACACCTTTGGAGAATAATAATGTCAGAAACAACTGATTTGCCGAAGTGGTTTTGGATTGTATGCGGGCTTGCCCTTGTGTGGAATCTACTGGGTGTAGGCGCTTTCGTCGCTCAAATGACGATGACGGCGGAAGCCATGGCACAATTACCTCAAGTCGAGCAGGACATGTATGCCGCAACGGCAGGATGGGTAAATATTGCCTTTGCTTGCGCAGTTTTTGGTGGTGCCTAAGGTTGCATTGCACTACTCCTGAAAAATGTTTTGGCTTTTCCCGTACTGATCATCTCCCTTATCGGAGTTGTTGTACAAATGACTTATGTGTTTGTGCTTAGTCAGACTTTAGAAGTCTATGGCCCGGGCAGTGCTGTCATGCCGAGTATGGTATTGATTATAGCCATCGCTCTGGTCTGGTTTTCCAATAGTGCGAAATCGAAATTGTGGCTTAAATAAAGAGCTTAAATAAAGAGCTTAAATAAAGAGCTTAAATAGTTACCGCTAAGCGTACTGCGGCTTGAGCATGAATAGCTGTCGTATCGTAGAGGGGCACTTGGGTATGCATTTGTTGCACTAATAAGGCAATTTCAGTACAACCCAATATGACGGCCTCTGCCCCCGAGTTTGCAAGATCCTCAATAACATCAATATATTTCACCCTTGATCCTTCATCCATATTACCCAAACAAAGTTCCTCATAGATAACATCGTGTACCATCGTTTGTGCAACCTTATCCGGCACGATTACCTGAATATGATGATCCTCTATAATTCTTTGCTTATAAAAATCTTGCTCCATGGTAAATCTTGTTCCCAACAAACCTACACGTTTGATGCCGTCGGTTTTTAAGACTTCCGCTGTGGTATCTGCAATGTGCAATATAGGGATATCAATAGCCTCTTGGATTTGAGGCGCGATCTTGTGCATAGTATTGGTACAGATGATTAAAAAATCTGCACCACCAGCCTCTACCGCTCTCGCTGCCTTGATGAGTATATCGGCACTTGCCTGCCAGTCGCCTAGTTGTTGGTACTTTTCGATTTCATAAAAATCGACACTATAAAGACAAATTTTTGCAGAATGTAAATCACCTAATGCGGCCTTCACACCATTATTGATTTCACTGTAGTACATTGCAGTAGACTCCCAGCTCATTCCACCGATCATACCAATCGTTTTCATCTTAAATACTAGCGCCCCCTCTTGCTTTTATATTTGATTCGTAGATTTGATTAGTAGATTTGATTCGTAGATTTGATTTGTAGCCTCGATCGCCAAGGGTACGCCCTATTCAGGTGTATCCACTACCCACCAGTCAATAACCCTCGCGTTACATCGGCTAATTAGATAATTACGTTTGCTCGTTTGAAATTTAGCCCTTTCACCTGGTAACAATACTTCATCTGTCACCGCAAATACCGTACTGGCTTCCACGCTTACATTGTTTTTGTCTTTCCATATTATCTGTACTTGAACAAACTGGACAGGTACTTTCCCTATATTCTCTACATAACCCTTAGCCACTACCATATCATCTGATGTTGTTGTGACCCCTGACTCCATAGGAATCGTAACATTCAGTTGTTGGCACGCCGTCACATGGGTTTGCAGTTTGGCGGTGGCTTTTTTCACCTTTGGCGCCACTTTCTCTTTACTGCTTTGCACTGTTATCTCAGGTTTTGGCGCCTCTCTTGTCAGTTGATAGGCACCTATTAATACACCTATCAAAGCCATACAAATCACAATCTGTAATTTCTTTTTCGATTTTAATGATTCAATCAACATGGCACCTTTTATTTATCTCTGACCACATTTTTTACCGTAGGAAACGCATAAAATAAATAGTAACAAATGGGAATCTTATTGACAGCATATCGGACATTGCCTATATTGCAAAATACTGTATATATAACCAGTAGTATAAAATGTCGTCCCAAGAAACAAACGCTTCACCTACAAGCTCTTCACCTACAAGCATCTCATCGGCAAACTGGCCCTCCTATGCCGAATTGCACTGTATTAGCAATTACTCCTTTTTGAGAGGCGCCTCCCATGCTGATGAACTAGTAAAACAAGCAAGTTCTTTAGGCTATTCAGCAATTGCCATTACTGATGAATGCTCTATGGCGGGTATTGTCAAAGCGCATGTTGCCGCAAAAGAATGTGGTATTAAATTAATCATTGGTAGTGAGTTTCATTTTGAGGAAGCATCAAATGAAACGGTTCATTTAATCCTACTTGCGCCTAATAGAATCGCCTATGGCCAGATATGTAATCTCATCACCAAAGGTCGACATAATGCCGACAAGGGTGAATATCATGTCAGCCTCAATGATACACAGTATGGAATGGATCAATGCCTTGCCATATGGCTGCCCTCTTCTGAAACAAGTCATGGCAAAGCAGGAAACAAGGAAATTTCTCTAGCAATACAACTCAAATCCATTTTCAAGCAGCGTTTATGGTTAGGCATAGAAATATTTCCCGATGGTTATGAATTACAGCGCTACAAGGATGCATTTGCAATTTCTCAGAGCCAATCAATTAATATGGTCGCTATGGGAGATGTGCATATGCATCGCCCAGATAGGAAGGCACTGCAAGACGTACTTTCGGCCATACGCATGCGTCAATCTGTCCGCTTAGCTGGCAAATTATTATTCGCAAATAGAGAAAAATACCTACGGCCATTATCCCTGATAAGTCAGTACTACCCCCCTCGCCTTTTAATCGAAACTATGCGTATAGCAGACCTCTGTGACTTTTCACTAGATGAACTACGTTACGAATATCCTCAAGAACTTGTACCAACACATTTGACGCCAAGCCAGTATCTACGCCAACTGGTTGAAAAAGGCGCCGAATTAAGATGGCCGGCGGGCATCAAACCTGATGTAAGCGAAACTATCGAGAAGGAACTTACCTTAATTAAAGAATTAAGGTACGAGTACTATTTTCTCACTGTGTTCGACATCGTCCATTTTGCTCGAGGTCAGGCTATTTTATGTCAAGGCCGGGGTTCTGCAGCAAATAGTGCTGTGTGTTTCTGCTTGCAAATTACAGAGGTAGATCCTGCTAAGTCAAATTTACTTTTTGAACGGTTTATTTCAAAAGAAAGGGATGAACCTCCTGACATTGATGTTGATTTTGAACATGAACGCCGAGAAGAAGTTATTCAATACATCTACAAAAAATACGGTCGAGATCGAGCTGCCATTGCTGCAACCGTTGTGACCTACAGACCTAAAAGCGCAGTTAGAGATGTAGGTAAAGCCTTAGGTATGGATTTACAATTAGTCGATCACCTCGCTAAATCATTATCTTGGTGGGATAAAAGAGATGAATTATTAACCCGTTTTGAAGCCGCCGGTATCAATCCACGCAGTCCTATTATTAGTCAATTCATAGTATTAGTGGATGAAATACTGGGCTTCCCTAGGCACCTTTCTCAGCATGTCGGGGGGTTTATCATTTCTCAAGGACCCTTATCTCATCTAGTACCAGTTGAGAATGCCGCCATGCCCGACCGTACAATAATTCAGTGGGACAAAGATGATCTAGAATCCTTAGGCTTGCTAAAAATAGATGTATTAGCCCTTGGCATGTTAACCGCCATCCGAAAAAGCCTTGATCTAATTAATGCCTATCGACTCCCTAATAACAAGAGCAGTAACAAACGCAAAAAGCATCATCTCACCATTGCTAATATACCCTCGGAGGACCCATTAACTTATAAGATGCTACAGCAAGGCGATAGCATTGGTGTATTTCAAGTTGAATCCCGAGCTCAAATTTCAATGTTGCCCCGTCTAAAACCAAAATGTTTTTATGACTTGGTGATAGAAGTGGCGATTGTCCGCCCTGGACCGATACAGGGAAAAATGGTCCATCCTTATCTAAAGCGCCGCAATGGAGAAGAAAAAGTGACTTATGCCAACGATGCGGTCAAATCTGTATTAGGTAGAACGCTAGGGGTTCCCATATTTCAAGAGCAGGTCATTAAACTCGCTGTTGTTGCTGCAGGGTTTACTCCGGGTGAAGCTGATCAATTACGTCGCGCTATGGCTGCCTGGAAAAGAAAAGGTGGCTTAGCAATTTTCCAAGAAAAATTAGTCAACGGCATGTTAGAAAGAGGACATAGCCAAGAGTTTGCAGAGAGAATATTTGAGCAAATAAAGGGTTTTGGAGATTATGGTTTTCCAGAATCCCACGCCGCAAGCTTTGCATTATTAGTCTATTTTTCAGCTTGGTTAAAATGTCATGAACCTGCGGCATTTTATTGTGGTTTGCTCAATAGCCAACCTATGGGTTTTTACTCCCCCTCTCAACTTGTTCAAGATGCTAGACGCCATCATATAGAAATTCGACCAGTAGATATTTTTAACAGTGAATGGGAATCAAGCTTAGAAGCACCAGCGGATATTTATCATTCAACTATTCATCATAAAAAGCCTAAGCCCTCAGAGCAGCCTGCCATACGTTTAGGGTTTCAGCGCATTAAGGGCTTAAGGAAAAGCACCGCTGAAAAAATCATCGCACTTAGAGCGATGACACCCATCACAAACTTACAATCCTTAGCGCGCCTGGCCCGCTTGGATCAGGGAGATCTTGATCGTTTAACTGAAGGGGGCGCTTTTCGAACCTTGTCCGGTCATCGTTATCAAACCCATTGGAATAATAAGGCGATATTAACCAATGATGCCTATTCTTTTTTTGACGAGATAGCAGAGAAGGAACAAATTTACCTTACTGCGCCTGAAGAAACAGATGACTTAAGAGCTGACTATACTAGCCTCGGTTTAACACTAGGCAGACACCCCATGGCCATTTTGCGAGAGGAAAAACCCTTTAGCCAATTTAAAACCGCAGCCGATTTAACGCAACTTAACCATGGCCGATTTGTACAAGTAGCAGGTATTGTCACTGGACGGCAACGTCCCTCTTCCGCTTCCGGTGTTATTTTTTTAACACTTGAGGATGAAACAGACAATATCAATATTGTTGTTTGGACGAGGGTATTAGAAAGCTTTAGAACAGCAGTAGTACAAGGCCGCTTACTGAAGATTAAAGGTACTATGGAAAGAAAGGGCTCTGTGATCCATGTTATTGCAGGTCATGTAGAAGATATGAGCCAGTACCTTGAACACTTCTCATTAAAATCTCGTGATTTTCACTGAAGCTTTATAAGACAGCTATTAAAGCTAATACTAGGCTCGCACCACCATTCTGGTCGTCACAACGCCAGGCACATCAGAGCGCTCAATAGAAATCTGTCTAACAGAAAAACCTTGCCTGTCTAAATTATCTAACCATTGCATGAGTTTATTAAAATTAACATTATTAAAAACCACATTAACACCATCTGTTCCTTCAGGTTGAAGTCGGTCTGGTTTCAAACTAAATTTCTGCGCAGATCTGGACACAGCTTGTAACATAGATTGGCCACCGACAGATTGATTACTCTGCACAGTGGAAGCGCGTGCTTGCTGTTCACTTGCTAGTAAATATTGGTGTAATTCAATTTGATTTTGATGATACGCACTACGGTCGACAAAATAGTTGTTAGCTGGAAGCCAAATCAGTAAGTACAAAAAAAGCAAAGCAAAAAAGATAGAAAGCCCTTTTAAGGCGAGTCTATCCCTTTGGCTAAGGTGCTCATATCGATCTACAAATTGTTGCAATTGTGCCTTCACTATGACCCCCCCGTAAGACGGACTTTAATACTACCCTTAACTGAATCTTCACCCTGATTGATGGTGCCAATCTCAGCTTGTAGTCCGAACTTGGTTAAAGCTTGGGAATATTGGATGAGTTGCTCACTACGGGGGGCTTCTAACTGCAAAACAATATTGCCTCGCCCTTCGTTGAAATTGAGACTATTGAGAATAAGGTTGGAACCCGGTAGTTGTTTTAAAGTATCTTGAAATAAGCTCAAAAAATTACCCTTATCATTCCCTACCTTACCTAAGTTAGATTTCCAGCGTCTACGAAGGTCTCTCACATTTCGATCATTAGGAAAAACAGAAGCATAAAGTGATCGCGCATCTGCTTCTGCTTGCTTTGCTTTAATATCGAGAAAAATTCCTTGCCCAACTAATAAGGCGATATGAAACGCGAAAGCACAGGCGGCAAGGATATATACAGAACGCCAAGTATATCTACTTGAGGTTTTATCTTTAGCAATGGCAAATTGGCCTTGTAACAGATTAATGGCATTTACATTAAACGCGCGGCAAAGCGTTTCAAAAGGTAGATATTCTAAATCAATTTGATTTAAGCCAACTTCTTGTTCTGCGTTAACTTGAGATACGGCAAGCGCAGTTTCATCCTTAAATGAATCGTGTAATAAAAGAGAAAGTTCAGCTTTATCTTCGAGTAAATTGACAGTGGTCGCAATCAATGAAGATTCTATGGCTAAGCCAAGTGAGTCTCCAGAACGAATAAGTACACGATGACCATCCGGCATAATCGCGCAACCTTCGGTTCGAGGTACAGATAGAACGTCCGAGCTGAGTACATCAGGCTTCAGTCCGAGCTCAGCAAGAATATTTAACCAGTAAGTCATACGTTCTAATTGAATAACCGCAACATTCAATTTGCCATTATGACCTCTTTCACCAATGGCAAAATGGCATTCATCAATATCAACAGCCAAACTTTCCTCTACCATAAAAGGCAAAGCTTGGTGGATTTGACGTAATTGTTTACTAGGAATATCCGCTTGGGTTAGTAGAATCTCTTCACCAAACAACATCACATTAGTCGAACCAGACCACTCCAAATCGGACAACAAGTCAGCAAACTCATCTAAAGAGTTAACACCTTTAAATCGCGCTATCCCTGACGTTTGATCAAGTAACATCCATTCGACTACACAGTCTGTTATTGAACTATTGCCGGTACTATTTTCTGTACTATATTCTGTACCGTTTTCTGCACTGCGCTCAGACCCAGTAGTCCGATTGCTGATACGTAGAAATAAATTTTCAGCCATGTAGGTTCCTACGGCAATGTATTGTTTCTTTAATCATTTGTACTATCTATATTAGTCTCTTCAAAATTAAGCACGACCTTTCTACTCTGATCACGATATACCACTCGCATACTACCATCCACCGCATCACGTTGAAGGATGCTCGTAAGATTGGCATATCTATCCTGGTAGCGGGCGCGAATATTAACCTGAAAAAAATTAGATTGTACACCAAGACCCTGTACTTTTACCGAATTTGCACTGCCACTTAAAGCAGGATCTCCAGTGAAGTCAGCTAAAGTAGTATAAGGATTACCGCTATCGCGATTGCTTACAATAGTTTCGGCTTCAGCCAAGCTTAGACCCGGCGCGAGTATTAGCAATATTTTTGGCATCACTGTATTAATGTTGAAGCTAACACTAGGATCGAGAAGTGTACTGACAAAGGGAGATATTGCATTAAACTGAGGGTTTTCAAATTCTAAAATCAAGCGCAATTCTGTAACATCACTCATCAACTGATCGCCAGTTCGATAGGGTCGCTCAAGTCCGAGATATTCGTAACTCTCGGCGCCAAGCGGGCTCACCGAATCGTTCTCATCGAGCCAATCTTTAATTCTATCAACGAAACTATGATCCATTCCCTGTTCAGACAAGAGTAATTTAAAACGCTCCTGAGCTAGGAGACCCGGTTGACCGGGCAATACCAAAGAATTAAGGTTAAATTTTGATTGCACATCTTCTATCTGAAAAACGACCTCTCCTTCTTCAAATTCAAATTGTGAAACGCCTTGTGACCAACCTTCACCTAGGTGATCAATTTGGGGGGCATCTATAAAATCTTGATGCAATATCTGTCGTGCAAGCTCTTCACCCCCTAAAGTATATTGTCTTGCGATTGTTTGATTAAAAGAGGACTGAGCACGGTTGATGGCAAAATTCTGCTCGGTAATCATCGAGACACCAAGGACAGTTGCAATCACAACAACCAGCAAAATGGTAATCAAGGCCACGCCTGATTGTGTTTTTGGCATCATCTCTTTAAGTACCATTACTTTGTGCACTATTGTCTTGGGCACCATCACCTTGGAGATTAGGGTTAATCGGCACGATGCTCTCTACAAAGCTAAATACTTGTCTAATTTCTCCAAATGAAGTGCTGGTAATCACCAATTCTGCTGACTGAGGCAAGGGGAACTTACTATTCCCAGGCCAGACCTCACTTGATTCATCTTCCACACTTCTTAAGTTAATTCTGAGGACTTCAATGTTACTTAAAAGCGTTTGCTCTATTAACTCGCTATCTTCTGCTCTATCGAGTACAAGCCAGAAATAACGTTTAAGCTCCCCATCCTCTGTAACGTTGTAGGCAACTCGCTGAATACCACTTCGTGTAAGACCTAAGGGGTTATTCCATCCTGTCCTTGATAATTCAATTAGATTATCGCCACTATTCACCATAAAAGACGGCAGGCTATCGCCAAAGTTATCCCGCACAGGCCGATGCACCACTTGATTAAAATCTCTTTGAATAATGGTCAAGGCTTTACTAAATGACGCAAGCACCTCCATCGTAGACTGAGTTCGCTCATGGGACGTTATAATCGAACGTAACATCTGACTTGCACCCAAACCAATGAGTGCAAAAATTGACATCGCGACCATGATTTCTAATAAGGTAAATCCTTTGACATATCTCATCAGTATTTTCCGATGAATCCAGTCAAAGAGACGATACTATTGTCTGTATCATTAGGCAGATAAACATTCACTGTAATTCGTCGCATATCAATATTTTCTGTCGCCTCGACATCTAAGACAATTTCCCAATCCCTATTTGCCATAACAACATCACTATGATCAGACCCAGGCGTGGGGAACTCTCCTCTCGGCACAGAACGTAACTGGTTAAGTTCATTTTCTGCAATCCAGTAGGCTATGGTGCGATCCTGAATAATTGTCGTCTGACGAATCGTTTGTGTGGCATTTTTTATCAGCGAAGCAGATGCAATGGCAAAAATTGCAAGCGCAATCATCACCTCTAAAAGCGTAAAACCTTGTGCCTTCTTCATTTTAAAAAGTGCATGTTAAGGATTTTCCAACCATTTGATGTCTCCGTATCCATCAGACTTCATAGAACTACTCGTTGCAGGCGCATTAGTAGCGTTACTTTCCTGATAGATTCGTAATGTGAAGGGAGAAACTTCCCCACTGGACAACAGCAATAAGGGGGGGGGATCCTTTTCTTCTGACAAGGTTAATTTTTCTCCTGATATTTCAAGATCCAAATGAAAATCTTCTGGTAATTTTCTTCGATGAAAAGGCCTTTCTAATGTTTCCTGCCAATCTTGGGATACTTCATCAAATTGATAAAAAGCATATCCTTCCTCATCAGGCTTAAAACCAAATTCTGTGGCCTGTACCAAAGCTTCTTCACGCGCCATGTCTAATAAGGTTTTTAGACGTCTACTTTCGAGATCAAAATCCCCTGTTTGCACAAACCCCGGAAGTTGGGTCACAGCAATCCCCGACATGATTGACACTATTAGTACCACAACAAGAATCTCAATTAGCGTAAAACCCCTCATAAAAGCGCGATTCAAGCTAGCAGGCATGGTTTTCATTTCAAATCTTCAGAACTCAAGTCCTTGTCAAACCCCTCGCCTCCTTCCTTGCGGTCGGCGCCATAGGAATACACTTCATAATTTCGGTCTTCACTAAAGAAGAGATAGGTTTCTCCCCAGGGATCTTCTGGTAGACTTTTTAAGTAACCATCTTGGTTCCAACGACGCGCCTCTGGAAAACCGCTAGGTTCCGAAACCAAAGCTTCAAGCCCTTGATCTGTGCTGGGATAATGACCATTATCAAGTCGATACAAATCCAATGCTGTACCCACTTGGGCAATATCTGATAATGCAGCCTGAACTCTTGCTTCATCAGGCCGGCTTATTAGGTTCGGTACGATCAATGCGCCAAGAATACCCAATATCACCACTACAACCATTATTTCTATTAGGGTAAATCCAGAACTTTTTTGGTGGTTTCTATACTTCTTCATACGCTACAATTTACTCAATTTAATAGGGTCTACGAGACCAACTGGTTAAGATTCATAATTGGCAATAATATGGCCATGACAATGACAAATACTGCCCCTCCCATAACGAGCAACATAAAGGGACCGAATAAGCTTAATAGAACACTAAGTAAAACTTCTACATCCTGCTGCATGCTTTTTGCTACTCTTGACAACATATCATCAAGTTCTCCACTGGCTTCACCACTCGCGATCATGTGGAGCAACATAGGAGGGAAATATCCACTTTTTTCCAGTGCAACATTCAAGCTCATTCCTTCACTGACACCCACGGTCGCCTCATTCACTTTCAATTGTAACCAGGCGTTTGACAATACCTGACCAGATATCCGCATCGCTTCTACAAGGGGCACACCACTTGAAGATAGGATGCTCAAGGTGCTGGCAAATTGGCTAACGTTCAAGCCTTTGCTCATTTTAGCGATTAAAGGAAGGTGTAGTATTCTTCTATCAAAATTTAGTCTGACCGACGGGACTTTAAGGGCTCTCTTTACCGCAAAGACAAGCACTACAATGCAAATTAAAAGAAGAAAGCCAAAATCTCGCACAAAATCACTTAATGTAATGATAACCGTTGTCAATGTTGGTAGCTGCTGTCCTGTATCCGCAAAAACCTTAACAATATCGGGCACGACATACCCTAATAAACCCGCCAAAATAGATATTGTCAGTAAAAAGAGAATGACGGGGTAGACCATGGCTTGTTGTATTTTAGCCCTGCTCTCTTGTTGAGACTCCGTGTAATCCGCTAATTTATTCAGGACTAGATCAAGATGTCCCGCAGCTTCTCCCGCTGCAACTGTGGACCGATAAAGAGAGGGAAAGGCTCGGGGGAATTCCGCAAAACTATTGGCCATGGAAAAGCCTTCCATCACTTTGGATCTAATTGCTATTAGCATCGCTTTAGTTTTGGGGTTCTCACTTTGTTTTGATACTGCAAGCAAGGCTTCTTCTATTGGTAAACCAGCGGCAATTAGTGTTGCCAGTTGTCTTGTAATTAACGACAAGTCCCTTACTGAAAGCGAAGGCTGAAGAAAACTAGAAAATAGTTTCGCCCCTGCTTCCTTTGTTATAACAACAGAAAGGGGGGCAAGACCCTTGTCACGAAGTATCTGCCTAACCTGCCGAGTACCATCAGCTTGGATTATACCTTTTTCTTCTTTGCCCTTAGTATTGAGAGCAGTGTACTGAAATGCCGCCATCTTAATCTTCCATCGTGACGCGCATCACTTCATGGATAGAGGTTCTACCTGTCAGCACTTTGTCAAGTCCATCATCCCATATACCTGTCGTTAGTTTTCTTGCTTGTTTTTCCATTGCTAACTCTGATTCACCATTATGGATCATATTGCGAAGGGTTTCGTCTATCAGTACGATTTCGTATATGCCTAATCGACCCTTATACCCTTCATGTGCACAATTGTCGCAACCAGCGGAAAGATAAATGGTAGGCGCAGTTTTGGGATCAACTTTCAAAAAGTCACATTGCATTTCATCTGCTATGTGAGGCTGTTTACAATCTGGACACAATATCCGTACTAAACGTTGAGCAACAAGACCCACAATACTATTGCTTAACAGATAGGATTGAACGCCCATATTTGCCAAACGCGTCAGGGCCCCAATCGCTGTGTTCGTGTGGATAGTCGATAGGACAAGATGGCCGGTCAAACTCGCCTGTACTGCTATGTCAGCCGTTTCATAATCACGGATTTCCCCTACCATCACTACATCTGGATCTTGTCTCAGTATGGCGCGTAGTCCCCTGGCAAAGGTCATATCCGCTTTGATATTGACTTGGGTTTGGCCAAGTCCTTCGACATCATATTCAATGGGGTCTTCGACGGTCAGAATATTTCTAGAGCGATCATTTAACTTATCGAGACAGGCATACAGTGTAGTTGTCTTACCTGACCCTGTGGGGCCTGTGACCAAAATAATACCATGAGGTTTTCTGATGAGTTCATTCATATGGACGAGATCAGAATCTGACATCCCCATTTCCCCGAGATCCCGGCGATCTCCCTGCTTTTCTAACAATCTCATAACAACCCGCTCGCCATTACTCGCAGGAATAGTTGATACGCGCACATCAACTTCTCGACCCGCGACACGAACAGATATACGACCATCTTGGGGGACACGTTTTTCAGCGATATCAAGTTTAGCCATGACTTTCACGCGAGAGACAAGAAGGGATGCAAGCGCCCTCCTTGGGCTAACAACTTCCCTCAATACACCATCGACCCTAAATCTAACGACCAATTTGGTTTCATAGGTTTCGATATGAATATCTGAGGCTGAAACCTTCACTGCTTCTGTCAACAAGCTGTTAATTAGCTTAATGATAGGTGCATCATCTTCTTGTTCTAACAAATCACTTGAGTCAGGGATCGCATCAGCCAAACTACCAAGATCCATATCACCCCCCAGATCTTCTATCATCTGCATGGCTTCACCGGTATCGTTTTGATAGGTGAGACTCAATCTTTGGTCAAAAACTGCCTCATTTACCTCTTCGCAGCTAAAGCTCTGACCAGTAAAACGCCTGACCTCTGCCAAAACTGATGGGCTCAGACCGATTTTGTAGATGACCTCGCAACGACTGTAGACATTGTCGGAAGTGCTTGAGTGAGGAATCAATAGGACGCCATGTCTCTTAGCGAAGCTAAAAGGAAGGCGTTTGCTTATCATTAACTCACTCATAATTACTCATACGCCTAATTCAACTCAATTTTGACTTTGTATTCTCTCATTAGAGGCTCAGACTTACTACAGACAATCACCTGGAACGCGCTAATGGCGTGACTCTTAAAGAATAGCCCATAAGTTCAGACAGCAGAGACAGTGAATATTTCCCCTAATATGACAATTTGGTCTTCAAAAGTGGACCAAAGGGACATATTATAGCTACTATCAATTATATTTTTATCCCCCAATTAAATGGCGTGATTATTCACGAAAACAATTATGAAGCTTAGTAATATAGACTTAAACTTATTTGTCGTCTTCGATGCTATTTATACCGAAGGTAATCTAACACGGGCTGGAGAGATCATTGGTATTACTCAACCCGCTGTTTCTAACTCTCTATCAAGACTTAGAACACTTTTTAACGACCCGATGTTCGTTAGAACCGCTGACGGAATGGTACCTACACCTATTGCGCAAAATATTGTCGGCTCCGTAAGACAAGCATTAGGACTCATTCGCTCAAGTATTCAAGAAAGTGAATCTTTTGACCCATTGGTATCAGACAAGCGGTTTCGCGTCAGCATGACTGATTTCAGCCAATCTATTCTTCTACCTTACATCTTTAATAAGGTGAATCAACGTGCGCCAAATATTTCACTAGATTGTTATCAAGTCCGGCGTAGAGATATGAATATTGAGCTTGCTTCTGGAAATTTAGATTTAGCTATCGATATCCCTCTAACGCCAGATTCACAAATTCGACAGGCGCCACTGTTTTCTCACCCCCATGTATGTGTCATTCGCAATGACAATCCTTTGGTCGGAGACAAGTTAGATATTCAGTCTTATTTAAATTTGCATCATATTCAGATCTCAAATCGCCGCGGCGGATTAGGCCATGTCGATCTTGCATTGGGCAAGATGGGCAAACGGCGACATATCGCCTTACGCACTCAACATTATCTTGCAACGCCTGAACTTGTCACAAGAACCGATCTTGCTCTTACTGTTCCAAAAGTATTCGCAGAATTTCTAACAAGCCGCTTACCCGTAAAATACCTCCCTATCCCATTCGAAGTCCCTAATCTTGAAGCTTATCTCTACTGGCACGAAAGCACAGATCAGGATCGTGCTAACCAATGGATGAGAGATCTTCTAATGGAACTACCCAGTAAAGTGACCTGGAACGAAATGTAAACATGGAATTTGTAGGTAGTCACATCTTGTCGGTTTCCCAGTTTGATAGGGCATCCATTGACAAGATTTTTAGTGTGGCCGATGCCATGCAACCCTATGCTAATCGTCAGAAAGTAACGCGGGTATTAGAAGGGGCTATATTGGGCAGTATGTTTTTTGAGCCTAGTACAAGAACCCGAGTGAGCTTTGGCAGCGCTTTTAATCTACTTGGCGGAGAGGTTAGAGAAACCACAGAAATTAAAGCCTCATCCATTTCTAAAGGTGAATCCTTCTACGATACAGCCAGAGTTTTATCTGGTTATAGTGACGTCATTGTCATGCGACACGCGATTGAGGGGTCTGTTGACGAGTTTTCTGCAGCCAGTCGCGTACCTGTTCTCAACGGCGGAGATGGCGCCAACGAGCACCCAAGCCAGGCTCTGCTTGATTTATACACCATAAAAAAAGAACTCAGAGGCCAAGGAAAAAGCATAGATAATATGCAAATTGCACTTATTGGGGACCTCAGATATGGAAGAGCTGTACATAGCTTGTGCAGGCTTTTAAGCCTTTATAAAGAAATTCAGTTCATCTTGATTTCACCGCCTGAGTTGGCCCTGCCCCAATCATATATCGACGAAATGCTGGCGGCTGGACATAATGTCGTTCAATCAAATGACCTACAAAATGGGGTTAAAGGTGCAGATATCCTTTATCTCACGAGAACCCAAGAAGAACGCTTTCCCTCTTTAAAAGAAGCAGAAAAATATAAAGGTTTGTTCCGGCTCAATCAATCAATTTACACAGAGTTTTGTGAACCCAATACCGTCATTATGCATCCTCTGCCGAGAGACTCTCGCGGCGACGCCAATGAGTTAGATAATGATTTAAATGAAAACCCAAACCTCGCTATCTTCAGGCAAACCGATAACGGCGTTGTGGTGAGGATGGCCATATTTGCCTTAGTTTTGGATGTTGTTGACCTTGTCGATAAATATGCCCGTGGCGTAAACTGGTACACAGCCAAAAGATTCTTATAACACTATCTTGCCCATCAAACGGTTTGCGATCAATGTTCGTACGGCGTCAACAATACAATCAATTGCTAATCAAAGAATTAAACCGGAGTCGTATTCATTGAAAAATTTACTCATTGCTAAGTCAGCTTACGAGAGATTGAAAGACCAAATCAACATCAATCAAGATAAACTCTGTATCTACAAAATTTCTGAAGACGGTGAAATCGAATATGAAGGCCAAATAATTGATGCCTCATCAGACCCATTGGATATCCATCTTGGATGGTTAAATCAGGATCTTATTAAACAAAATACAAATCGAATTTTTGCCAAAAGCATTTTAAAATCACCTAATTTAGAGTGGATACAATCATTGGCAGCTGGTGTCGACGATCCCTTCTTCAAAATGTTAGGCGAAAAAGGTATCAGACTAAGTAATAGTAATGCTCAAGCGCCTGCAATCGCGGAATACGTTATTGCTAGCGTTCTGTATCGTTATCAAGGTTTTGAAGAGCGTAAGCTGCATCAAGCCAATAAGCAGTGGAAAGAAAATAACTTTAGAGAAATCTCAGATTCAAATTGGCTGATAGTCGGATTTGGAAACATCGGTAGTAGAATTGGCGTAGGTGTTCAAGCATTGGGCGCTCATGTTACAGGTGTAAAAAGAAAGGCTCTAGAAAACCTTGATGGGGCAGAGAATATTATTAGCTATGATGATATACCTAACTGTTTAGCCGATCAGGATGTCATCGTGCTTTCCTGTGCGCTAACAAATGAGACTCGCGACATAGTTAACGAGGGCTTTTTAAGGAAAATGAAAAAAGGCGCTGTCCTCGTTAATATAGGCCGTGGAGATTTAGTAGACGAAGATGCCCTCCTCACAGCCCTAGACCAAGCCCATCTTGATTTCGCAATTTTGGATGTATTCCGTACGGAGCCTTTACCAAAGACAAGCCCCTTTTGGGCACATGAAAGAGTACTGACAACACCTCACTCATCAAATCGAGGAAGTGGTACAAATGTTAGGGGCGATGCGCTTTTTCTTCATAACCTTAATGCTTATCTTAATGACCTGTCATTAAAGAATGAAGTAGACAGTTCGGAATTAAAATAGAATTCAGCTTCTATTTATGAATCACATTCAGTCAATGTGAGATTTACCCTGAGAACACTATGACCCTTGAGATACTGACCGCCCTTTGCGTTTATGCATTCGTTTCGTCCATTACACCTGGACCCAATAATTTAATGTTGATGGCCTCAGGGGCAAACTTTGGTTACAAGCGCACAATCCCGCATATGTTAGGGGTGGGCATTGGTTTTATGATCATGCTTGTATTCATTGGCATGGGACTAATGCAATTATTTGATGCATATCCTCTCAGCCATCAAATATTAAAAGTAGTCAGCATCGCCTATCTACTTTACTTGGCATATAGAATCGCAGTATCGATGGCACCTGAAATCATGGAGAACCAGGAGGATGTCGGAGCAAAGCCCTTCACTTTTTTTCAAGCAGCACTCTTTCAGTGGGTAAATCCAAAAGCTTGGACGATGGCATTAACTGCCGTCAGTGTCTACTCGCCATCAGCAAACATCGAATCAATATTGTTGGTCGCTTTGATATTTGGCGGAATCAACCTACCCTCGGTAAGTGTCTGGACGGTCTTAGGGCAGGAATTAAACCGATTTCTAACAAACAAATTACGCCTTAGAGTTTTTAATATTTCGATGGCATTTTTGCTGGTTTTATCAATGTACCCCGTAATGAGTACATCATTTTAAATGGCAAACTGATCACTTCGCCTAGAAATAATAAAGATTAAGTAGGTAAAAAACAGACAAAAAAAAGGTTGAAGAGAATCCTCGCCAACCTTTTTTAACACTGCATTTGCTTACATTGCTTATTTATCTAGCTAGCTAAACTTATCCCAATAAAGCATCAAACTCTGGTACAGCATTGAACAAATCTGCAACCAAACCGTAATCTGCAACTTGGAATATAGGCGCATCTTCGTCCTTATTAATAGCAACAATAACTTTACTGTCTTTCATTCCTGCCAGATGCTGAATTGCACCACTGATACCTACTGCAATATACAAATCAGGTGCCACGATTTTACCCGTTTGGCCGACTTGCATATCGTTAGGAACAAATCCTGCATCAACAGCCGCACGGGACGCGCCGATTGCAGCACCCAGTTTGTCTGCTACCGATTCAAGAAGCGCAAAATTTTCTCCATTTTGCATGCCTCGACCACCTGAGATGATAATACTGGCAGCAGTCAGTTCTGGTCTTTCCAATTTAACGATGTCCTCTTTAATCCAAGTAGACAAACCGCTGTCTCCCGCTGCTTCAATTGATTCTACTGAGGCACTGCCGCCTTCCGCTGATACAGGTTCAAAAGCGGTTCCGCGAACCGTAATGACCTTTATTGAATCTAAAGATTGCACGGTCGCAATCGCGTTGCCTGCATATATAGGGCGCTCAAAAGTATCTTCGCTTATAACCCCGCAGATATCAGAAATCTGAGCAACATCCAACAACGCCGCCACTCGAGGTAAAAAGCTTTTCCCTGCAGTAGAGGTTGGGCTCAAAATGTGACTGTAGTCACCGGATATCTTTACAACAAGCGCGCCCATGTTTTCATCAAGTTGATGGGCATAACATTCATCATCAGCACTCAGTACTTTACTAACACCTTCCATTTTAGAAGCCGCATCTACTGCACTAGCACAGGCGGACCCTGCAACTAAAACGTGAACGTCCCCGCCTATTTCTTTTGCGGCGGCAATGGTGACCAAGGTGGATGGTTTAACCTCTGTATTATCATGTTCTGCAATTACAAGAGTCGTCATTAGATCACCTTCGCTTCGTTTCGGAGTTTATCAACCAGTTCTTCAACTGATTCAACAATAATGCCTGCTTTTCTTTCTGCAGGAGGGCTAACCTTTAAGGTCTTGAGACGTGGCGTTACGTCCACACCTAGATCTTCTGGCGTATATTTGTCGACTGGCTTTTTCTTCGCTTTCATAATGTTGGGCAGAGAAGCATATCTTGGTTCATTTAGGCGTAAATCTGTTGTGACGACTGCAGGTAGCTTTACAGTAATGGTTTCGAGACCACCATCAACTTCTCGCGTCACGGTAGCAGTGTCTTCACCAAGATCAATCTCTGAAGCAAATGTTGCTTGAGAAAGACCCGATAGTGCAGCCAACATTTGTCCGGTTTGGCTATTGTCACCATCGATAGCCTGCTTACCTGTAATAATAAGCTGGGGTGCTTCCTTATCCACAACTGCCTTCAGAAGTTTTGCAATCGCAAGTGGTTGCATTTCTTCTTCAGTTTCGACGTGTATGCCTCTATCGGCACCTAAAGCTAAGGCTGTTCGAATTTGTTCTCCACAAGCAGCGACGCCTACAGACACAACGACGACTTCCTCGACCTTGCCAGCTTCCTTTAGACGTACTGCTTCTTCAATCGCAATCTCATCGAAGGGATTGACGGACATCTTGACGTTATTAAGATCAACACCAGTATTGTCACTCAGTACGCGAATGCTGACGTTATAGTCAACAACACGTTTGACAGTTACGAGAACTTTCATGGATTTCCTCTGCTCATAATGAATATATGTATCGTTTTTTAAGAGCGCGTATAATGCCGGTTTATCCTTTCTCGGTCAATAGCGTGATTTTGCTACTTTTGAGCTAAACCCCTAATTTTAAAGTACTTATGGGCATCATAAAAATGCTGAATATTCATAGAATTGTCCTTAGAAGATTTCCTTTCGTATGTGAGATTAACTACAATACCTCTTTTAGATCTTGCACATGAATAGTGAGGAGAAGCATCCCGTGGAAAGAGAATCGATGGAATTTGACTTAGTTGTCGTTGGGGGTGGACCAGCTGGACTATCCACAGCTATCAAGTTTGCTCAACTAGCAGCAGACTCAGGAGAAGAGTTTAGCGTTTGTTTAGTCGAGAAAGGGTCAGAAATTGGTGCTCACATTCTATCTGGCGCAGTCGTTGAGCCTCGAGCCCTAAATGAGCTGTTCCCTGATTGGAAAAATATGGGTGCACCCCTGACGAATCCAGTAACAGAGGATGATGTCTACTACCTGACCGATGAGAGACAAGGTTTAAAATTGCCTAGTCTCTTTGTGCCGAAAGCCCTTCACAATCCAGGTAATTACGCCACTAGCCTAGCTAACCTCTGTCGTTGGTTAGGAGAGCAAGCTGAAGAACTCGGCGTAAACATTTTTCCCGGATTTGCCGCAAGTGAAGTGCTGTATAACGAAGATGGCTCAATCAAAGGTATTGCAACCGGCGATATGGGCGTTGGTGCTGACGGTACAGAGAAATCAACTTTCCAAGCAGGATATGAATTACACGCCAAATATACTGTTTTTTCCGAGGGATGTCGCGGACACCTCGGCAAACAACTGATAGAAAGATTTAACTTAAGCGAGAATTCCGGTACCCAGCACTACGGGATAGGTTTTAAGGAAGTTTGGGACATCGATTCTGAGAAACATGTACCGGGTAAAGTGATGCATACAGTGGGCTGGCCTCTAGGACATTTTCCTGGCGGCGCACTTGGCGGCTCTTACCTATACCACCTCGAAAACAATCAAGTCGCTGTAGGGCTCATTGTTGATCTCGGATATTCTAATCCTCACCTGAGCCCGTTTGATGAGTTTCAGAAATTCAAGCAGCATAAAATTATTCGTCAATTTCTTGAAGGCGGTAAGCGGGTTTCTTACGGTGCGCGAGCCGTTGTAAAAGGTGGCCTACAGGCCGTGCCCAAATTAACGATGCCAGGCGGCCTATTGACTGGAGATGATGCAGGCTTCTTGAATAACCTGAAACAAAAAGGTACTCATACCGCGATGAAAACAGGCATGTTAGCGGCAGAATCAGTATTTGATGCACTCAAAGCAGGATCAAGCGGAGGTGAAGAACTTACTAGCTACACCGAGGCTTACCAAAACTCATGGGTATATGAAGAACTTTATGCCGCCCGAAACACATCAAGCTGGCTACATAAGTTCGGTTTATTTATTGGTTCGGCACTAATATGGGTGGAGCAATTGTTTTTTAAAGATAAATTGCCTTTGACCCTATCTGATCCTAAGCCCGATCACGCAACTTTAAAGCCTGCATCTAAATGCGAAAAACCAATCTATCCTAAACCTGATGGTATTATCAGCTTTGATAAACTTTCTTCCGTTTTTATTACCAATACTTCTCACGAAGAAGATCAGCCATGCCATTTAAAGTTGAAAGATCCGAGCATTCCGATCAGTGCGAACTTACCTTTGTATGATGAACCTGCACAAAGATATTGTCCTGCCGGCGTCTACGAAATCGTTGAAGAAGAAGATGGGACTAAGCGCTTCCAAATAAATGCGCAAAACTGCATACATTGCAAAACTTGTGATATTAAAGATCCTGCACAAAATATTACGTGGGTGGTACCAGAGGGTAATGGCGGGCCTAACTATGGGAATATGTAGCTCGCAGAGAGAACTTATAGAAAGAGCTCGGCAAAAACCCCTTAGTCGGGCTTAACACTAGGCAAAAACATCTTGAAAGTTGTACCGGAATCAATCTTCGATTCAGCTTTCAAAATGCCATCATGACCTTTAACGGTGCCTTGAGCTGCGGCAAGTCCTAAGCCACGCCCAGTAAACTTTGAGGTTACAAAAGGGTCGAATATTTTGTCAATCAAATCTTCCGGAATCCCACGCCCATTATCAGATACGGATAAAACAGCATAATGGTGAACTTTAAATTTTGCTGCTTCAAGTTTTACAGTTTCAAAAGGAGAGCTATCCGTTTCATCAACTGTAATTTCAACACGCCCCACCCCATCAGGTAATGCCTCTGTACTATTCTTAATGAGATTTGTGATGACGCGCCCTATTTATTCTAGATCCCGTTAATTAGAGGGTCAGCTTTGTGTTGTACACTCACTCTTGTACCCATTGGAAAAGTTGTTTCTAACATCTCCAAGGTTGTAGCCAAAATCGATTGCATACGTATATTTTCTGAGGATGAAGTACTTTGACCAACATAAGACAACATTTGGTTAGTCAACTCTGCCGCTCGGTCTCCCGTAGCAATAATCGCGCTAAGATTGTCAGATGAGATATCGTGCTTTAAAAATTCCATTTTTGACATTTCAGCCCGACCCAATATTACTGTTAGCAAACTATTGAATTCATGAGCAATGCCTCTGGCCATAATGCCGAGACTAGAAAGTTTTTCTGCACGAAACGCCTGTCTTTCTACTTCTTCTCTCTTTTTCTCATGCATAAGTTGTTCAGTGATGTCTCTAACGACCCAAAGACGTCCTTTTTTATTTGAACCTAAGGTGATGGGTCGAGAATTTCTCTCTAAGGTTCGTCCGTCCATCATCTGAATTCTGGCATCTTTCTCAATCTCCTCGCTTTTTCTTAATCGTATAAGTTCAGTAGTGAATATTTCAGGGTATTTAACTTTTGTTGCAGTAAGGCTTCCAAATTGAAATTTTTCGCCCACTATATTTGGGTCTATACCCCATATTTCAGCATATTGCCTATTTGAATAGATTCTTCCACCCTCTATACTGCCTATGGCAATGCCTTCATTGATGACTCTGAATATGCCCTCAAGGACCTCAGACTGCTCCTTAATTTTCTCATTGCGATTGGCCAGCTCCGTCACATTCCTCAGACGAACACCTATTCCTAAGTTGCCTTGGTTTTCATTTTGAACAGTGGTGCTTGTAATCCTAAACCACTCAGCACCATCAAGTTCAGAATCAGAAGCGCGTGTCCTGACCTGAAAAGAGGTAGATTCATTTAGCATTAAATGATGAAGAGAAGACTCTCCTCCAATAAATTTCTCTAAATCAAACCTTCCACCGATGAGCTTTATGCCATTACATCCAACATATATGTTGTCTTTTCCAAACCAATCCCGTGCAACCTCACTATAAACTACAACACTTCCATTCGAATCTAAAATTAAATATGGGTCGGACTCAGAGTAAATAAGAGATCTCAGTGTAAATGGACTTAAGGAAAAGAGGCCATAACGATAGATGGCGACGAAGAATAATAAATTCGAGAAACTAAACCCGAATACTGTCAGGTCAATTTTTTCAAATACCAGCTCAGACATAAAGAGCATATTCATGGCTAGTGGAATTATTGAGGCCAGCATCACAATACGAATTTGAGTTCGATGCCCATTCTCTTCCACAACAGCATGAAGATAAATGAGTGTCAACTGACAGAAAAGGTAAATACCATAATGGTAACTCGCAACGACATACCACAAGCTTTAGTAATCATTTCGGACCAGCATGTTAGTCGTTATAAACATACCATGCACTGGATTCGTCATTATCACTAACCAGGCCATCAAGGAAATAATGATCGTTGTGTTTCTGAATCGTTGCGAGTCAAAAGATAACTCGAAATTTACGTACTTTGCAAAAGACAATATAAAGTGTAGCCAACTAATAGTCAGCACAATTGTCCCTGTATACAGAATACAGACCCACAGCTCATATACTATATCTGAGAAGGGAAAGAACTGAGCCAACAATTCACCCAAGCTCTAAATAGCGCCGCCGATGGGGACCACCGCGAGAGAAGGCCAAAGCTGTTTTGGGGGTCTACGGAGGAATACAACCAAGGTCAGTAATATACTCACCTGAAGCGCGATCAAATCCAATATTAGAAAGATATTCAAAAGTTAACATCCATATCGCATATTAGAACGGCAGTAAGAATAAAACCACCGCTCTGTATACCGCCGCTCTGTAAACTATAACCCTAGTAGACATAGACTCGGAATTAATGCCTGCAGTAATGTAATTTAGATAGTACTCAGATCAAGTTGTTGCTTCTTGAATGGGTATAAAGTCGCCGTTGCTCCAAACACCCACCCAAATGTTTCCATCTATTTCTCCGTCAACCATCAAGTCTGCCAGTTGATAGTAAACATTTCGATTTAACTTACCCATCAACCCTTCCCTAACGTGAATCATTGGAGATGGCGCTAGAGAATCTTCCTCAAAGAGGAAGGTAATCGGATTAGACTTTTTGACCTCTACGGTTTCTGCCATGTTGCTTGTTAAAGTAAGTACTTGTTCCTGCCCCTCACCCTTAACATCCATCAATATCATGATAAATGGTACTTCTTCCACCTTAATCCTGCATTTTTCTACTGGCGTGACCAAATAATATTCACCATCTGCCTCTAATCGCAGGACAGAAGCAAAAAGATGAACCAGTCTCTGGCGTTTAATTGGCGTCCCAAGATAAAACCATTCACCATTCGCCTTGATGACGATGTCTAGATCATTAACAGCTTCTGGATGCCACAAGTGGATAGGTGGCTTGTCTTTCTCCTTCACCCCTTCTAGGGCAGATAAGAGTGAAAATGGCACTTCCATAAATTGAAATCTCGACTATAAACAATACATAGGCGTAAATTTATCACCGCCTCAGTAAATAGAGAATAAGTTTTGCCAAGTTAGACGTAAAAGAACATAAATAATTAAGCCCAATAGGAAAGTATCAATCCGTGCAAATCGTCACTTCAAAGGACCGCACTCATCAAAAAAGCGCTAGGAATGTAATTTTTCTGGCCAATGTCGCCTGCTTAACTGTTATCAGCGGCACTGTTCTAATTCATTCCGTTCAAAGTCTAACAACATTATTTTTAGTTTGTTTCATCGTCCTTGTCGCCCTTTTACTCATATTTGATAGAAACAGGCTAATTGAAAGTAACAAGGACCTCGATCATAAAGATCAATTACTTGAGGCTATTGCGGACGTCTATTGGCAATGGGATTTAACTACTGGCGTTTTCACCTACAATCAAAAACTCCTTAAGATGCTATCTTATCCAGAAAATGCAGACAACGGTCCACGTTTCTGGAAAGAACATACGCATCCTGTCGACAGACCACAGCAGAAATACCAATTATTCCGACATCTATTTGATGAGTCTATTCCTTATTACAGTGAGTACCGAATTCAAAACGCAAGTGGCGCCTATCAATGGTTTGCAGGTAGAGGGAAAATTATATTAAGAGACCACACTGGAAAACCATTACTCATGTGTGGAAGCCTTGATTGTATTCTAGAACGAAAAGACCTTGAGCAAAGTTTAATACATGCTCACAAAATGGATGCCCTTGGTCAATTAACTGGAGGCATAGCTCACGACTTTAATAATATCCTCGCTTCTATACTCGGCTATACAGAGCTTGGCTTAGATACTAATACTGATTCGAAAATGGCTGGCTATCTAGAGCAAATTCAATTAGCGGGCAATCGCGCAAAAAGCGTATTAAAACAACTGTTAGATTTTAGTCGCCATTCCAAACCCGAAAACAAAGTAATCTGTCTACAAACACAAATACATGAATTGCTTAAGATGGTTGATTCAACATTTCCCAGTACAATTCAAATTAACGAATCATTTCCACCTGGTGATTATTATTCACGATTAGACCCTAATCAGTTGCAACGCGTCCTGCTAAATTTATGTATTAACGCTCGGGATGCCATGTCAAATAAAGGTGAACTCAGTCTGAGTTTAGAATCTCAAAAATCCGTCAAGGAACGTTGCGCATCTTGCCATGGAAGCATTGAAGGCGATTTTCACATACTCCACATTACCGATACCGGAACCGGCATTGATCCTGTCGTTTCGGACAAGTTATTTGAGCCATTTTTTACTACGAAGGCATTTGGCGAAGGAACAGGAATGGGTTTAGCCGTAGTACGCGGTGTAGTGCACGACTATCATGGCCATATTCAAATTTCGAGTGGAGTGGGCAAAGGGACAGATATACTACTTTATTTCCCGTCGTTTCTAAGGGGCGTAAATCTTAAAGATGAAACAGTAAAAAGCACTACTCGTTCCACCCCTCAAGCTACAATAGATAAAAATATTCTTATCATCGTCAAGTTAGTCACTTTCTGTTCGATTTACTGGCCTCATATGGCTGCGAAGTGGAGATCGCCGATAGTTCAGCTGAGGCAATTCAAGCGATTTTTGGTAACAAGAAAAAATACGACCTAGTCTTAAGCGACCAAACTATGCCAGGCATCACGGGAACAGAGCTTGCTTCAAAACTATACACCTTAAAGCCCGAACTGCCGGTGATTCTTTACTCTGGATCTAAACTAGAACTAAACATGTGTCCGAACAATGTTCATAAGGTGCTACAAAAACCCATCGATAATAAAAAACTAATTGAGGTGATTAGCCAAGTTTCAGCCATTGAGTATTGACTTAAATTCTTTAAATAGGCATTTAAAGGAGGCCAAATTAAACTTGTTTCCTCGGCTGAAAAAATACTTGCTTTGGTTTCGATTTGGAGATGATCAACAATTCCTTCTGTATTGGTATCATAAATCAAAATATCCATATCCACTTTACCCCGCCGCATCTCCCCGAGCTTAATATCTTTTTTTGTAAGCTTATCAAACCCCTTTCGTGTTATTCGATCACGAATTTTAGGATAGACAAGATAATCCATGCCCGCGAATTGGGCGCTGACTAAGCTTTGTTGAAGGGACTCTCGATGAAGCGCTGCTCTTGTTTTAGGGTAATACCTTTGAAACATTTGGGTTAGTTGTTCATGAAAATGATCATCAAAGAGAACTTGGTCTGGTGCGGCAACATAGATATTAACATTATGATCAATCGCCCAATGGCTACCTGATGCCAATCTTTTCTGATCAACTAAACCAGACCATGCAATCGCGGTTTTCCATGTATTGGTTTGATCGTGAGCACAAGAAGCTAAGAGCAGAATACCGCAAAGCCCGAAACATACTTTTACAAAAAAGTATTTGTTCATAATAAATCCTACTATCTATATCTTCTCACTATAGTGTAGACCGTAAGCGTTATTTTCCTACTCAGTTTTTTATTCAGCTATTTCTTCAATTAACGCTTCAGTTACCAACTATGTTTTTCACCGTTCCAATTCCAAAATCCACCGTTGTTATCCTTATCCAAGTGGTCTATCACTTGCTTGATACCACTTGCGCTTTCCTCTGGGCTTATATCGGCACCCTGCCCGCCCATACTGGTCCTCACCCAACCAGGGTGGATTAGCCCAACACAGATGTTTTCCTTAATCAATTCGATAGCAGCTAATCTCATATACTTATTAATCGCCGCTTTTGAAGCACTGTAGGCAAATCCCATTGCCATATCGAGAGAAATTGCACCGAGTTGGCTGGTGATAGTCACCGCCTTTGCATCTGGACTTGTGCGAAGATTGGGCATCAATGCATGTAAGACTCTAACGGGCGCCAGAACATTAATATTCATCGTTTCAGCCCAGCCATCAAAATCCATATTGAAAGCAGTTTGTTCTTCTGGTTTTGGACCCATCGTGCCGGCATTGTTAATCAGTATATCTACTGTCCTGCCTTCTAATTGACCTGCCATATTCTGGACAGATGCATCAACGCCGATTTCAACGCCAATAATCGTTAAATCAATATCTTCAGCTAACGAGGCCAGGTCTCCGGCACTACTCGGTTGACGACAACATGCAAGAATAGAATGTCCGGATTCGCCATAAGCTCGGCACAATTCCAACCCAATACCCTTATTCGCACCAGTAATGAATACTGTTGACATAAGTCTGTCTCCAAAATAGATTGTTGCTAAGTCCTAACCGCCAATAAATTTCATTACTGTGGTTTCACCCTGAAATGCGAGTTTTTTGTCACTAAGTGCCCCAACCAATATTTTTTGCAATTTTGGGTAGACAATGTGGGAAGGTAAGTTAAGTAGATCACCAATATACTGCCTGTTGCTGCTACTTAGACATCCGTACAAATACCCATCTGAAGAGAGCCTAAGTCGCGTACAGGAGCGGCAGAATGGTTCGCTCTCGTTAGCGATAATGCCAAACACGCCTTTGTCAGAGATTTTGAATCGAACGGCGGTTGAATCATAAGGTGCATCAGTTCGGGTGAACTCGTACTTGGTCGCAATTTGTTCTAGCAATGAATCCATCGAGACAAAATCTTGATGAAATTCGCTTCCATGAAGTAAATGTCCCATCCGCATCAATTCGATAAATCGAAGTTCAATACCTCGCTCTAGGCAATAGTCCAACATCGAAATTACATCTGTCTCATTCTGGCTACGAAGCGGTACCATGTTGATTTTTAGTTTAATGCCCGCGCCGAGCAACATATCGATACCTTTCAAAACAGTATCTAAGTCACCACCTCTTGCAATTTTCCTGAAACGAATTGGGTTGAGGGTATCCAGGCTGATATTCATCCGTTTGATACCAGAGCTGAGAATGACATCCTTTTTCTTCAACAATAACTGACCATTTGTCGTCAAGCTAACGTCTTCTAGTGACAATTTCATCACGCCTAGTAGAAAATCATCAAATTTTGGCGTGACCAATGGTTCACCACCTGTAATTCTAATTTTCTCTATACCTGCTGCTTGTTGCAAAAAAGTGACGGCCTTTAACAATTCTGTTGCAGGTAGTTCGTTTTGCGCTTTTTGCAGTCTCTTACCATCAGGAACACAATATGTACAAGCATAATTACAAGCTGCGGTTAGGCTAACCCGCATATTTTTAAACTGCCTTCCTAGGTGATCTACTATCATGACGTTATCCGATTCAATAGGATGATTATCGCATGTATCTTGATTCTATTATACTGACTTGATTTCAAGTTATCTAATCATTGACCTAATCATTGACGCAATCCTTCACTCGATCCCTTACAAGATCTGCGGCATAAGCGATGGATTTAAGGAGATTAACCCTTAACCTCGCAAATTGCCTATAATGATAAGTAGCTTCAACAAATAAACAGGATTTTACATGGGAGTGCTAGATTATTTTACCAGACCTTTGGTCGCGCTGCTCAATTCAGACACACCCGCCAGAGGTATACAACTCAGTGATTACGAAAAACTAAAGTACGAGTTAAAACCCTGTGACGTCATTCTAGTTGCTGGTCGCTCTAGAGTCAGTGATGTAATTCGCTTGGTTACCCAAAGCCCATGGACACATGCAGCACTTTATATTGGTAGAATTCACGACATAGAAGATCCGGATTTACGTAAAATCGTCACTCACAACTACAAAGGTGATGCCTCAGATCGTCTTATAATTGAAAGTCAGCTTGGCGTGGGTACCTTAGTAAGAAACCTAGACTATTATGAAAAAGAACATCTAAGAATTTGCCGCCCAGCTCGCCTGGGAATGAAAGATGCACAACAAGTCGTTCGGTATGCTGTAAGCCGACTTGGTGTGGACTATGACGTCAGACACATCTTTGACTTGATGCGGTTTCTATTTCCATGGTCGATCATGCCTCGTCGATGGAGATCTACCCTCTTTCAACATCATGCTGGAAGATCAACTAGAACGGTCTGCTCTACAATGATAGCGGAAGCTTTTGCCTTCGTACAATTTCCCATCTTGCCCCTAGTTAAGCAAACAGGCAATGATTCTGTGCAACTGTTCCGTCGCAATCCTAAACTGTGCACCCCCAGTGATTTTGATTATTCGCCCTATTTCAAAATTATCAAGTACCCATTTGTCGACCTACACTACCACGAAGATCATCACCTACTTCCTTGGAAGGGCGGTGCTCAGCTCGATGGAGAAGAAAGCGAACTCTATATGGATGCAGAATCCCAGCCTCGCACGGAAGATGTAGAAGAAGCCATAAGCCAAGCTATTGCTGATCAGGATAGTGCCTTGGATACAGAGCTTGTTACAGAACTACCAGAAAAAGAAAATGTGACATCATTGGATTCCGCAGATCTTAAAAAAGAACATAAAAAAGAACATAAAGAAGCGCTCATAAAAGGGCGTAGCGAAGTAAATGCCCCTCAAGAGACATCGGAAAACAATCTCGGAACAGACCCAAGTGATTCACTTGGTATTCAGGACAAACCTCGAATTCACTAGGCTCTAGTGCA
>JBLHIH010000030.1:0-34358 GCA_047616645.1 Flavobacterium sp. | reverse complement strand
AATAATGCTCTTTATGACAATGCTGTCAGATGTGAGAGAACTTAGATCTAGAACAACTTGAATATCTTCTACCCAAATAGCCTTTGATGAAGAATAACCCTCCGGATTTGCTACCTTAAGGCCTTTTATATGACCACTTCCAGATAAGATTGAAATTTGTACCTGATCAACAGTCACTTCCACACCTAATGCGGCCTTTCCTGAACGCTCGATCCCCTCCTTAACCAACGCGTTAACATTTATGTATAAATAGATTCCCACTCCCGCTATTGCTAATGTAATCACGATCACAGTAATCATTATTTTATTCATGTGTTTTCACCCGTATTAGATCTAAATTGGTTCTAAAGTGATCGAAATATTGTTTTAGCGTCATTTTATATAAGTTCTAGAATACACATTATGACCTTGCTCTTGTAAAATACGTTTTTAAGCATTTCGTATTGCTATGATGCAAAACATTGAATCAAAAAACCAATTAAAAGTCATTGTGGGAATGTCTGGCGGCGTAGACTCTTCTGTCAGCGCTAAAATTCTCATAGATGAAGGTTACCAAGTTCAGGGTCTCTTCATGAAAAACTGGGATGAGGACGACGGAAGTGAATATTGTACAGCTATACAAGATCTGAATGACGCTAAATTGGTCTGTGATCACCTGGGTATACCGCTGCATGAAGCCAATTTTGCCGCCGAGTACTGGGATAATGTATTCGAGCAATTTTTGCATGAATACCGCAAAGGACGTACCCCTAATCCAGATATCCTCTGTAATCGTGAGATAAAGTTTAATGTATTCAAAGAATATGCTGATGTGCTGGGTGCCGATTTGATCGCTACAGGACATTACGCGCGTCTAGATAAACTACATGGTGAAACAAAACTTCTAAAAGGCCTTGACCCTCAAAAGGACCAAAGCTACTTCCTGCAATCTGTTTCTGCTGAACAACTGAAAAATTGCCTATTTCCAATCGGTAGCTTAGAAAAACCGCATGTTAGAAAAATTGCACTTGAATCTGGATTGCCTACCCATGCAAAAAAAGACTCCACTGGTATTTGTTTTATTGGAGAAAGACGCTTTCGAGATTTTTTAAGTCGTTATATCCCATCAAAACCGGGAGATATAAAGGGTTTAAGTGGTAAAACCATTGGGCGTCATGACGGCGTTATGTTTTACACCCTTGGACAAAGACAGGGTCTTGGAATTGGCGGGGTTAAAAATGCACCGGACGAGCCTTGGTATGTTGTCAAGAAAGACGTAGCCGACAATATTCTTTATGTCGCTCAAGGCAATAATAACGAGGCACTCTACTCCACTAGTATGCAGTGTAATAACATCGCTTGGGTAAATGAACCTGGGCCAGCGCTTCCAGCGCGCCTTATGGTAAAAACACGATACCGACAGGCAGATCAAGCATGTCGCATAGAGAAGATTTCAGGCGCTTATCAGATTGATTTCGACACTGCACAGCGTGCCGTTACCCCTGGACAATGGGCATGCTTTTATACAAACGACATTTGTCTTGGAGGCGGAATTATCGAATCTACCGTATCATTATGTCCTTAGGGCGAGTACTAGCGCTTTCAGGCCTTGTTCAATCAGCACAGTTGGTCATGGGAATAGCCAAAACAGGTTTGATATCTCAAGACTCCTTGGTCAATAGTCTGCATTGTATCTTTGTTCAAAACCCTGAATCTATATCTGATGTTTATCATGGTACCGACGATATTAAGCTTGGGATCGAAACATTGGCGAACTTACTGACAAAATTTGACCTTCAGCAACACGGAGATATTGTTCGATATATATTAGCGATCACCGCCTTGGAAAGAAACCTGTCTACAAGGACGGATATCAGCGATAGCATTAGTCGCAGTTTACCTAGTATTGAAAGCTTCTACCCCAATCAAATAGATACTTGCATCTCGTCTCTTGCCGAGGTTTATGGAAATTCTTTAGCCATGCTAGAACCTAGGATTCAAATTAGCGGAAACAAACAACATTTACAGAATGAAATAAACGTGCAAAGGATTCGCGCCTTACTACTCTCCGGTCTAAGATCTGCGGTATTATGGCACCAACTTGGTGGGCGGCGTTGGCATTTGCTCCTGTCTAGGTCTTCGATGCGTAAATCTTTAAATGACTTTTTGTAAGTAACATTTTTAAATACAATAAGTTATGAAACATACTTAATCTAACTTGAGACAAATATGGAATTGAGTTCACTTACATCTGTCAGCCCTATTGATGGACGTTATGCAAGCAAAACAGAGGATTTACGTCCTTACTTTAGCGAGTTTGCATTAATTTATTACCGGGTTTTTGTAGAAATCAGGTGGTATCAATTTTTGAGTACAGATGCAGAAATTCCCGAGCTGCCAAGATTTAGCGATGATATCGATCAATTTCTCAATACCATCCTGACAGGTTTTACGGTCAAAGATGCTGAGTCCGTGAAAGATTTCGAAAAAACCACTAATCATGATGTAAAAGCAGTTGAATACTTCATTAAGCAGAAATTTAGAGATATTGGATTACCAGAATTATTGGAAAAAATGGAATTTGTTCATTTTGCCTGTACTTCAGAAGATATTAATAACTTAGCCTACGGCTTGATGTTACGAGATGCACGACAGAATGTTATTTTACCCTCGCTAGAGACAGTTGCGTCATCCCTATTTAAAGGCGCCCGAAATTATCGATCAGATGCAATGTTATCCAAAACACATGGGCAGGTAGCTTCACCTACGACGATGGGTAAGGAATTTGCTAATGTTGGCGCGCGACTGAGGAGGCAGATAAAAGCGATTGAGGCCGTCTCTATTCTAGGAAAAATTAACGGTGCTGTCGGCAACTTTAATGCGCATGTATCTGCTTACCCTGAGGTAGATTGGCATAACAAAGGTCAATCTTTTGTAGAGAGTCTTGGATTAGAGTGGAATGCTTACACTACCCAAATTGAACCTCATGATTATATTGCTGAGTTATTTGACGCGATGTGTCGATTTAATACCATTCTTCTTGATTTCAATAGGGACATTTGGGCCTATATATCTATCGGCTATTTTAAACAGAAAAAGATTGATGGTGAAACAGGTTCATCGACCATGCCTCACAAGGTCAACCCCATAGATTTCGAAAACTCTGAAGGAAACTTGGGGCTTGCCAATGCAATAATGGGTCATATGTCCAGTAAGCTTCCAGTATCAAGGTGGCAGCGAGACCTTACCGATTCGACTGTGTTAAGGAATTTGGGTACCGGCTTCGCGTATTCAGTAATTTCTTACCAATCCACCCTTAAAGGTATGGGCAAATTAGAAATCAATCGCGAAGCATTGGCCAAGGATCTTAATGCTAGCTGGGAAGTGCTGGCAGAACCTATTCAAACTATCATGAGAAAACACGATATTGAAGAACCCTATGAGAAACTAAAAGCATTGAGTCGTGGTCAATCTTTGACAAAGGATGATATAGAAAAATTTGTTGAAACTTTGGATATGCCCGCAAAATCTAAAAATGACATTCTTGCTCTAACACCCGCAAATTACATAGGTATTGCAGAGCAGTTAGTTGATCAAATACTAAAAGAGCAAATCTAAAAGAGTAAAATGGACTGAGTTTGTCTAACAAAAATTGCCGGTTTATGGACCTGAGATAAGTATGTGGTCATTAGGAAGTAATGTTTCCAAAGAAAGCTTTTTGACAGAATCATGGCGGAAGAAAGCCTACAGCTTTGATGCTCACATTAATATCGAAGACATTAGCGCATTTCTTTCAAAAGAAACGCTCCTTAAACTTTGTGATAATGCATTAGTAGAATCTCGTTTGGTCGATGGTACAGATTTCAGCCTCGAACTGGGTCCTTTTAAATTGGATCACCTCCCCACTGACCAGATGTTAATGATTCAAGGTTTGGAGTCACATTTGACAGATATCTCTCGCCTCATAAGCCAGCACTTCTCCTTTCTACCCCGCTGGAGAATAGATGATGTGATGGCGACCTACGCGAACAAGGAAACAAGTTGTGGGGCCCATTTTGATCATTACGATGTATTTCTGATTCAGATTCGTGGTGAAAAACGATGGCAACTTGACGATGGTGAGCACCTTGATAGTGATCTGAACGAAAACGCAGACATTCGACTGTTGGATAATTTCCAATCCACTACAGAGCTTATTCAGAAACCCGGAGACATATTGTATATTCCCCCAAAAGTCGGCCACTGGGGTATCGCAAGTGACGATTGTTTAACACTTTCAATCGGGATTCGAAATCCGACTTTGCAGGAAATGATTTCTCATTTTGCTGATCTTATTGGAGATCAATTGGGCGAAGTTCATACTATGGATGACAGTCTCAACATGCTTGACCATGGCATTGATGAAGAAACAACAGATTCGATAGCGGATCAAATGGCAATAAACCTCTTGCAACCTTCCCTAACTCGCCAGTGGTTTGGTCGTTATATGACGGAACTTCGAGAACCTGAGCTCTCAAAGATACCCAGTAAATCAATGACGATTGATCAAATGAAGCGAATGCTAAAGCAAGCTCTACCGATTCAATGCCAGTTATCAAGCCGTTTAGCTTATCAAGAGTTGCAAGAGTCGCTTTTGATCTTTGTTAATGGAGAATGTTTTGTTGCAGACAAAAGCAGCTTAGTTTGGTTTCGCGAACTTGAACAACAAAGGGTAATCCACCCTGAGAAAATCCCACTTCAACCAGCTGACCTCAACCTATTACAAACGCTTTTCAACATAGGCATATTAGCAGCACCGCCTTCTGAGCTTCGAGTCATATAAGGCTTATGGAGCTAAGACAGTTTAACCTTAGGGAAACAACCTGGTCTCAAGACAAGAAACAAATATTGAGTTTAAGACGCGCATTGTCGTTAAAAAGTGATAAAGAGGATTTAATGGCCTATCACTGGATAGCGCTTGATGCCAACAATATTTCTATTGGCGCTATCCGACTTTTGCCGAGTGGAGAGATCGGTTTTCTCGTTGTATCGGAGGATCACAGGCATCAAAAAGTAGGTGAGTCTCTACTAGAACAGGCAACAGAAAGAGCACGGCATTTAGTACTAGATCAAGTCTTCTTAACATCTCCAAATTTAACCTTAGCATTTTTCAAAAAACGGGGATTCGACATTCTACATGCGTCCTCGGATGCCGAAAATACGGATTCACTTAAAGACTACTTGATGGTTAAAAATCAAGTGGCGATAGAAACATTTGGACAACGCAAAGTTCGAACTGGAGATGTGCTAGAGACACAGGTTCGTCACTACGATACAGCAGAGATAAACTGGCTACAATACGAAAAATTGGTTCGCTCATTAAGACGACAAGTATGGACGAATGAGCTGCATGTAAAGGATTCATCGCTCACTGATGACTTGGATCTTCACTGCAAACATTTTGTAAGCATCAAGGCTGGCCAGCTTATTGGTACATTAAGAATGGATTTACACGGTAGTATCAGCGGATTTGTTGTTGATTCAGATTTTCGATTTCAGGGCGTGGGTGCTTCTCTTTTAGACGCGGCATATATTAAAGCCGAGAGGTTGGGATTGTCTTGTCTGTCTCTCGAGGGCAGCGATACCCTTCAGCCCTTCATCAAAAAAGTGGGGTTTCTACAAGATGTAGATGATCGAATTTTCTATACCCGAAAAATTGAAGATGTCACCCCCCTTAAGCAAGTCACTGAAAGAAAGACTGTCGATGTGACTGCAATTCACGCGCTTGGCATAAAGAACGATTTCCTACTTCTCAGAAGAATGGAAGACTTCCAGAATACAATTCTAAAAATGTGCAAACAGGCGCAACATACAATACAGATCTTGTCGCCATTTCTCGACCATAAATTATTCGATCACGAAGAATTGAGACAAGTTTGTTCAATATTGGCTCGGCGGAATAAATATACCCGTGTGGAGATACTGCTCTATGACCCACATCGCGTAATAAAAAATGGGCATTCACTTGTTAAATTAGCGAGAAGGTTACCGTCATCGATGCAAATTCAAATTGTTCATCCAGAACTTCGCCAATTAAACCATGAATATATATTGGTTGATGGTCATGGTTACATCTACAGACTAGATGTCGAAGCTTTTGATGGCAGTGCGAATTTTTATGATGTGACAGAGGGAAACCGACTATCCCGTCAATTTCGTCGGAGTTGGGAAAGTAGTGTAAGGGATCCAAATCTACGACAGTTAAAGTTGTGAAGCGGCTTAAACCAAGGCCTTGCTAGACACTAATACACCGTTGTTATCAGCGTAAATAAAGTGACCTGGCTTTATCTCTACACCACCTAGGCTGAGTATTTCGTTAAGTAAACCCTGGCTGCGCTTAATACTCTTTTTTGGATGAGATGCCAATGCTTGTACACCAAGGTTGAGTTCAGCGATGATGTCAACGTCTCGGATGCATCCGTAAACAATTATGCCCTCCCAACCCTGTTCCATTGCTTTTAGTGCCAAATTATCGCCTAAAAGTCCGCATCGCATAGAGCCACCGCCATCGACTACAAGCACTTTACCCACTCCTGGCTCTTTAACCTGTTCGGCAACCAGGGAGTTATCCTCGTGGCACTTAATAGTGACGACTTCACCGCCAAAAGAATCTTTCCCACCAAAATTACCGAACATGGGTTCGATTACTTTGACAAGATCTGGGAATTTATCACAGAGGTCAGGAAGATTAAAATGCATAGTAAATCCTAAAATGGTGTTAACAAATACTGTCTTAAAAACCAGCATTCCTAGACGATATTTTGACAAATTTCGATATTTAACGAGTATAACAGTAGCGTCATTGGTATTTGGCTAAAACAAAGCTCACTCAGGTATACTTTAGAAAATGCACCTTATCCATTGATATCATTCTACATCTTACAGGCATGTTAAAGACTATGTATCCAAGCGATGAAATCTAGACATGTTTACGCACACAGTATACTGCTAGCGCTAATATTTAGCCCCTTTATCTATGCCGAGATATACCTATCTGAGGGCCCCAATGGCGAGAAGCTCATAAGCGATCGGCCTCCTCATTCATCTCAAAAATATAGAAGCGTAATGAAGAGGGACAGCATCACAGATGCTGGACATATACTCGCCAACCGATCAATTGAGGCGGGTGGCCCCACCAAGTTTAGAGCGCTGATTAACGGCGCAAGTACAAAATTTAATCTTGACCCTGCCTTAGTTGAAGCAATAATTCATGTCGAATCAGGATTTAACCCTAATGCAGTATCGAAAAAGGGAGCCACTGGTTTAATGCAGTTAATGCTTCCCACCGCACAACAATATGATGTCTATAACAGATTTAACCCTCGGCAAAATATTTACGCAGGAACCCAACATTTAAGTGAGCTTATACAAAGGTTTGATGGGGAAATCACCTTAGCACTTGCAGCTTACAATGCTGGAAGTACAGCTGTAGAACGCTATCGAGGCGTTCCCCCGTACCCTGAGACACAAAGATATGTATCAAAAGTCATGCGATATCAACAACAATATCAGCGTTCGCGGTACGGGGAATATAGTCAATAAATAGTGTAGTCAAACTTCGGATCCTAAGCCCGTTGACCAATGGGCTTATAAGACCTTGCATCAACGCCAACATAGTCTGCATTGGGCCTAATGAGTCGATTATTTGATCTTTGCTCCATCACGTGAGCAGCCCATCCGGTCAATCGCGACATTACAAATATGGGCGTAAATATTTTAGTTGGTATTCCCATATAATTATATGCTGAGGCATGGAAGAAATCGGCATTCGGAAACAATTTCTTTTCATCCCACATTGTTTTTGCAACGACAACAGAAATATCAAATAGTCCAGTATCACCATTTTCTTTTGCTAATTTTTCAGCCCACTGTTTAATAATGTCATTTCTGGGATCATGTGTCGTATAAATCGCATGACCGAAACCCATGATGGTTTCCTTTTTAACTAACATATCGAGAATACCGGCTTTGGCTTCCTCAACAGTTGAAAATTTCTCGATAAGCTCCATCGCAGCTTCATTGGCCCCTCCATGGAGGGGGCCCCTCAAGGTTCCAATTGATGCAGTCACGCATGAATACATATCCGATAGCGTTGCAGCACACACTCGACCGGCAAAGGTACTCGCATTAAATTCGTGCTCTGCATACAAAATCAGAGAACAGTTCATCACCTCTCTATGCATATCAGAAGGCGTTTCACCCGTAAGCATTTTTAAAAAATGGCCACCAATAGAATCTTCGCCAGTTTCGGTCTCAATCCTTAGACCATCATGGCTAAATCTATACCAGTAACACATGATTGCCGGTAAAGCCGCCAACAAGCGGTCTGCTGCATCTTGTTGGTCCGAGAATGAATTTTCTGGTTCTAGGTTTCCTAACATGGAACAACCTGTACGCATGACATCCATTGGATGCGTTTCTTTAGGAATTTTCTCGAGCACCAGCTTCAAGTCTTCTGGTAATGAGCGCATCAAGTGTAGGCGCGATTCATATTGAGCCAACTGCATTTGATTCGGGAGATCACCGTAAAGCAGCATGTATGCGACTTCCTCGAATTTAGCGTTTGCCGCTAGGTCGTCAATACCATAACCTCTATAGGTTAATCCCGCACCTTCCTTACCGACAGTGCACAATGCAGTTTCACCGGCTGATTGGCCTCGGAGACCCGCTCCACCTTTCTTTTTGTCTGTCATATCAAACTCCCTTTACATCTAGTTAAAATCCCACTCTACATTGTTGCCTTTTGAACAACAGGTACAGCAAGCTATGCATCTATAGCCTTGAAACTTAATAGTCTCGCAACTTTCAGCCAAATTTTTCTGTTTCTGGACGGATACTAACTATTGGAGGAATCATCCGAAAACAATTCATCTAGTTTCTTCTCGTATTCGTGATAACCCAGATAGTGATAAAGATCCTCTCTTGTTTGCATCAAATCGATCACACTTTCCTGTGTGCCATTTTTACGCAAGGTACTGTAAACATTGAGGGCTGCCAGGTTCATTGCCCTGAATGCCGAGAGTGGGTAAAGTGCCATTGCGATGCCAGCTGAAGCCAATTGTTCTGTGTTGTAACAAGGCGTCGCTCCAAATTCTGTAATATTGGCAAGAACAGGGACATCAACCGCATTAACAACTTTTTGATACATGTCCAAATCAGTCATCGCTTCTGCAAATATCGCATCAGCGCCGGCTTCTTCGCAAAGAACCGCCCTCTCTATGACCTCTTCCAATCCAACCACTGCTAGCGCATCTGTTCTCGCCATGATAACAAAATCATTATCCGTTTTAGCATCGACAGCAGCTTTGACTCGATCTTGCATTTCAGATCTAGATATAATTTCTTTGTTAGGTCTGTGACCACAACGTTTCTGAGCAACTTGGTCCTCAATATGGACAGCAGCTGCTCCTGCATTGATCATTTCCTTGACACTGCGTGCAATATTAAATGCACCTCCCCAACCGGTATCAATATCAACGAGCATGGGCAAACTACTTGCAGAGGTAATTCTGCGAACATCTTCAAGCACATCGTTGAGGGAGGTCATGCCTAAATCCGGTAAGCCGTATGAGGCATTCGCCACACCTGCCCCAGATAGATATATCGCTTTATAACCTTCAGATTCCGCTAGAATAGCGGTATAAGCGTTGATAGTACCAACCACTTGGAGGGGATTCTCAGCTGCAATAGCTTCTCTAAACTTTTTGCCCGCACTCACCATCTAATTTACCTGAACTAATAATTCGAGCCAAGTATACAGAAATCCTTTGAATCGAATATCAACTTAGTCTAATCGTAATTATTAGCTCAGCTAATAGTAAATGGCATTTGATAAGATTTTTAGCCATTTACTACTGCTGCGGAATCGAAGAAATTACGCAGTTCCTGATACTCTGACGTTACGGGATACTGCGGAAATTCCCTTATTACATTCTCTGGTGCCCTAAACAAAAAACCAGCATCGGCTTCTGCCAACATACTGGTATCATTATAAGAATCTCCAGCTGCGAAAACACTAAACTTCAGATCATGTAACGCTCTGATTGATTGACGTTTGGGATCATTCTGACGCAATTTATAGTTGATAACGCCCCCTGTTTCGTCAATCACGAGTTTATGACAAAACAAAGTGGGCCAGTTTAGTTGAGCCATAAAGGGAAGGCCGAACTCGTAGAAAGTATCTGATAAAATAATAACTTGATAACCTTCTCTAAGACTATCTAGAAACTCGAGTGCACCATCCATTGGCTCTAAACTTGAGATGACGGCTTGAATATCGGCAAGCTTTAAGTTGTTTTTGTTTAGAATGTCTAACCTCTGCCGCATCAAAACATCATAATCTGGAATATCTCTAGTTGTGTCTTTTAAGGCTTCAATGCCGGTCGTCTCGGCAAAAGCAATCCAAATTTCTGGAATCAGTACTCCCTCTAAATCTAAACACACCACGTCCATATTCACTCCTTATCTTTACGTCTTAGCCACTATGCTTTCGATACAATTGGCTACAGTTTCTATTTATCCCCCCTAACTCTGACAGTTAATGTTTCAGGGGAACGTTTTTACTCTATTTTTATAGGGTAAATTCTATAATCGAATATAAATTACTTCTTTAATTCGAAGCTGGACTTAGGTTTATCGACAAAGCCAAGCTAATAAATATTGGTAGAAAACCCAAGACTTACAATTTTAGCTTGTCTTAAATTTTCGCTTGTAGAGGCAATACTAGCAAATTGATAGGACGCTAATATAGACCCTATAACCAGATCTGGTAATGCATTACGCATTTCTACCGATGACCTTATGAATGTGACCTTTGGAAGATTTTTTGGTTATGTCGATATGAATTTAAAGACTTTCTCAGAATTTTTATAGTTTGTTAATCTCTCATTTCAGTTGAAGCTGCTACTTAAGAGAGATAAACGTGATTCGCCCTAAAGACTTAATAGAAAATGCCATTACCCAACACGAGAATGTTGCAATATCCTTTAGCGGAGCTGAAGATGTGATCATGGTCGATATGGCTTGCAAGTTAGGTCTCAAGCCAAAAATCTTCTCTCTCGATACGGGGCGACTACATCCAGAAACCTACCAATATATTCAACAAGTTCGCGATCACTATAGCTTAGAAATCGAGATAATTAGCCCTAACGGCGCGGCGCTCACTCAATTTGTGAGGCAAAATGGGCTGTTTGATTTTTATGAACAAGGCCATCAAGCTTGCTGTAATATTCGAAAAATACAGCCCTTAAGGCATTATTTGACGAATATGGATGCGTGGATTACAGGTCAACGAAGAGATCAGAGCCCCACCAGATCAGAGCTTCTTCAAACTGAGAACGATAAGACTTTCTCTGGACCAAACAGAAAATTGACGAAATATAACCCCTTGGCTCATTGGTCCTCTGAGCAGGTTTGGCAATATATAAGAGATCATGAAGTTCCTTACAATCGGCTCCATGACAAAGGATATGTAAGTATTGGCTGTGAGCCCTGCACCCGCCCAATTAGACCAGGAGAACATGAAAGGGCTGGTCGTTGGTGGTGGGAAGAAGAAACCAAAAAGGAATGTGGTTTGCACAATACCGATACTCACTTAATTGCGAAGGCAGGTTAGAGAACCCATACACTAGCTTCCGCGGACAAATCGTTCCCGAGTAATGCCTATATTATAGGTTGGGAAGGTCAATTGAGCTGAATAAGGATTCAAGTTCGGCTTTATTATGTTTTTCAAATGCGTGGTCCACAATTTCCTTCGTTAAATGTGGCGCAAATAGCTCGATGAACTCATACATATAACCACGTAGGAAGGTACCGCGGCGACAACCTATCATTGTGGTACTACTTTCAAATAGTTGGCTCGCATCGATAGACACAAGATCGCTGTCTAGTTCTTCGTGATAAGCCATGTCTGCCAATATTCCAATACCGAGGCCTAGGCGGACATAAGTTTTAATAACATCAGCATCGGTTGCCGTAAAGACAACTTTGGGAGCAAGACCTCTATGCATGAATGCTTCATCTAACTTGGAGCGACCTGTAAAACCAAATACATAGGTCACGATGGGGTATTCGGCGACATCTTCTAGTGTTATGTTGGATTTTTGTGCGAGTGGATGGTCCTTCTTAACGACAATACTACGGTTCCATTTATAACAGGGCATCATGATTAAATCGCCGAAGAGATCAAGTCCTTCAGTTGCAATGGCAAAGTCGACGGTACCCTCCGCTGCCATCTCTGCTATCTGTATGGGTGTCCCTTGATGCATATGCAGGGAAACATCTGGGTATTTACCAATAAAGTTTTGGATAACAGTGGGCAATGCGTATCGAGCCTGAGTGTGCGTGGTAGCAATTGACAAACTACCCTTTTTTTCGTTACTAAATTCTTGAGCTACTTGTTTGATACTTTCTACTTTACGTAATATTTCTCCAGCTTTTTCGATGATAGTCTGACCAGCTGGGGTAATGTGAGTTAAGTGTTTGCCACTTCTGGAAAATACCTCTACCCCTAGTTCATCCTCAAGTAGTCTAATTTGTTTACTGATACCTGGCTGAGAAGTATATAGACTCTGCGCTGTAGCAGAAACGTTCAGATCATGATGGGCAACTTCCCAAATATACCTAAGCTGTTGAAGCTTCATAGCTGCTTTCTCCTTGGCGCATCGATCGCTGCATTATTCAAAATTGGTCTAAGACTTACTGTAAATATTCTATTGTACTCTATTGAAGAATAGGCACATTCAGCAATTTTTTCAACTTATCTCTAGGACTTTAACATTGAAAACCATTAATCCTTATCGTTCTTAACGCCATGCAAAACGTGTCCGGCAGGTACTACCTCACTTGCATGAAGACAATGTTCTGCCTGATCGTCAAAAAAAACGTCTGCGCCATAGGCCTTTAAAAACTCGCTCTTTCTCAAACCCCCTAAAAACAATGACTCATCGATTCTCACATGCCAATTTCTTAGTGTCTTGATGACTCTTTCGTGGCTTGGGGCAGATCGAGCCGTGACTAATGCTGTTCGAATTGGACAGCTGTCTTTAGGAAACTCTGCCTGCAAATCATGAAGTGCCGAGAGAAAAGGCTTAAAAGGTCCGCCAGGTAAAGGCTCATTTGCGGCCATACGTTCACTTTCAATAAAGGCGTTAAGTCCTTTATCTAGATAGACTTTTTCAGCGACATCTGAAAATAAAACCGCATCACCATCAAAAGCGAAATGTAAATCACCTTTATGATTGTTTGTTCTAGCTGATGGCAAAATACTAGCCGCAGCGATGCCATTAGATAATGCCTCTCTTACGTCATTTGGATTTGTCGAAAGGAATAAATGACAGGCGAATGCCGCCATATAACGATATGGGGCCGAACCACCGGTAAAGGCAGCACGAGATATGGACAAATTGTGATGTTGAATCGAATTGAAAACTCTAAGTCCAGTATCAGCCGTGTTCCGAGATAGGAGAATCACCTCAACCCTGTCTTCTCCTTGGAATAAATCATTCAGCTTTAAAAGCTTACGCACAAGCGGAAATGCATCACCTGGCGCTAGTGGTTCCGACTCATGTGCTATTTGGTACTCACCATAGGATGTAAGGCCCGATTCTCTATAGACCTTGTCACTTTCCTTAAGATCAAATAAAGCACTACTTGAAATGGCTATGACCAATTTTTTAGATTGTTGTTTCATATAGCCTTTGTGAATGGTTGTTTAAAATTGTTGCTCTAGCTTGCAGTCATTGAGCATCAACGTAGAATGTTCCCTACGTTACTCATTCACTAGACAAGGCACAAGTACTGGACCACCTGAATGGATAAAAAGAAACAATTAAGAGAGGGAAATAAAGTAAGTCAATTTTTGATGACTGTTGCCCAAACTCCTGTAATAAAGCGTAATCGACTTATTTTCAGTCTAGATGCAACGGCAAGTCGTGCACCTACATGGGATAATGCCAGCCATTTACAGGCTCAGATGTTTGAACAAACAACAAGTCTAGGGGGCTTAGCAGTTCAGCTTTGTTATTACCGGGGTTTTTTGGAGTTTTTTCGAAGCTCATGGCATATTGAAACTGATTCTTTAATGCGTGAAATGACGGCAGTTAGTTGTTTGGGCGGACATACTCAAATAGCAAAAATCTTACAGCATACGCTTAACGAAAATTTAACTAATCGCGTCCACGCTCTCGTATTTATTGGAGACGCCATTGAAGAAGATGTTGATGCGCTTTGTCACCTCGCGGGAAAGCTCGGATTAATGAATGTCCCTATTTTTGTTTTTCAGGAGGGCTTAGATCGTAAAGCGGAAACGACTTTTCGACAGCTAGCTTCACTTTCCGGAGGTGCATACGCGCCTTTTGACTTGTCTAGCGCGTCTCAACTAAAGTCATTATTAGCGGCCGTTGCAGTGTATGCAGCAGGGGGTAGAAAAGCATTTGATAAGCTAAAACATAGCCCTGCAGTCGCACTCCTGTCTCAACAATTAAAGAATTAGATAGATGTTTATTCTTGGATCGCTTTTTTTGGTATTGACTGGAATATTTTTTCTCTTAAGGCTGATGTTAGGTAAATCAAAGCTCAATCTTAGGCAATTTCTAATCATTTATTTGCTAGCCATCACAGGGGTGTCTTTTATTTTTCTTGGATTAACAGGGAAGCTACATTGGTTATTTGTTCTCTTAGGTGGGTTCATGCCCTTCATTTCTTTTGCAGGAAGGAATGTATTTAGCTTAATTCGACTTGCTTCATTTTTTAAATCCGTCAATATTTTTAAATCAACAAGCCAAGCTCAATCGAAAACTTCGAGTATTGTGACTGTTTATTTAGACATGCGCTTGGCACATGATTCAGGTGAACTTGATGGTAAAATTCTAATGGGTAAGTATCAAGGACAACTATTATCTAACTTGGACTACGATAAACTTTTGGATCTAGTTGATATGTGTTCCAGCGATGATGAATCAACACGACTGCTTACTGCCTATATAGAAAGAAGGTTTCCAGGGCAAGAATCTGAAGATAGATCTGGTGACAGCTATACGCCCGAGCCAGCTGATGTGTCATATGATCAGGCTCAGGCTCTCGCTATTTTGGGACTAGAGAAAGGTGCAAGCGATGATGAAATTGTTGATGCACATCGACGTCTAATACAGAAAATGCATCCAGATCGTGGTGGATCAACTTATCTTGCCGCAAGAATTAATGGCGCAAAATCTTTTTTACTAAAAGGATCGTAAGGTGAAAATTTGATATGGAAATAGAAGTTCTGAACAATAAGATATCAGATACAAAAGCAATCGTAGAAAAACTCGATCTTAATAACGATCCATTATTTATAAACGCTATATCAGAAGTTGAGATCGAATATAGTGGTCTGCAAATAAACTATAATAATGAATATTCTATTATTCTGAATAAAATCCATACTCATAATATGAGTAGAAAACTTTTTGATATTGTTCATCGTGCTCTTGGTTATTATGCTCTGGTAGATCAAGCAATAGGGACAAACGAGACACCTATTGGAAAGGTTAAGGCCCAAGAAATTTTGGAAAACTTAGCTAAAGGAGAGATAGATTTATCCGAGACAAAGGACCAACTCTATCTACAGATCAATAGTAAAACGATCTAGATAAACACAGCAGGCTACCTTGCAGGCTAACGCTCTAGGTTAGCCCTCTAGGTTAGCTTACTTTCTAATCGCTATTGTCCATTGGGACTAAAAGAGAATCTACACTTTTCAATAGCTCTTTGCTATTAATGGGCTTTACCATATAACCTTTGATACCATATTGACGAATATTAAACTCATCGATTATATCGCTATATCCCGTACATAAGATTATTGGTAGCTCCGGGCAAATCATTAACATTTTAGCTGCCAGTTGCACACCGCTCAGTCCGGGCATAGTTTGGTCAGTAACAACTAGGTCGTACTTCTCTGGATGCGAACTAAATAAAGCCCATGCTTCATGGCTATCGGTTGCAACACTCACTTCGTAACCTTTCTTCTGTAGCAACTCCTTAAGGAAGTATGCTAATGACACCTCATCATCGATGACTAGAATATGTTTTTGTGCATTTTGCTTGTTTTCAATAACGTCGATATAAGGCTCAATTGGAACAGATACACCGTAGTTTTTGGCGGGTTTAAGAAAAAATCTAAATTCAGTTCCATCCTCAAAAATGGAATCAACTTTTAAATGTCCACCTTGTCTGTGCATTATGCCATGAACCATAGACAGCCCCAATCCAGAGCCCTCATCTTTCGTACTTACATAAGGTTCAAAGATCCTACTTTGAATAGAATCATTAATTCCTGAACCTGAATCTTCTATGGAGAGCTCTACGAAATCCCCAACAAATTCACTATGGCAAGAATCACAATGCTCATCTACAATAGTGCGGGATCGACCTCGAATGTAAATTGTTCCACCATCAGGCATCGCGTCTCTTGAATTGATACATACATTTATTAACATTTGTTGGAGGTAACTTTTATCGATAAAGACTTCTGGAAGTCCTTCGTCTATATCGATACTAATTTCTATCGAGCTGGGTAAAGATGCTCTAAGCATTTTTACAATGTCTTTAACTTCTTGCATTAACGCGCTGTTTTCTGCTTGTATCTGATCGGTTCGACTGAAAGTTAATATTTTATCCACTAAATCCCGTGCGCGACGTCCACCTTGATATATTTCATGCAGATAGGTAGATAATTTAGGGTCCGAATCTGGCATTAATTCGATCATAGCCAGTTCTGTGTAGCCCATCACCGTGGTCAAAATATTATTAAAATCGTGAGCGATACCACCCGCTAGTTCGCCAATCGCTTCCATTTTTTGAACGCCAAGTATTTTTACTTCAAGTTTCTGCCGACCTCTAATTTCCTCCACTCTTTCGGTTATATCTTCTATTGAACCATTCAGTTTAGTCACATGCCCCTTTGGGCTTTGGTTTGCAACTTGACCACGTACAGATAACCATCTCAATTTTCCTGCGCTATCTTCAAGTTGGAATTCTTTAAGGAAAAATTCTGCTTCTTTCAAAAAAAGGGGACTGCATCCTGCTTTCAACATCCTCATGACTTCTGGTAAGGCATTACGTGCATTTCGAAAATCCAATTTTGTGTTCTCGAAACCAAACACTGCAGCTACGGCATTACTGACACTTATCTCATTGGCAAGAAGATCGTAACTCCAAGCGGAAGGTAGTAATATAGTGTCAGTCACGATAATCTCATCAAGTGCTTGAGCAGTGATGACGGAACCTGACAAACTGCCGTCCTTGTCCCAAATACTTTAAATAATCCAGGTATGTTGATTAGGCTCCTCTAAATAGATGAATTCTCTACCGCTAGAAATTTTTTGAAATTGTTCCAGTACTGCAGGTTGGCTAGAGAATATTTCCTCGATATGTTGACCACGCACGTCTCCAAAGATTGACTCCACCCGCTCATTTATCCGCTGGCAAAGCGCATCTTCATTTAATTCAAATACAAGGTCTTCACTTTTTGATTTATGGGTAATACCTAAAGCCGGAGAGAACGCTGTTAAGCGATCATTGTCGAGAGAGGAAGCGTTAATGGTGGCGGGCGTATTGCCAAATTCTTCCATATGCTTCATCTTATTCTGGTGAATACTTATTCTAATTCGCCATGGATGATCGCTTTAATCTAAATTTGATGCAAGAGATTTTAATCAAATTCGGACCTTAGATCTAAATATTCTGAGCTTTCTATTTTCGATTCCGATGAGTCATCAATAAATAGATCAAAGTGTTTGTCACTGTCCTACTTCCAGATCATGTTGAAATATGAGAGTCTCTCTTTATACAATAAAGTGGATAGTAAAGATGGATGTAAAAGACAAAATTATCATCGTGACTGGTGGAGCAAGCGGAATTGGGAAAGCAATGGCAAGTCGTTTTGTCAACGAGGGCGCAAAATCTGTTGTTATCGCCGACCTTCATGAAGAAATTGTCACGAAAGTAGCGAAAGAAATAGGCGCTGTGGCGATAAGAACAGATGTCGCAAACGAGCAAGATGTTATTCACTTAGTTCAATCAGTTGAAACCAAGCATGGTCATATTGACTTACTGTGCAACAATGCTGGCATAGGTGTCGGCGGAGGACCCGAAACACCCAATGAAGATTGGCAACGCATATGGGAGATAAACGTGATGGCGCATATATATGCGACGCGGGCCGCGTTACCCAATATGCTATCCCGCGGTGAAGGCTATATTTTAAACACAGCCTCCGCTGCAGGCTTATTATCTCAGATTGGAAGTGCACCCTATGCAGTGACTAAACATGCAGCAGTCGCCTATGCAGAATGGCTGGCAATTACCTATGGTGATAGAGGTATTAAGGTTTCAGTGCTGTGTCCTCAAGCGGTTAGGACAGCCATGACAGAAAATACGCAAGAAGGCGGAGTGGCAGGAATCAATGGCATGATGGAACCAGAAGAATTAGTGGATAGTGTAATGGAAACTTTATCATTAGAGAAATTTCTCATTCTACCTCACGCTGAAGTACTTGATTACATGCAGCGAAAGACTGCCGATTATGATCGTTGGATTAAAGGCATGAAGCGCCTTCAAGCACAATATGGAGACACAGCCTTTTAGGTAATTGTTTTTTGTGACGCTATACTGGGACTACATCGCTTACTATTTGACGATGTAGTCTCAGTTCTTATAAGATGAACCTTAAGCGCCGATTTGACCCATCTTGCGGGCGCTCTATAAATACAGCTAAAGAGAGGACATAAAGCCTACTTTAGCATCAACAATTAAGCGATTAACGAACAATCGTGATGACATTTGCAAAATAAAGTAGGAATTAGTAATGCCGATTAGAATACCCAATAATTTACCTGCCAGGGAAACGCTACAAAAAGAAAATGTTTTCTGCATCTCTAGTTCTGACGCGGCTGATCAGGACATGCGTCCACTAAGAATCCTCATTCTCAACTTGATGCCAAAAAAAATTGAAACTGAAATTCACCTTTTACGGATGTTAGCCAACTCACCAATACAATTAGATGTCGAGTTGATGAGGGTTGATAACAAACCCTCAAAAAATACACCGATAGAACATATGGATGCTTTCTATAAATCCTATGATGAAATTCAGCACGAAAAATATGACGGTCTCATTATTACTGGTGCACCTTTAGGTCAAATAGATTTTTCGAGCGTCTCATTTTGGCCTGAACTCACTAGAGTGTTAGATTGGAGTTTAGCAAATGTAACATCCACCATGTTTCTCTGTTGGGGTGTACAAGCTGCGATGTACCACCTTTATGGTATTCAAAAAAACGTGCTAGACAAGAAAATCTCTGGTGTTTACCCACACCATCTAATCAATCCACTAGCCCCAATAGTACGTGGTTTTGATGACGTTTTTAATGCGCCCCACTCACGCTATGCGGAAGTGCCTCTGAAAGAAATATTGAAGCATGATGACTTAGAATTGATCGCAGAATCAACGATTGCTGGTCCTTATATCGTCGCTCGCAAAGACGGTAAACAACTATTCGTAACCGGCCATTCTGAATATGAACCCCTGTGTTTAAAAGACGAGTATGAACGTGATTTGCAGGCGGGTAATTCTCCAACAATTCCAGAAAATTATTTCCCGAATAACGATCCGGCTAAGGATCCCCTTGTTACATGGAAAAGCCATGGGAATTTGCTGTTTTTAAATTGGTTAAACTACTACGTCTATCAAAAAACCCCGTTTAACCCTGCAGAAATCGGCTTATCGAATTAAAGATGAACAATAAAAGGATGATAGGTGAAAGCATTAGAAATACTATTTTCCTCTGTCAACCTCGATTCATGGCTGCGTTTAGCTGTCTTTTTTGCGGTGTTTTGTTTGATACTCCTGAGGGAAAATTATGCACCTAAAAGAGAGTTGTACTATTCAAAATTAAGGAGATGGAAAGATAACTTCAGCTTACTGATTATCAACAGTCTAATACTAAGCATTATCCTTTCCATGGGAGCCTTAGGTGCTGCCTTAATTGTGGAAGAGAAAAATTGGGGCCTATTTAATTATCTAAAAATAAATCACAGCTTAATCATTTTTTGCACCGTAATCATTCTGGATTTCGTGATTTTTTACAACATAGACTATTTCATGCAATCCCCTTGCTCTGGAGATTTCACCGCGTACACCATACAGATTTAGACTATGACCTCACGACTGGTTTTCGCTTTCATCTAATCAAAATTGTTATTTCGATGTTTATTAAAATAACAGTGATTTGCCTAATAGGTGCTCCGGTAATAGCGGTCTTAATATTCGAAATTGTCTTAAACGCCATGGCTATGTTTAATCATGGCAACATCAAATTGAATGGTAAATTAGATGCTATTTTGAGAACGCTGATTGTTACGCCAGATATGCACAGCATTCATCATTCGAATAAAAATGGAGAAGCAAATAGTAATTTTGGTTTTAACTTTAGCCTATGGGACAAAATTTTCAGGACTTACAAAGCGAAGGCCAAGCATATTCAATTTGGGGAACAGGGCTTTGAAAGTAAAAATGAATGTATCCAACTCCTCACCCTTTTAAAACAACCATCGATAAAGTGAGCTAATAGGCGAGATTCTTAGGGCTGAGCTTATAATTGCTTATCATTTCGTCCGCATAGGTTATCAAACCTGTAAAATCCTGAGCTGATCCATGAACAAGGCGCAAGCAAGCTTCAGCCATGTCTTCAACGGGGGTCACCGCGTCATCTGGCGTGTCTTGTGTGATGAGATTATGATGAACAACCCCAGGTGTCGCAACCAATCCAGGTGAAATTACATTTACGCCGATATGCTGAGCATAAACCTCCGCGGCCAAGCCGGTTGTAAATCGCTCAAGCGCAGCTTTGCACATACCGTAGACCGCACTTCCTCGACTTGGCGCATCTTTAGCTGGGTGAAGGGCTGCGTGCGACGAAATATTTAATATCCTGCCTGATTTTCGCGCCTGCATGCTCGGTAAAATCAATTGAGATAGGTGAAAAGGTGCTTTTACCTGTACTTCGAACATAAGATCAAATCTATTGAGTTTAAATTTATCAACTGTCATAAAGTAGGTAATAGCGGCATTGTTGACGAGGATGTCAACTGGGCCAAATAGCTTTTCTGTTTCTGAAATAAGATGAGTACGGTGATTTTCTATAACGAGATCACAGCGCACTGCAGCGGCCTTGCCACCACCCTTCTTAATACGCTCAACAACCGTATTTATTCCTCCTGACAATGGGTGATCTCCGTCATTAAGTGTTCGAGCGGAAACCACTACCGAGGCACCTTCCATCGCATATCTAATGGCAATAGCTTCTCCAATCCCACGACTTGCACCAGTGACTACTACGACTTTTCCTTCTAACAATCCCGCCATCATCCCTCTCCAATTTGACTGCTTTCTTAACGAACGATTTATACCCTAACTTAACATCTCTCTTCATCTATCATCATCTGTATTCACCGATATTTACACAACTGATAATCACTTATAGAAAGCTTAATCAAACTTCTCGGCTACACTTAATTTACATACTTAGGTATGTTTCAGCTCATAAATCACATATTAATGTACGCTTATGCAAAGATTAGAACCAATAGCGAGCAAAAAATTCTTGGAAATCCTGAACAAGGTTCATTTCTTTGATACTTTTAATAGTCAGGAGAAAGATATTCTCACTGGCTTTCATTCACATTTCTTCCTCGTTAAAAAAGGTGAAACCCTTATCCGTCAGGGAGGGCAAGATCAATCGTTTTACATCCTGTTAGCGGGTAAAGTGAGTGTAAGACGTAAAGGTCTCGGTAAGACCTTAGCAACATTAGGCCCTGGAGACTTTTTTGGTGAAGTATCATTTTTAACAGAGCGCGCCAGAACCACCTCTGTTATTTCAGCCGAGGACTGTATTGTATTTGAAATCGACAGAGCAACTCTCACACACCTAGAAATTTCTATTAGAGAAAAACTAAAGGACAATATTATTAAGGTATTGATAAATAGACTAGATCATTTAAATGAAACTATCGTAAATTTGAGTAAGGCGGCGGGTGAGTAACCAGTATCATTTTAAGAGATTTCTGATTCCGTCTAGTGGATGAAAACCCCATTGACTCATACAAAGCGAGTGCACTCGCATTCTCACGAAGCACTTCCAGTTTAAGTACTTTAGACGCTTTTTCCCCCGCTAATTGCACAACTTTCTCTGATAATTTACGCCCTATTCCTTGCCTTCTACAAGCATTAGTCACAAACAGCCCAAAGAGTGTAGATTCCTCTAACAACCAACCCATTGATATTATGCCGACAAGTTCATTGTGCAGAAAGGCGCCTAAGGAAATGGCATTCTGATTGAAATTTAATATAACTTTTAATTCTGAAGGGGAAAGGGTTTTTTCCTTATCACGATGCCCTCGGTAATTTTTATCACTATTCGCCATCTCTCTAATTAGGCCATAACTAACAGAATCCTCTAGACTCAGCTGTTGAATTAAAAGTTGGCTAGTCATACAGGTGGTTTTTTGAAACATGCTTCGTGAGAGGAAATATCATGATCAGCCAAACGATGACAGCAGCAAAACCTGCTGCTAGATAGTAATTATTTACCATTACCCCTGCCCTTTGTAAAAGAACAATGATAACGGATGTAGCACCTTTTCCTGCTCGATTACCAAATACATCTATAATTTGCTTTGTACGATATCTTTCATCAAAACTTAAAGGCACATACAGTATCTCTTTAGCTGCTCGAAATAAGGAATAGTCGAATGCCTTAAAAAGGAAAAATGCCAGTCCTACGGTAAAAACGTTAGGCTCATAAACTGCTATTGCAATGGCAAAAAGATGTATCACTGGCATTAAGACATGAATCCATCGCAAGGCCACGAAGCTCAGTAGCATGGGAACTATCACAAATTGTAGTATCAGCACTGAGGTATTCAAGGTTCCCCAAAACCAGCCTTGGAACGCTGTTTCTTCATCAATTCTACCAGCATATTCGATAGATAGAAGTGACTGAAACTTCAGATCTAAAACTGCAGATAATAATTGGGACAAGAGTACTACGACCAACAAATAACCCAAGGTGGGGTTCTTTCTCAACCATGACCAACCCATCGTAGATTCGTTTTTATTTGGTTCCTTTTTACTAGTTTCCTTTTTGTTTACTTCTTTTTCACTAGGTAGGGGTTCACCATTATGTTGGTAAGTGTAGTTTGCTACAAAGACTGCAGGCAGAAGAAAAAATGCAGAAATGAGTACCATTGATTCTGTTCCCAGCGTCCCGGCACTCAATCCAACTAAAGTGCCGCCTAAGGCGCTCCCGATTCCTGCAACGCCTGCTACGGGACCGTTTAATTTTTTGGCACTTGAAGGACTTAAGGATGAGTTGATATAACTCCAATACTGTTCGATTAATAAAACGATGTAGAGTTCTTTCGTAAGATATAAGAATGGTGTTACGACTTTACTGCCATTTATTAGCAGTATGTAACAACAAAATATAATGAGCCCTGACCCCAAAGATGTCACTACTAATGTTCTTCGAGGGCCTAGTTCACTCAATATTTTGTTATATAGCGAGATCCCTAAGAGAACAACAATGGGCATTGCAGCCATTACAAGCGGCAGGTTTTCAGCCCCATAAGCCGCTTTGAATAGGACAGTTGAAGCTGAGCGAACAAATTCATACCCCGCTAAAGTAAACATCGCAGAAATCGCCATCAACAGTGCAATTCGATATTCTTTGTTCAACTTATTAATCACTCTCCAGCTTCCCAATAGACTTCAAACACATTTCCTTCCGGGTCTTTAGTTTTGAATGCACAGTAGACATCATCTTGCTCTAGGCTGGCACTAAATTTATCAGCCCAACTAACAACAGAGTCACGCTCTCCACATCGAAAGCCAAAATGCACATTGCCTTTATAATCTAATGGCTCACCTTTCTCGAACACCAGAAGGGTTCCTGGACCAAAAACAAAACCATCTTTGGCTTGAAATCCAAAATTTTCGGCATACCAATCAGCTAACCATTCAGGATTAGTTGCTAATAAATTAATGTGGTCAAGCCTAATATCTGGCTTAGAAGTCATAGAACACTATCATCATGGCAGTTAAATTCGGAGGAGAATATCATGTAATCTATTGATATAGTGTCGAATTATTTCTCCTATGTATCATGAAACAATTGAATAACAAGGATGAATCTAAATCCTTGGCGATGAATCCTGACTTAAGCTAAGGTTCGAGCCAAATAAACCTTCGAGCATTATCATGAGACAGCCAGAACAAAAACCCCTTAACCCTTGTTTTTCATCAGGCCCGACTTCAAAACGACCTGGCTGGTCGGTTCAAAATTTACCGACTATGAGTCTCGGTAGATCTCACCGAGCAAAGGCAGAGAAGGCTAAACTAGCTGAGTTAATAAACCTGAGTAAAGAAATACTAGGGATACCAGAAGATTACCTTCTAGCCATAGTACCTGGCTCTGATACAGGTGCGTTTGAGATGGCTATTTGGTCGATGTTAGGCCCACGGGGCGTTGACGTGCTGTCATGGGAAAGCTTTGGCCAAGGGTGGCTAAATGACATCCAAAAACAATTAAGGTTGAATGATGTTCAAGATATTAATGCAGCCTATGGGGAGCTTCCTGATCTGGCTTCTGTAAATTTTGATCACGACATCGTATTTACTTGGAACGGAACAACCGCGGGAGTGAAAGTACCTAACGCAGACTGGATACCATCAAACAGGGCCGGTCTCACATTTTGCGATGCAACCTCTGCAGTGTTTGCTATGCCACTTGATTGGGACAAACTAGATGTCGTTACCTGGTCATGGCAGAAGGTACTTGGAGGAGAAGCAGGCCAAGGAATGCTGGCGCTGTCTCCAAGGGCTGTCGAAAGATTGGAAAGTTATACCCCCTCTTGGCCCCTTCCGAAGATATTTCGACTAACTAAAAACAGTAAACTGGATAAAAGTATATTCAGCGGGGCGACTATCAATACCCCATCGATGCTGGCGGTGGAAGATCAACTTGATGCTTTAAATTGGAGCAAGCGTATAGGTGGGCTCGATAAACTTATTGAACGATCTCAGGCAAACTTAAGTGTTATCAGTCATTGGATAGATAAATCAGAGTGGGCTGATTTTCTAGCAGTATCAGAAAACATCAGATCATCGACTTCAATTTGCCTAAAAATCGTTGACCCATGGTTTCTAAATCAAACAGAAGACAAACAAGCATCATTTGTGAAGGCGATTGTAATACTGTTGGATAAGGAAACTGTCGCTTTTGATATTGGCGGGCATCGAGATGCACCTACCGGACTGCGCATATGGGGCGGCGCTACCGTTGAATCTAGCGATATAGAACGTTTGTTGCCATGGTTAGATTGGGCATTTAGCACACTTAAAAATGATTAGTAAAAAAAGACACCAGGCTAAAAGCCCGGTGTCTTTTACAAGTCTCTACTTAAAAAGTACTTTTCGGTTTCTCCTTTTTCTCTTTTCGTTTCTCTTTCAAGGTTTTTTGAGCCTTTGTTTTATCAGCGGATTTGCGTTTGTCTTTTCCCTTAGCCATATAATTCTCCTGTAAACGGGTTAAATGATTGTTTAGAGGCTTAATTTTTCATTGGCAGTTTCCTCCTGTTTCAAAACTAGCATGAATAGCGCTATTCAGACAGGAAAATAATAAAGTGGGGTTATGAATGTAGAGTCTAAGCGAGGAATGTATTTCGCGATTAACCTTAACCCACAAGGATCTAATGTCATTTTTGGCGTTATTATCTACCAGTATTTACTTGAATAAAATTTTTACTTGCCACTGCTAATGTAAAATATTATTGTATAAATAATACTAACCATTAAGGAGGCTTTTTGTGATAGTGACAGATGTATTGATGAGCGCTCCCATACGGTGTATCCCTGCCTAAATTATTTTTTGATATAGAACAAAAGGTAAATATCCACGTAATAGAGCGTAAGTCTCATTGCTCTCATTAACCCATCACTTTAAAGACGCGTCTACGATATGGACAGCAATAATAGTGTTTGGTTTTAACGCATTCTAACAACCCTTGTAACGAGATAGTTTAGGGTTGTGCATATGAAGGTGGATAAAAAATTGGAAGAAAATATAACACTGAAACAACTAGGTTGGAAAAACTTTTACCAACAACAAGTTGATGTCGAAAATACATTCATACCCGCTCGAGTTAGCCGCCAAGATAGAAGTGGCTACCAACTCATGTCTGAGATCGGCAAATTGAATGGGAGCCTGCCTGGCAAATCAAGATTGGAAACTACTTCAAGAGCAGAGCTTCCAACTGTCGGAGATTGGGTTCTAGTCAGTCAAGCTGATGTAGCAAACTCGGATCAAGTTATTATTCAGCAGACACTTGAGCGTTCAACAAAATTTAGTCGTAAAAAAGCCGGTGAAGAATTTGATGAACAAGTCGTCGCTGCCAATATTGATACTATTTTTATTGTCACAGGACTTGATGATAATTTTAATGTTAAAAGAATAGAGCGTTATCTCCTCCTAACCTGGGCAAGTGGTGCCACACCGGTAATTATCCTGAATAAAGCGGATATGTGTACCGACATTGATATCAAAGTAGAACAAGTTCAAAAGATAGCGGCGGGTACTGTTATCTTGGTTGTCTCTGCAACAAATGAAAATGGGATAGATCAACTTCGCGCATGGATAAGTGAAGGAACAACCGTTGCTGTATTAGGTTCCTCAGGTGTCGGTAAATCGACATTGATAAACTGTTTGTTAGGCTATTCCCATTTTAAGACTGGGGATGTTAGAGAAGCGGATAGTAAAGGACGACACACAACTACGCATCGAGAGTTATGCCTAATAGATAGTGGTGGGCTCATTATTGATACGCCAGGTATGAGAGAGATTCAATTCTGGATAGATAAAGATTCTACAATATCCAGCTATAATGATGTGGAAGGTTACGCTCAAAATTGTAAATTTCATGATTGTTCCCATGAAACTGAGCCTGACTGTGCTGTAAAGAAAGCAATCGAAACAGAAACACTAAGTGCTGAACGGTTCGTTAGTTATTTGAAGTTTCAAAAAGAAATTGCCTTCTTTGAAGAACAAAAGAAGGCCAGTCTTAAAATTGAGAAAAAGAACGAACGTAAGCGTTTTTCAAAACCTGCTCGGAACCGGTCATCTTTAAGAGATGAATAAAAAGAGATGAATAAAAAAAGGGACCTACTGGTCCCTTCTACTATAACTAACCTTCTACTATAACTAACCTTCAATCATTTCTTTAAGAGCAGCTAATCGTTTTCTCTCACTATTAATATATCTAATATATTGTCGAGAGCTTTTAGCACGAGACTTATCCTTAGCAGCGGCTCTGAATGCTTTTACAGCATCATTCCAATCCTGTGTCTGCATTAAGGATATACCTAGCCAGAAGTTCACAACTTCTACATCTTTGAGTTCACCCACTTCGAGTGCGTCATTATACGCTACTACCGCTTCTTTGTGACGATCTTCATTCGCTAAAGCCTGGGCCAATCTATAGTGGATTTCACCATCTTCAGCAAATTTAGTGGCACGACGCCATGTATCTATTGCTTTTGTATGCTCTTGTGCCATGGTATAGGCAGTCGCAAGAATGATGATGTTTTTCTCGTTCTCCTCAATTAATTCGCTCTTGAATCCTTTTTCAAGAATCGATGCAGCTTCAATCGGAACGGCCGCGTTTAGGAGACGCTGTGACAGCATAACAACCTCAGTCTCTTTGGCGAACATACCCTGGATATAAGCAGCATAATATGCAGATAGTGCCTTTTCTTCCCAATCCTTTTCGGCATACATACCGGCTAAGTGCATCCAGTATTGTTTCTTAGGAAATTCAACTACCATTCTTTCAAGAACGTTGATGACATTATCATAATCTTTCAACTCGTTATATAAAACGACGTAAAGATAAAGCCAGTTTTCTTTCATCGTCTTTCCAAGAATAACGGTATATTCTTCTACGACCTTGACCTGAGCTAGCGATTTTTTAAATTGATCTAGTTCGTAATAAGCACTGGCTTTAATAAAGGCTACATTAGTGTCAGGTTTTTCATTTAGCTTTTCCCACCGATTCATGTAATCAATGGCTTTCTGGTATCTCTCTCCAGCGTAATATAACTGAAACAAAGCTCTAACCGCGGACATTTCCAGTGCAACTGAAATCTTCATTTGAGGCTGCTTGAGTACATTTTCATAAGCATTGATTGTATTGGGTGTGTCTTCGAGAATGTAGTAAGCAAAGGCTTTGGTATTCCATACTTGAGAAACTTCGTACGGGCTGTTTCCGCGTCGACCCAACAATCTATCAAGCACGACTAAGGCTTCTCTGGGATTAGCCTTAGGTAAAACCTCAGGCTTTTGCCCTTCTTCATACTGAACCGACTCAGGATCAATAAGCGCCTGTGCTTCACCCAGCGCTTTATAAGTCCTTTCTTTTAACGGCGCTACACGTCGTTTTTCTTTTTTCTTTTCTGCAGCAAAGACGCTTGTACCTAAAGCGCTTGAAGAAAGGTTCTCAAGTACCATTGGCCCAAGCAGCAAGAGGCTGGCGATAATAAGGTATCTCATATAGCGCTCCTTATTCTTCTAATTCAAAGATGATTTTATTTTGGACGCCGGCTGTTTCCACAGGCTCTCCATCAATCACTTTAGGTTTATATTTAAATTTGGAAGCAGCACGCATCGCCGACTTATCAAAAACCGTATTTGGAGAATCTATGCATTGGCCTTGTGATTTGTTCTTAGTCCAACCGCAGTTAGCGACAATAGTGGCGTCTTTAACAGTGCCTTGAGCCGATACTGTAAATTCAACAATGGCCCATCCAGTCATACCTCGAGACAAAGCGCGTCGTGGATATTGTGGTTGTACCTTAACAATAGGTAAATATTCTCCATCACTAATGCCAAAACCGCCTCCTGCGATATCAATACCAGCGCTGGCATCGATTCCACTCATTGAGAATGCAGCATCATCAATAGCGACACTCATATTCACTTGAGGAACATCAGGTGGTGGCTCGTCTGGTGGTGGTGGTTTCTTTGCTTTTCGTTTCTTGGTTTGTACTTCGTTATCTTTTTTAACCCGTACGATGTCAACAATGGTGCCACCACTATCTTCATCAAGCGCCAAGTGATTTCCAATAATCAGATATTGCATAAGATAGAAGAGTGCAAAGGTGACGACTGCGCCGATAATAACGGACAAACTGAGTCTAATAACCATGTCTTATCCCTCCTCCCCGGCTATCGCAACTTGATTTATACCGATGCTTTTTGCGGAATCCATTATGGCAAGTACTTTCTCAATTTTCGAGTTCATATCGGCCTGAATAACCAAGCCCCCTTTAGGGTTCTCTGAGTGCAGCCTTTCCATGATCGCTCGCACACTTCTAATATCAACCTTCTTTTTATCGATCCAAACTGAACTATCTTCTCCGACAGCTACGAGCAGAGAGACGGTTTTCTTCTTCTCAGCTGTTTGTGTGTCAGGTCGGTTAACTTCGAGCCCGGTTTCTTTAATAAAGGTCGCTGTCACGATAAAGAAGATCAGCATAATAAACACCACATCTAGCATAGGTGTTAAATCTGCTACCTTCTCTTCCTCTTGAATTCTTCTTTTTCTCATTTTTATTATCTCGATCTAATCAAGTGTTTCAGCGCCCTCGTCCCTGTATTAACGTACTAAACGGGAAAAGGGGTTTGATTAATGATCCATTTGTTAATGATCCGTTCTTTAATGATCCGCCCCTTAATGATCCATAGTCAATGTATCTTCCATGAAGTCCGATTCAGACTGAACCTTGGATGTCATGAAGGTATTCGCTAATACACCCGAAAGTGTTGCTACCATTCCTGACATTGTCGGTATTGTTGCAGCGGACACGCCTGCAGCCATGGAACGTGCGTTACCGCCGCCATAACTCATTGCTTCAAAAACTTGGACCATACCTGTCACGGTCCCTAATAATCCTAAAAGGGGCAACAGTGATATTAGCGTCTTAATAAAGGGCATATTCATAGTCAAACGCATGTTAACTTCGGATATAAGACGTAAGCGAATCATATGGGCATGCCATGATTTCCGCTCAATTCTTCCTTCCCAATAAGACAATGCATTACCTACATCACGCTTATGATCAGTATTGATATACCAAACACGCTCAAAAATAATCGCCCACATAATGAAAGTGGCACCAGCGATGAACCAAAGTACATCGCCTCCTGCTTCCATAAAGGCTCTTAAACCAGATATTATTGCTTCCATAAGGCTTATTTACCTGCTTCTTCTGCATGCTCAGCAATTAGGCCAGCACTCTGCTCCGTAAGAATATGCATAATGACGTTGCTACGTGATTGTACAATTGAGTGCATGAGAACAGTTGGGATCGCTACACAAAGACCTAATACAGTGGTCATCAATGCGGATGAGATACCACCTGCCATCGTCTTAGGATCACCAGTACCGAACAATGTAATCGCTTGGAACGTCAATATCATACCGATAACCGTACCTAGTAAGCCTAACAACGGCGCTACCATGGAGATAATCTTGATAAAAGCGATCCGAGCGTTAATAGCCGGCTGCTCTTTCAGGATGGCTTCATCCAACTTCAATTGAAGGGTTTCTGGATCGACACTCTTATTATCATGGTAGATCTGAAGTACACGACCAAGTGGGTTCGACGTATCGGGTGAACCGGCATTCTTAGATTGCGTACGGACTTTACTAGCGGTTAAGCTCAACGTAATTATCCTTTCAATTGCTAACAACAATGCAATGATACCCAAGCTAATAATAACGTATCCAACTTGCTTACCTTGTGCAATACGCTCTTGCAAAGAAGGAATTTGGTTTTGTAGCTCTAATAATTGACCACGCGTTGGGTCAAGACCAAAAGCAACAAAGCCACTGCTTGCATTCTGTAAGGCTGCAGCGGAATCTACAAAGCGACCTGCTGGTTGAGCGGGTAGTTCTTTAACAACTTTATTTTGAATATCATAAGTTACATACTTGCCTTCACTGACAAGGTTGTAAGAACCGATACGTACTACTTCTTGATCTTGTACCTGTCCATCAAGTCTATTAACACGAGCAGTAAACTTAGTGATTTTTCCAGACTCAGTCATTTCACGCTGAACCTCGAACCAAAGTCGTTCGATTTCTTCAATCGTAGCCAATTTAGAGCTTTTACCCATGTCTTGAGCAAACTGAGATAACCACTCAGTACGCCCTGGGTATTCAGCTGAAATCAATGATCCTTCGAAAATACCCTGAGTATCACCACTTATTTGTTGCAGAACACCGAACAACTCTCGTAATGATCCAAGACGTTTCTTTAGGATTTCATCCCTAGCCGCTATGTCTTGTTCGTTCTTTTCAAAAGTACTCTCTAAACGCTCGCTTCGCGCTTCTTCTTCCCTTTGAGCACGTTCTGCATTTCTAACAGCTTGAGCCTGATTGGCCTTGTCTCTACTAAAATCATCTTCACGCTTTTGGTTTGCGTCACGATTGATTAACTTACCTTCTTTAACCATTTGCAACAATTCGGTAAGCGATTTTGCCGGTATATCCTCTGCTGCAAAAACTGGAGTCGAAAAGGCCATCATTGCGGCCGCTATTAGTAAGATTATTTTTTTCATTTTTATTCTCCAGGTGCTGCAACAGGTAAACGAACGATATCAGCTGTTGCAGTCTTGCGTGCCATACGCACTGCATCTCGAATACCACTACTGTATGAGTCATCTAAGATTGCCCATTCACTATTTTTCTTATCCCACACACCACTTACAACGCCGTCGGGGGTTTGAAATACCAATGAAACTCTTCCCCATTTAAGGATATCTACCTGACGATCTTTGCCATCAAGTTGTATAATGTCAGAGTATGCTTCTAATGTAGATCCATAAGCATTTTCTACTTGGTAAGCCTGCATAACCTGGCTAAATTTTTCTGAAACTGAGACATCTGCTCTATCCAAAGTATCTCGAAGAAAATCGATTCGTTCACGACGCTCGGTTAATAAAAACGGAGAGTCAAGTTCAATGAACTTAGCGATATTATCAATCATTCTTTCGATAAGGGGTGTAATTTGACGTTCTACTTCACTGACGTTGTCGATAGACTCACTCAGTTCTCTTAACTCTGTTACTTGATTTCTGATCAACCTTTCCTGTTGCAGGTTGTATACCTTCAAACCATCAACAATTTTCATTGTTTGTTTAAATTGTGTCAGTAAATCACGTGTTTGGTCAGTAAGTTCGTCTATTTTCAGCTGAGACTTTCGTCCATCCACTGTTGTAGAGGCTCTCACACCCAATACTTCGTCAAGGTTTTGTGCTGACACGCTGGTGCCAAGGATAGACATGAGGCCGACCGCTACGGCGAATAGCACACGTCTCATCTGAAAATCATTCATGCTGATACCTATAGGAATTGTTGCTTTTATAATAATCTAATATAAGTCTTAACTTGACCTAGTTCAGAATCCACATACCAACAAGTTTCGCCAGTAATCGCACCCAAAAATTAGACATGCCAAGACCCAAAGAATGTAGAAGCCATGCTGCTTTGTCAAGCAGTGGAGGCGAATTTATTGTAAAAGGGGGTCAGGTTGAAATCATTATGCTTTTGAAGAATCGGGGCTATGAAATTTTTAAATCACAGCCCGCTGATTCACCAACACGTTTCATCGTAAAAATAAGCTTCAAGTGAAATCTCTTTTCATTTCTCTAGATATAAGAAACTTCAAACGAAGAGGGTAATTCTGGAAGCGCTGTTTCACTCAATATGACCGCACGCGCAGAACTTCCTAGGAGGTAGGTCTCAGCGACGCGTTTAATATCATCAACAGTCACTCCTAGAACATCATCTCTCAACTTCCGCCGAAATTCTTCATCTCTTCCAAAAAGGTTATTGTGGAAAGCTTGTCTGGCATCACCTGAAGGTGAACCCGGGGCATCAAGGCCGCTAATCACGCCAAGAATAGATTCCTCCACAAGGTCGAAATGGATATCACTTTCTATAAGCCACTTTACGGATGACTCAAAGGCGTCAAATGTCGCCATAAGATTAGGGTCACGATAGGAATAAAAACGAAACAGCCCATTAGATGAGTCATGCCCTGCTCCCCCGCCATAGGCACCACCTTGTTCTCGAATCGCCTTGTGTAAAAAACCATTTCTCAACACGCCTCCCAAAATAGTTAATGCTGCCGTGTCTGAGTGATCTTCAGAGATCGTTTCAAATGCACTTGCACAATAATTTACCTGGGTGGTTGTTATCCATGCCTGTTCTCGAGAAGGCGTCTTAAATGGCACTAAAACATCATTAGTAGCCTGCCTTAGAATTCGCGATGATGAATAGTGCTCGCGCAATAGCTTGGTTGCCTCTTCTTGAAACCCATCTTCACTAACGAGTAGTAATTCCAAGGGCGATTCAATAACGGCTTTTTGAATATCCCTAAAGGTAGCAATTAGTTCAAAAAGCGCCTCATCGTGTTCAATGGCCTGATCGAGTTTTTTAAGACTCTGAATACCTTCGAGACCGCTCAAATGGTAGTTAAGCCTTGATACAGGTCTAAAATAACTGGCAGCTGCTGACATCGCCAAACCGTGTCCATTATTGTTTACACTAGAAATCCGCCGGATTGTTAGCTGCTTGACTAAGTCCCTAACCCTTTGAGCCTCGTTAAAATTAGGGCTATAAAAAGTATCCTTTAGCACCCTTATCATGGCACCAGCGTTTCTATTTAAACCTCGACTTGAAAAAGTGATATGGGCTTGAATTCTGTCCGGATCGTCAATTTGACCTCGAATAGCCGTATAGGCACCAACGCCTCCAGAAATACTGTGTTGAAGATGTTGTGTATCTAAATAGCCTCGTTGACCTGATCCAATTTCGGTGACTATCTGAGTATATAAGGGCAGGCGCTGAAGTTGATTCTGATCTAAAATCGGCATATCACTAACAATCTGATGATAAACAATACCGTTAGTGCCGGCGGCATAACGGCTCAACTTAGGCATAACATCAGTAGTGAGCACCTCGGCGGCGGGCACGGAAAAGTGCCGAGATATATCTGCTAGTCCGACTTTCGGGAGTACTTCTAAGTCTTCTTCTCTATTTTGCCTCTCGAGTAAAGCCTTACTTTGACGTACAATTTCTTCAGATTCGGATGCAGTGAGATGATCTTTCTTTAGTTGTAAGCGTTGTTTCTCTTCGAGAATTTTTTGCTCGCTTAGGTTCTCATCTGGATACAAGCACAA
>JBLHIH010000029.1:0-34899 GCA_047616645.1 Flavobacterium sp. | reverse complement strand
GCTCATTTGTAGCCTCTGCTTTCGGTTTCGTAGCCTTGCATTGTAACCCTGAGTCTTGTTCTACTTACAGGACAATCTATACTCAACTACATCAGAGGTTATGCACTTACTATACGAATTCAGGTTGTTCACTGGAGGCCAATTCTCCACTTAGAGTCAATTTTTCTGGTAATGAATTTAAAGGAGAGGCGAAACCTCTTCTAGGTGAGGAGATAGTACTTATTACTCTGCTGACCAAATACACAAGATTCATTTGGCTAGTTTACACAGTGAATTCTGCGCAGTTCTGACAACGAATGAAGTTTTGACAAGGAGGATAACCGTATGAAAGAGCAAGAATATGCTGGATTTTGGATTAGAACGTGGGCTGCATTAATAGACTCCATTCTCGTACTCATCATAATATTTCCGTTACTTACTGCTATATATGGAACAGCGTACTGGGATAGTGAATTATTTATTCAGGGATTTTGGGATATTTTGTTCAATTACCTACTTCCTGCATTCGCGATTATCGTTTTCTGGATTTATAAATCAGCTACTCCAGGAAAAATGCTAACAAAACTGACTATCGTAGATGCAAAAACTGGTGGTAAACCCACAAGGGGTCAATTGATAGGACGATATTTTGCTTATTATATTTCAATGTTTCCGTTGTTTCTTGGAATCATATGGGTAGGTTTTGATAAGAAGAAACAAGGCTGGCATGACAAACTAGCAGGAACGCTCGTGATTAAGAATGCGAGAACAGAATAAAAAAAGTTAGGATTGCCACCATAACAGCTGAATTTAGGTGTTTTAGAAACCTTAGAACTTGGTTTGATAAGACAATTATTTTCGGTATATTTTATAAAACCGATGTAAATTGGAAAGTATAAGAGGCGCTTAGGAATGAGCAATACAACTTTTTTAGCTACTTTTTCAGTAAAGAAGTGATGAATGTTAGTCGCGAGGTTGAAATTAAGCCTATCAAATGAGTCTGACAATCTTGATTAGTCGCGGAGAAGAAGCATTACCTATTCTTACACATCTAAAAATGAGATAAATTTTGAAATTTAGAGAAGCGCAATTGAAAGACCTTGAGCGCCTATACAAAATAGAGCAGGAAGTAATAGAAGCAGAACGAGCGTACAACCCTTCGATAAAGCTAGAAAAAACATGTTACTACGACATAGAAAAGTTGATGTCAGATAGTCGTACCTACCTGATAGTGGCAGAAGATGATGCAAGTATTATCGGTACTGGATATGCTCAATTGCAGTCATCAAAGAAATCGCTCCAACACGATCTTCATGCCTATTTGGGCTTTATGTACGTATCTCCTCTCTATCGAGGAAAAGGCATAAATAAACAAGTTATCGAAAATCTTATTTCTTGGAGTCGCGCACAAGGGGCTAAAGACTACTATCTAGATGTTTATTCAGGGAATGCATCCGCAATCAGAGCTTACGAAAAGTTTGGCTTTACACCAAGTCTTGTAGAGATGAAGCTCAGTTCATGAGAATACGTATGCAAGATAGTATTCCGAAAGCGAAAACCTTAAGGTTGACGATAAAACGCCGCCATTGTTTTGTATAGAAAATAAAGATCAACCTTTGAACTGACAGCATAGGGTGAGTGAATCGATAACACCGGTATGCCGATATCAATTACTTCCATATTGTCATTGGATAAATCACTGCCAATAGTTCCTCCAGAGGCCTTACCTTTGTAGGTGCTTGTCTGCCATTTGATATTGTTATTATCAAGATAGTTTCGAGTCCAGGCAATATATTCCGAGTTTGCGTTAAAGCCCCCACCATATAATTTTAGATTGATACCTTGACCTACACGGGGAGCATTTCCTAACTCCCACACGTCAGCCCAGTTTGGATTAACGCCTGGATTAACGTCTGCAGAGATCACTTTGGTTGCGGCTAGACTAAGTCGAAGAAAATGGTCGTTGTATGCATCACCCATTGTTTTATAGAGCAAAGAACTTATCAAATCAACGAGATAAGTAGAGCTTGCTCCAGTGTTATTGATATTCCCCACTTCTTCGTTATCAACTAAGTAAGCAATGGCTGTATATTCAGGTAAGGTTTGTTCAAGAATCGCCTTCACCGCAGCGATAGATGAGGCTTTATCATCTTGGCCGTAGGCTGCAATCATGCTGCGATCAAAACCTACATCTCGAGGTCTCATGGCGGGTACAAGGGCAAGCTCCGCCGAAACTAAATCTTCTACTGAAATTTGGTATTCCTTGCTAAGAAAATCAATCACGTACTTTTCCACTGTCATTTCCAGCGTTGGTTTGGAAGCAATTAAGACATCCAGCTCTTCTTTTTTGATGACATCTCGGCTAGTTCTTCCGCGATTTTTATGATCTACATGAGGTGCGAGATCCGGCACGATCAGTATGGGATCGTTGCTATCAAAGCCCATGGAAATATTGACTACTGTGCCATCCTTTTTATCGACTCTGCCAATGATTGCTAGAGGAATATTTACCCATTGATAAGTCTTGATGCCACCGTGAATATAGGTCTGGAACAGGGCAAATTCCTGTTTTTCATAAATTGGTCTGCCTTTCAGCTCCAATCTCGGAGAGTCGATGTGACTGCCAATAATACGAAGTCCTTCTTTGAGATTACGTTTGCCAATGACGATGAGTGATATGGTCCGGTCTCGGTTGACGTCATAGAGTCTGGTGCCAGCTTCAAGCGTGCTATTAATAGTTAGCTTCTTAAAACCGCTTTGCTCAACACGTCTTATGGTCTCACTGACAAAACTTAGCTCTGTTGGCGCGGCATAAATATAGGATTTATAATCGTTTCCATAGTCTTCGATTTCCATGAGTGTAGATTCATCTAGGTTTAACCAAGTTGATTTAGATTCTTCCTTACTCTCTTTATCAACTTTACCCTCTTTATCTGAAGATTCTGAGGAGAGCGTATTCACTGAGATAAGTAAAACGAGTGTAATGAAGGTCAATTTTTGTAGAAAGCGGGTAAGGCTCATTTTTATCATCCAACGCTTGCGCAATTTATTCGAGCATAGGAGTAATGGGTATAACTCGTCAATGATTCACGCATAAAGATATGAGCAACTTTTTTGTTGACCGCGTACACTGATTCAGAAAACACTGATAAGAAATAGACCGATATAAAAAGAGATGGTTAGAACAATACCCAGCGGTGCACTGCCAGCAGCTAGAGTAGTCTTAATAGATGAGAAAAATCGCATTTTATTCTTGCATGCCCATGAGTATAGCACTGGAAAAAGATTTTGAGTTCTCCCGGGAGGAGGGCTAGAGGCCAACGAGAGCTTCGAAGAAGCTGCTATTAGAGAAGTCAAAGAAGAAACGGGTTTAAATTGGGACCCTGTGTTTGGATGCGAAACCATGTTTATCAGTGGGAAGGGAGCCGCATCATCAATATGAAATATTTTTTGTCAGTCGAGTAGTCGAGACAATTATTAGACCATATCAATCTGACGATTATGTCATCGGACATGAATGGTGGACGCATTCGACCTGCTAAGGTCAGATGAATCCTTCGCTCCGAGGAATGTAGCTAAGTTATTATCGCCAATATTATTGCAGGATTATCCATCTGAGCCATTTGATTGTGGTGTTTAGCCTGGGCTCAAAATAGGTAGGATTATTATTAGAGAATAGATAAACAAATGAGCAAAATACTACTATTAGGTGGGCCACCAGGCGTAAGCAAAACAAGCGCACTTAAAATCTTACCTAGTTACTTACCTAAATGTGCCATCTTTGATGCAGATGATGTGTGGCGAACTTACCCTCGAGATAAGGATCCAACTAATCGTGCTCGAAATATTAAGGTTGTTAATAAGGTGATTCAGTGTCACTTGGAGTCCAAGCATACGCCGCTAGTATTCGCGTGGGTACTGGCCAATCCACTACTGGTAGCCGAAATTATTGAAGGGTCTGCATATAAGGCCGATTCGATACAACGCCTATATCTTGTTGCGGATGCTGGGGAGTTAAAGAAGAGGCTTGAGGCGAGATCTGAGACTACTGAAATAATTGAATTTGCTTTGGGAAAGCTAGATGAAATAAATCAATTGAATCAAGCAAAGTTAGATACAACCTATTTAAGTCAGAAAGAAGTTGCTGAATTTATCGCCGGGTCGGTCAACAGTTAGGCAGTCATTCTTTAGAATAACTGCCTTTTTGTAAAAGCGCTTTGTATAAGGTCTTAAGCTAGCGTTTCTTCCCACTCAGCAACGCGGTCTTTCTGCGCTTCAAGTAGATCATCTACATCACCACTAAGTGCAACGGATACAATTTTGTCCCCTTGCGCTATAGCATCGACGACTGCTTGATCTTCTGCACCACAGACTTCGCCAAATATAGAGTGGGCATCATCTAGGTGGGGAGTAGGGACATGAGTGATAAAAAACTGACTACCATTCGTGCCGGGACCCGCATTTGCCATCGAAAACTTACCGGGAGCAGAATGTCTTAGGCTGTCATCGAACTCATCTTCAAATTGATAACCTGGGCCACCTGTGCCTGTTCCTTGTGGGCAACCACCTTGGATCATAAAGCCTGGGATGACTCGGTGAAAGCTGAGATCGTCGTAGTAGCCTCTTTTTACGAGGTTAACAAAGCTTGCAACCGTGACAGGTGCAAGGTCTGGAAAAAGGGTCAGGTTGATAGTGCCCTTATTTGTTTCAATTGCAGTGGTGATTTCCAAGATGGTTCTCCAAGATGTTAATTGGCTAATGATAACAGGTCTTCTCGGTGCTTCCATCTTGGTGTGTGAATTGTTTTAACTTTTTATCCTAGCTTTTTATCCTAGCTTTCTATCTTAGCTTTCTACCTACCTTGAATATCTGTGTAGTCTCTTTTGGACTCACCCAAATATAATTGTCGAGGGCGTGCAATCTTATAAGGTGAACTTAACATCTCGTTCCAATGCGTGATCCAACCTGGCATACGTCCCAAAGTGAATATTACAGTGAATAATTCAGTGGGTATTCCGACCGCTTTTAAGGTGATGCCAGAGTAGAAATCAATATTTGGGTAGAGTTTTCTCTCTATAAAATACTCATCTTCTCGTGCAATCTTTTCTAAAGCTTGCGCGACTTTTAAGAGAGGGTCATCGTCAACACCTTGCTCTGCTAGTACAGCGTGACAAGATTCTTGCATGACGGTCGCGCGTGGATCAAAGTTTTTGTAAACCCTGTGTCCAAAGCCCATCAGTTTGAATGGGTCTGATTTGTCTTTTGCTTTTTTAACAAACTCACCGACTCTGCTGACATCGCCAATTTCGTTTAGCATTCGCAAGACTGCCTCATTTGCCCCGCCGTGAGCTGGGCCCCAAAGCGCTGTGGCGCCAGATGAGATAGCAGCATAAGGATTACAGTCGGAAGATCCTGCCATTCGCACTGTTGATGTAGAGGCATTTTGCTCATGATCTGCGTGCAATAAAAATATTCTATCCATGGCTTTCGCAATAGTTGGGCTTACTGTTGAAGCTTTTCCTGCCTCTCCAAAACACATATGTAGGAAGTTTTCGGCATAACTTAACTCGGGATTGGGCTCTATATACTTCTCACCTTTGCCATGTTTATAAGCGATGGCTGCAAGCGTTGGAATCTTTGCAATCAAGCGATGAGCCGTCAGCATCCGGTCCTCGGCTTTGGTGATATCTGTGCTGTCATTGTACAAAGAGGCAAGCCCAGCAAGGGATGCACTGATCATTGACATGGGGTGTGCTCCGGTCGTAAACCCCTGAAACATCTTTTGAAAGTGGGGATCTATTGCCTGGTGAGATTTAATGCTGGCTTCGAATTCGTTGTATTGTGTTGTGTCTGGAAGTTCACCATTAAGGAGTAAGTAGGCGACTTCTAGATGATTTGAGTGTTCTGCTAATTGATCAATTGGATAACCCCGATACATCAGGATGCCTGCATCTCCGTCGATATATGTCACTTTGGATTCGCAGCTTGCGGTGGACAAAAAACCAGGGTCAAAGGTGAACACACCTTCTTTTATGAGTCCCCTCACATCGACAACATTAAGGCCTTGTGTTGCTTCTAAGACTGGTAATTCAGTCGTTTTACCATCGATAGTGATTGTTACTTTTTGTACCATTATAGACTCCTGCCTAATCCCTTAGATTTACTTTATCCTGCCCATCCATCTGGGATATGATGAAGAGGGCGAACATCATTCCAAATGCTGGTCGACTTGTCAAAACCATCAATCTTGTAAAGCTTTGTGTATTGCTGCTTAGATGTATTTGTTGGTTTGTTATTTGCTGCTAAACTAATTATCATTAGCAGGCTCACGTTCAGCCAGGTTCTGTTTTGATTAAAAATCGAAAGAAATTCGAACTATAATCAAACAGGGGCTATAAATATTCTAAACTTTTTGCATTGCCTAATTCATAGTATGGACGAAATAGAAGATATGTCGATATTGATATTCTGGCATGCCACAGAGAGTGTACGCTTGTGAAAAATGATCATCGCCCCGTTAACGTTAACCCAAGAGATTTAATGTCTTTTGCTTGGCCTATTACGGCAGCCGCATCAATCCTTCATCGTATTGCCGGTGTGGTGCTGTTTGTCGGTGTTGGATTTGGCCTATATGCATTAGATTTGTCCCTCGCATCAGAGGCAGGCTTTGATTCACTCAATGCAATGATTAAATCGCCCTTTGGTATGTTTGTCACTTGGGGCTTGCTCGCCGCATTGGCCTACCATTTTGTTGCGGGTATTAAACACTTATTAATGGACTTGGGGATAGGTGAAACCTTAGAAGGGAGTAAATTTGCGGCAAAGGTTACGCTGCTGTTCGCCGGTATATTGATTTTATTAGCCGCAGTCTGGGTCATACAAGGGTAAGGAGGGAATATGGTTACTCAAGTTACAAGTTTTTCAAGAAATGGCGTATCCGATTGGGTGGTTCAAAGGGTGAGCGCTGTCATTCTTGCTGCCTATACGGTGGTGGTCGTCGCTTACTTACTATTAGGTGAGACTGGTTATACCGAATGGTCTGCGTTGTTTGCTCAGACGTGGATGCAAATATTCACCATGCTTGCAATATTGTGCACCTGTGCACATGCATGGATTGGCATGTGGACAATTGGTACAGACTATATAAGAGAACATTATTTTGGCAGCGGTGCAGATGGCATCCGATTCATTTATCAAATCATGTGTATTGTCGCATTAGCGGTGTACCTGATTTGGAGCATCCAGATCCTCTGGGGGAATTAGAGAATGAGCGAACTTCCAACCTTAGAATTCGACGCCATCATTGTTGGTGGTGGCGGAGCCGGTATGAGAGCCGCGCTTCAACTGGCTGAATCCGGCCGAAAAACCGCTGTAATATCTAAAGTATTTCCGACTCGGTCGCATACGGTTTCAGCCCAAGGTGGTATTACCTGTGCCATCGCGAGTGATGATCCGAATGACGATTGGCGCTGGCATATGTATGACACTATCAAAGGCTCAGATTATATTGGTGATCAAGATGCGATCCAATATATGTGCAATGTGGGTCCCCAAGCTGTTTATGAACTGGATCATATGGGTCTCCCATTTTCTAGAACCGAATCAGGCCGCATTTATCAACGCCCCTTTGGTGGTCAGTCAAAAGACTTTGGTAGGGGTGGCCAGGCAGCGCGTACTTGTGCGGCGGCGGATCGAACGGGTCATGCTTTGCTCCATGCCTTGTATCAAGGGAATACTAAAGCCGGTTCTGTCTTTTTCTCAGAATGGTTTGCGGTAGACCTGGTTAAGAATCAAGCGGGTGCTGTCGTAGGGGTTATTGCCCTGTGTATGGAAACCGGTGAATATCATTTTATCAAATCAAAGGCCACGGTTTTTGCAACCGGTGGCGCTGGACGTATTTATCAATCAACGACCAATGCCTTAATGAATACGGGTGATGGCGTCGGGATGGCATTGAGAGCAGGGTTTCCAGTTCAAGATATCGAGATGTGGCAATTCCACCCAACTGGGATCGCGGGTGCAGGCGTACTTGTGACCGAAGGTTGCCGTGGTGAAGGTGGCTATCTTATTAATAAAGATGGCGAGCGTTTTATGGAGCGATATGCGCCAACGGCTAAAGATCTGGCCGGTCGTGATGTTGTTGCTCGAAGCATGGTGCTAGAAATATTAGAAGGTAGAGGAGGCGGCGAAAATGGCGATCACGTCTTCCTGAAATTAGATCATCTCGGAGAAGAGATTTTACATTCACGTTTACCTGGCATTGTAGAGCTTTCCAAAACCTTTGCAGGGGTTGATCCTGTTAAAGAACCCGTGCCGGTAGTGCCAACGTGTCACTATATGATGGGGGGCATCCCAACAAATATTCATGGTCAAGCCTTAGCCCCTGATGGTAAGGGTAATGATGAGGTCATCGATGGGCTTTATGCGGTTGGTGAAGTTGCCTGTGTTTCTGTCCACGGCGCGAATCGTCTTGGGGGAAATTCCTTACTTGATTTGATCGTATTTGGACGTTCTGCTGGTCTCCATATTATAGATGCCTTGAACCAGGGTATGGATTCAAGAGAAGCGTCGGCAAGTGATCTTGAAGCTGCCATGCAACGCGTAAATAGATGGGATGAATCAAAAGGCGGAGAGAATGTTGCTGATCTAAGAAAAGAACTTCAATCCTGCATGCAGTTGAACTTCGGTGTTTTCCGTAAGGAGGAGCCAATGCTCGTTGGAATTGAAAAGTTAGCCGAATTGAGAGAGCGAATTGGAAAAGCCGTATTAAATGATAAGAGTAAAGCCTTTAATACCGCTAAATTTGAAGCACTAGAATTGGATAACTTAATGGAAGTCGCAGAAGCAACGGCCATTGCAGCAGAGGCGCGAAAAGAAAGCCGAGGCGCTCATGCGAGAGATGATTATCAAGAGAGAGATGATGCTAATTGGTTGTGTCACTCAGTTTATGATCCAAAGAGTAAACAGCTCAGTAAACGTGATGTCAATTTTACACCCAGTATTTTGGAAACTGACACCGATATGCCTGAAGACGTTTTTGTTCCTAAAAAGAGGGTTTATTAATGCAAATTAGTCTCTATCGTTATAACCCAGAAAAAGACAATGCACCCTATATGGAGGACTTCACACTAGAAGTGCCAGGGGGTCGAGACATTATGGTCTTGAAATTGCTTGAGTTATTAAAAGAACAAGACGAAACGATTTCTTATCGTCGCTCTTGCTCCGAAGGTGTTTGTGGTTCGGATGGTTTAAACATGAATGGCAAAAATGGCCTAGCGTGTATCACACCGCTTTCCGAGGTTGTTAAGAATGGGAAGTTGTCCATCAAACCTTTGCCTGGTCTGCCCGTAATCCGTGATCTTGTTGTGGATATGGAGCAGTTCTACACACAATATAAAAAGATTCAGCCTTACTTGATAAATAATGAAACACCACCGTCTCAGGAGCGTCTACAAAGTCCTGAAGAAAGGGAGAAGCTCGACGGCCTTTATGAGTGCATTTTATGTGCTTGTTGTTCGTCGGCATGTCCTAGTTTTTGGTGGAATCCCGATAAATTTATTGGTCCAGCTGGACTGCTGCAAGCTTACCGATTCTTAGCTGACTCTAGAGATACTGCGACGGAGGAGAGACTCGCGAATTTAGAAGATCCTTTTAGCGTATTTCGCTGCAGGGGTATTATGAATTGCGTCAATGTCTGTCCAAAAGGGTTGAATCCTACTCGAGCAATTGGACATATCAGAAATATGCTGTTGTCTAGGGCTGTATAAAGGGTCAGGCCTATACACCTCGCTGCTATAGGCTATTCTTAAGAGGTTCAATTAATCGGGCACTATATTGTCCATAGATAGAAGATAGCTACTCTGCGACACACCCTGCATGTGATATTATGGATGTGCTCGACAGATGAATGGCTAAGGACGGTAATTCGATGCAAGAAAGCAAAATGGAAGAATTGTGGCGTAGTGGTCATATTTCGGGTGGTAATGCGTCATACGTAGAGGAACTCTACGAAAAATACCTCGAAGATCCCTCATCCGTTCCTGATCAATGGTGCAGCTACTTTCAAACTTTGCCTGTTGTTGAGGGCCAACTTGCGCCTGATATCAACCATTCTACGGTTAGAGATCATTTTCTACTGCTTTCAAAGAACCAATCACGTGTATCGCCTGTTGCTGCGTCCACAGTCCATTCTGATTATGAAAGAAAACAGTTTGCCGTCGGTGAATTGATCTCTGGGTATCGAAGGCGGGGTCATTTAAAAGCCAAGCTTGACCCTCTTGGACTTGAGAAGGTGGAACGAGTACCGGTTCTTGAATTGGAACACCATGGCTTATCAGCTGCAGATTTAGATACAACCTTTCAAACAGGATCTTTGTTTTTTGGTCAAAAAGAAGCGCCTCTAAGAGAAATCATTGATGTGCTGGAACAAACTTATTGTGATTCTGTCGGTGCAGAATACATCCATATAGCGGACGAATCAGAACAAGCTTGGGTTCAGCAACGATTAGAGAGTGCTAGATCGAACCCAAGTTATAGCCACGGCGTTAAGCGCCGAATTCTAGATCGCCTTATCGCGGCAGAAGGCTTGGAAAAATATCTTGGCACAAAGTACCCTGGTACAAAACGCTTCGGTTTAGAAGGTGGAGAGAGCTTTCTGCCTTGTATGGCAGAGTTGATACATCGTGCGGGTAGCGCAGGGGTCAGAGAAACTGTTATTGGTATGGCCCACAGAGGACGTATCAATTTACTTGTAAACTTATTAGGCAAATATCCAGCAGAATTGTTTGATGAGTTCGAAGGGCGATATACACCTGGTACAGGTTCAGGAGACGTAAAGTATCATCAAGGATTTTCAACGAATTTGATGACCCCTGGCGGTGAAATGCACTTGGCTCTTGGGTTTAATCCTTCGCACTTAGAAATATCCGCGCCTGTAATAGCCGGTTCTGTGCGGGCAAGACAAGATAGGCGCAATGATCATGCTGGCGACAAAGTACTTGCGATTAATATTCATGGAGATGCTGCATTTGCGGGACAAGGTGTCGTCATGGAAACATTCCAGATGTCTCAGACTAGCGGATTTTATGTCGGCGGTACGGTTCATGTCATCATCAACAATCAAATAGGCTATACGATTAGCCGTCGTGAAGACGCTCGTTCAACGCACTACTGTACTGAAATTGCCAAGATGGTGCAGGCACCTATATTCCATGTTAATGCGGATGATCCAGAGGCTGTAATCTTTGTTTCTCAACTCGCTTTAGATTATAGAATGGAATTTAAAAAGGATGTTGTCATCGATCTCGTTTGCTACCGTCGGCGAGGACATAATGAAGGTGATGAACCTTCAATTACCCAACCTATCATGTATAAAACAATTCGAAAACATCCGACTACGCTGACAAGTTATGCTGCCAATATGATAAAAGACGGTGCTATCGCAGAAGATGATTTTGAACGTCGTAAATTAGCTTACCGAGACGCGATGGATAAAGGAGAATCAGTCCACTGGGATCATCTAAAAGAACCTGACACCACGATGTTCGTAGATTGGACACCCTATCTTGGCTTGGAATGGACTGCTGAAGCAGATACTCATTATCCTTTGAAAGATTTTCAGGCCTTGGCTAACAAAATGGATCTGTTGCCAGAAAACTTTGTCCTACAGAAGCAAGTAGCCAAGATAATCGAAGACCGTAAGAAAATGACTGCGGGTGCCACAATGATCAATTGGGGTTATGCGGAGATCATGGCTTATGGGACGCTTCTTGATCAAGGATATGATATTAGATTGATAGGGCAAGATGTTGGACGAGGCACTTTCTCCCACAGACACGCTGTATTGCATGATCAAAAAGAGGGACTAGTTCACACGCCATTGACGACAATTAACGAAGATAAAGATGATTTCAGATTGCACGACTCTTTCCTATCTGAGGAAGCCGTCCTTGCTTTTGAATACGGTTATTCTACGACGAGTCCAAACACCTTGGTTATTTGGGAGGCGCAATTCGGCGATTTTGCCAACGGTGCCCAGGTGGTGATTGATCAATTTATTACCAGTGGTGAGCATAAATGGGGAAGGTTATGTGGTCTTACGTTATTGTTGCCTCATGGATATGAAGGCGCTGGCCCAGAACACTCCTCGGCTAGAATAGAGAGGTATTTACAACTTTCAGCTGAACACAATATTCAAGTGTGCGTTCCTACAACGCCAGCACAAATGTTTCATCTTCTGCGTCGCCAAATAATAAGAAATCTTCGTAAACCACTTATCGTGATGACACCGAAAAGTTTATTGCGTCATAAGCAAGCGGTAAACACGCTAGAAGATTTATGCGACGGTGAATTTCATACTGTGATACACGACTCACAAGAAGTCGATGATAAGTCAATTACGAGAATTATTTTTTGCTCCGGTAAGGTTTTTTACGATCTGGATGCAAAACGGGTAGAAGATGAGTTGAAACATGTTGCGATTGTACGGATCGAGCAACTCTATCCCTTCCCTGAAAACGATTTGCGAGAAGTATTAAAGCGTTACCCCAATATTACTCAGGCGGTCTGGTGTCAGGAAGAGCCCATGAATCAGGGTGCTTGGTATAGCAGTCAGCACCATTTAAGAAAAGTTGTACATGAGAAATTCCCAAGTTTATATCTGCAATATGCAGGTCGAAATGCATCGGCGGCGGCTGCTGCAGGATATATGTCATTACACATAAAACAAATGGAAGCGTTTGTTCATAGCGCATTGTATGGCGAGCACTGAGTCGTCAGTGTTCAAATAGAAATATAAGGATTTAAGTCATGACAGATATAAAGGCACCGGAATTCCCGGAGTCCATTGCTGATGGAGAAGTTGCTACTTGGCACGTTGAGGTTGGCGAGAGCGTGAAGCGGGATCAACTAATCGTAGATATTGAGACGGATAAAGTTGTCCTCGAAGTGGTCGCTCCGGGTGATGGCAAGATAACTGAAATACGAAAGCAAGCAGGAGAGACTGTTCTAGCTGAAGAGGTATTAGGCACTTTTGAAGCAGGAGAGGCCTCTGTCTCTGAGGGAATCGCTCCTGAGGTGCCTATGAGCGCTACTGAAATTACTGAGGACGCTGAGCCCATCGTTAGTCCTGCTGCTCGAAAAATCGCCACAGAAAATAAGATAGACGCTGATTCCTTGAGAGGAACAGGCAAAGGCGGAAGAGTCACAAAAGAAGATGTATTAAAAGCGGTTGCTTCGGCTGAGAAACAAACGCCAGTTGCGTCTACGCCAGCGCTTATGAATGAGGTTGCTGCGAATGATGAGGGTCGAGTAGAAAGACGCGTACCCATGACGCGATTGCGTGCGAGCATTGCAAGGCGATTGATCGAGGCACAGGAAACTGCCGCAATGTTAACCACTTTTAATGAAGTGGACATGACTGCCATTATGGAATTAAGAAACCAATACAAAGATGCATTTGAGAAAGCCCATGATGGCACTCGCCTCGGGTTTATGTCTTTCTTTGTCCGTGCTTCGGTTGAAGCACTAAAGAGATTCCCTGCTGTGAATGCTTCACTTGATGGCAATGATATTGTCTACCACGGTTATCAAGATGTAGGTGTTGCCGTCGGTTCCCCGAGAGGTTTGGTCGTGCCGGTTCTGCGTGATGCAGATAGCTTGACCCTGGCGGAAATTGAAAGCCAGATTCGAGATTACGGTTTAAAAGCACGGGATAATAAATTAAGCATGGATGATATGATGGGTGGAACATTCACCATTTCAAATGGTGGGGTTTTTGGTTCTCTTCTTTCTACGCCCATTTTAAATCCGCCTCAGACAGGTATCTTGGGTATGCATAAAATTCAAGAGCGCCCTATGGCTGTGAATGGCGAAGTTAAAATTCGCCCCATGATGTATTTAGCACTTTCTTATGATCATCGCTTAATCGATGGGCAAGAAGCTGTGAGATTCCTCGTTACAATTAAAGATTTTCTTGAAGAACCAGCACGAATTTTATTGGACATCTAGCTTTCGTAATAAGCTTTTATAATGAATTTTGTTAATGAGCTTTGTTAATGCGCTTTGTGAACAAATAGCTCGATAGGTTGGAATGCTGAAAATATAAGAAAATGGAGAAGTTTTAAAATGACCAAGAAGTTCGACGTAATCATTATTGGTGCTGGTCCCGCGGGCTATCATGCAGCGATTCGTTCTGCACAATTAGGTATGAATACTGCGTGTATTGATAAATGGGTAACTAAAGAGGGTAACCCTGCTTATGGAGGGACTTGTTTGAATGTGGGTTGTATCCCCTCAAAGGCATTGTTGGACACTTCTCATAAATTCAGTGAAGCCAAAGAAAATTTCGAATCTCAAGGTATCAAGATCAAAGGCATTGCCATTGATATAGATGTCATGCTTGGACGTAAGGATACGATTGTAGAAAACTTGACTAAAGGTGTCGCCGGTTTAATGAAAGCCAATGGTGTAACAACCTTTGATGGCACAGCGAAATTAAATGCTGGCAAGAAGGTCGAAGTTACATTGCATGATGGTAGTGTCGAGTCGCTTGAAGCGGATAACGTTGTCATCGCGACTGGATCAGTTCCTGTTTCAATTCCGCCTTGTCCTTTAACCGAAGAAATTATTGTTGATTCTACGGGTGCTCTAGAATTTAAATCAGTGCCTAAAAAACTAGGTGTGATTGGCGCTGGTGTCATTGGGCTTGAATTAGGCAGTGTTTGGAATAGGTTAGGCGCTGAGGTTGTTGTCTTAGAAGCCTTAGAAGAATTCTTGCCCATGGCAGACAAACAGGTAGCTAAGGAAACAGCAAAACAATTGAAGAAGCAGGGCATGGATATCCGCCTTGGTGCTCGCGTTACAGGAAGTAAAATTAAGGGTAAAAAAGTCAATGTCATTTACACTGATAGCGAGGGTGAAAAAACAGAAACGTTTGATCGCCTAATCGTTGCTGTCGGACGTAGACCCTACACAGAAGGGCTATTAGCCGCAGATTCAGGTGTTAATTTAGATGAGCGCGGTTTTGTTTATGTAGACGATAATTGTGCAAGTAGCGCTCCGGGTATCTACGCTGTCGGAGATGTTGTTAGAGGTCCCATGCTAGCCCATAAAGGAATGGAAGAAGGCCTGATGGTCGTTGAACGAATTGCTGGTCAAATGCCTGTCGTTAACTATGATTGTGTGCCGTCAGTAATATACACCCACCCGGAAATTGCGTGGGCGGGTAAGACGGAGCAAGAATTAAAAGCCAGTGGCGAAAAATTCAACGTGGGCACTTTCCCCATGGCGGCAAGTGGTCGTGCCATGGCTTCTAACGATACAACTGGTTTTATTAAAGTCATTGCAGATGAGACAACAGATCGCATTTTAGGTGTACATATGGTTGGTGCTCACGTGTCGGAATTGATCGCAGAGGCAGTGATTGCGATGGAATTTGGCTCGAGTGCCGAGGATCTAGGCTTGACGATGTTTGCTCATCCTACTTTGTCAGAAGGCTTGCACGAAGCTGCTTTGGCGGTGTCTGGCCATGCGATTCACATCGCGAATAGAAAAAAGAAAAAATAGACGCTAGTTCCAGATACAAGTGCTAGCAAAAGTGCTTTTATGTAGATTATTTATAACCAACGACCCTTAAGGAATATGAAGATATGAACCTCCATGAGTATCAGGCAAAACAATTGTTTGCCGAATATGGATTGCCCGTTTCAACTGGTATTGCTGTTGATACAGCAGATGAAGCGGTAGCAGCAACAAAAACACTTGGGGGAGATACCTGGGTAATCAAAGTTCAGGTTCACGCCGGTGGACGCGGTAAAGCGGGAGGCGTTAAATTAGTCTCGAGCGAACTAGAAATCCGTGATTTTTGTGCACAGCATATTGGGAAAAACCTTGTTACCTTCCAAACAGATGCTGCGGGTCAACCCGTAAGCAAAATATATATCGAAGACTGTACTGACATAGAAACAGAGCTTTATCTAGGTGCTGTTATCGATCGCTCATCTAGGCGTGTTGTATTTATGGCATCAACTGAAGGCGGCGTAGAAATTGAAAAGGTTGCTGAAGAAACACCGGATAAAATTCTAAAAGCCGTTGTTGATCCAGCCTTAGGAGGTCAACTTTATCAAGGGCGTGACTTAGCATTCCAACTTGGATTGTCAGGTAAGCAAGTTAATCAATTTGCAAATGTCTTCACAGTACTGGCTAAAATGTTCGTAGAACGAGATCTCGCACTATTAGAAATTAACCCGCTTGTTGTGACGAAGGCTGGTGACATTCATTGTCTGGATGCAAAAGTTTCCATCGATGGAAATGCTTTGTATCGACAAAAGGCAGTCGCAGCAATGCGCGACCCCAGTCAGGAAGACGAGAGAGAAAATCAAGCCTCTGAATTTGATCTAAATTATGTCGCTTTGGATGGAAATATCGGCTGCATGGTAAATGGTGCTGGCTTGGCGATGGGTACAATGGATTTAGTTAAATTGCACGGTGGCCAACCAGCTAATTTCTTAGATGTTGGTGGTGGCGCAACAAAAGAAACAGTGAGCGAAGCTTTCAAAATTATATTATCTGATAGCAACGTGAAAGCAGTATTGATCAATATTTTTGGCGGCATTGTACGTTGCGATATTATTGCTGAGGGCATTATTGGAGCCGTGAAAGAGGTCGGTGTTGAAGTGCCAGTGGTCGTAAGGTTTGAGGGTAATAATGCTGCCCTTGGTAAAAAGGCGCTAGAAGAAAGCGATGTAAATATAATTGCGGCTGCAAGTCTAACTGATGCTGCTGAACAGGCAGTGAAAGCTGTGGGAGATGCCGCATGAGCGTATTGATTAACAAAGATACTAAAGTTATCTGCCAAGGTTTTACCGGCGCTCAAGGTACCTTGCATTCAACACAATCCATCGCTTATGGGACCAAGATGGTGGGTGGCGTGACACCAGGTAAAGGCGGGCAGACTCACCTTGATCTGCCGGTGTTTAACTCCGTAAGAGAAGCTGTTGATGCGACCGGTGCAGATGCAACTGTCATCTATGTACCAGCGCCGTTTGCAAAAGATGGCATTTTGGAAGCTGCTGATGCAGGTGTGGAGCTTATTGTTTGTATTACTGAAGGCGTACCAACGCTAGATATGCTTGCGGTTAAGGCCAGCTTGGATGCGCGGGGTATACGCTTAATCGGACCAAACTGCCCCGGTGTTATTACACCAGGGGAATGTAAGATTGGGATTATGCCTGGCGAGATTCACCTGCCGGGTAAAGTCGGCATCGTCTCTCGATCAGGAACATTGACATACGAAGCCGTTAAACAGACAACGGACTTAGGCTTCGGTCAGAGTACCTGTGTGGGTATAGGTGGAGATCCGATTCCTGGAAGTAATTTTATCGACATTCTTGCGATGTTCCAAGATGATCCCGCGACTGAAGCTATCGTCATGGTAGGTGAAATTGGTGGAAGTGCAGAAGAAGAAGCTGCTGAATTCATTAAGAGCAATGTGACGAAACCGGTAGTTGGATATATTGCTGGTGTTACAGCCCCTCCAGGGAAACGAATGGGCCATGCAGGTGCAATTATAGCTGGCGGTAAAGGTACTGCAGAAGATAAATTTGCAGCCTTGCAAGCTGCTGGTGTGACGACGGTTAAGAGTTTGGCTGAAATTGGCAATACTTTGAAAATTGTAACTGGTTGGTAGAGATTTTCTAAGGTAAAGCAAAAAAATATAGAAAGAGTGATATAAAAAAGCAGCTGAAAAGCTGCTTTTTTTCGTTAATGATGGCTTGAATTATCCTAATAAAGCCCCATTTATGCATCAACACGTTGATTCTCCATACTAAAAGGCAACATCACTTATGTCCGTTGAAGCAAAAAAGGAAACATTAGGCTTTCAATCTGAAGCCAAACAACTTCTCCAACTCATGATTCATTCTCTGTATAGCAATAAAGAGATTTTTCTGAGAGAGCTAATCTCAAATGCTTCAGATGCTATTGATAAATTGAGATTCGCGAGTTTGTCCGATGCCGGGCTTTTGGGCGATGATTCTGATTTTAATATCAAAATCGATATCGATTCTGAAGCAAAGACGCTTACGATTTCTGACAATGGCATCGGTATGACACGTGATGAGGCCATAAGCCATTTGGGCACAATAGCAAAGTCGGGTACTTCACAATTTCTGGATGCGCTCACAGGTGATCAGCAAAAAGATGCACAGTTGATTGGGCAATTTGGTGTCGGATTTTATTCTACTTTTATCGTTGCAGATAAGGTTGTTGTTGAAAGCCGAGGCGCTGGTGCTGCAGCAAATGAAGCGGTTCGTTGGATATCAACTGGTGAAGCTGAGTTTGATATCGAATCAATCGAGAAAGAGCAACGTGGTACTTCTGTCATTCTTCATCTAAAAGAAGATGAAGCTGAATTCTTGGATAGCTGGAGAGTTAAAAGTACTGTTAAAAAATATGCGGATCATATCTCTGTGCCCGTTCTTATGTTGGAAGATCCTGCGCCGGCGATGCTGGATAGTGAAGACTCTCCAGAAGATTCTGATGAAAGTTCTGATGAAAAAGAAGTCATTGAAGAGGCTGTTGCAGAATACAAACCCGTTAATGAAGCCAAAGCACTATGGGCACGTTCTAGAAGCGATGTTAACGATGATGAATATCAAGAATTCTATAAACACATATCTCACGATTTTCAGGATGCGATTAGTTGGTCCCACAACAAGGTTGAGGGAAAACTTGATTATACGAGTCTTATATATATTCCTTCTAAGGCACCATTTGATATGTGGCAAAGAGAAGCCCCAAGAGGATTGAAGTTATACGTACAGCGCGTTTTTATTATGGATGAAGCCGAACAATTTTTACCGCTTTATCTTCGATTTGTTAAAGGCGTTGTCGACTCAAATGATTTGTCATTGAATGTTTCGCGCGAAATTCTCCAAAAAGATCCAGCAATTGATTCTATGAGAAATGCGCTAACAAAAAGAACATTGGACATTCTAGAAAAACTTGCCAAGAAAGACCCTGAAAAGTATCAAACCTTTTGGAATGAATTTGGTCAGGTTATGAAGGAAGGCCCTGCGGAAGATCACCAGAATAAAGAAAAAATTGCAAAGTTGCTAAGGTTTTCAACGACTAAAAGCGAAACGCAAGCTCAGGATCAATCACTAACTGATTATGTATCTGGCATGCAAGAAGGACAGGATAAGATTTATTTTGTCGCGGCGGAAAATTACCAAACGGGCAAAAACAGTCCTCACTTGGAGGTTTTCTCTAAGAAAAATATTGAAGTATTAGTGTTAAGTGATCGTGTTGACGAATGGTTAATGAGTCATTTAAATGAATTCGATGGAAAATCTTTCCAAGATGTCGCCAAAGGTTCACTTGACCTTGGTGATTTAGAAGATGAGTCCGAGAAGGAAGAAAACGAAAAGGTTGAGAAAGAGTTTAAGAGCTTAATTGATCGTATTAAGGAAGTTGTTAGTGATGACGTTGAAGAGGTTCGAATAACGCATCGACTTACTGACTCTCCCGCTTGTCTCGTTGTGAGTGAAGACGAAATGGGTATGCAAATGCGACGTATTCTTGAATCCGCTGGTCAAGCTACCCCTGATAATAAGCGTATATTTGAAATTAACCCAAAACATCCGCTTGTCGTTAAGCTTAATGACGAGACGGATATGGATAGATTTAACGATTTGACGAAGGTGCTTTACGATCAGTCTATTCTTTCAGAAGGAAGCCAGCTTGAAGAGCCTGCTGCCTATGTTCAACGGCTGAATAAGTTGTTACTTGAGTTAAGTAAATAGCGCTTGGGAGGATTGTAACTCCTCTGGTTGGTAGGCACTGCCGGTTTGTTGTTTGTGTTGAGTTTCTCGAAGATCGCCAATTAGCTCTCTAAGGCTCGACTGAATAACAAACCGTCACTGATAATCTTGACAGAGTTTTCTTTTAGTTCTGTGGCTAAGCCTAGCCTCGTTTTCTCAATGACTTTTACACCCTGTCTATTTACAAAAATAAACTTGTCGATCGCATTTATCTTTGCTACCAGCTTGCAGCGGACACTAACTTCGTTGCCTGCATTAAACTCAACCCACATGCCAACAGAAAGCGCATAAACTTGTCCGTATACTGGATCGTTTTCAGCCAGGGTTTCTTTTTCATTCACATTGGCGACAAATTCTACTTTACAGCTATCTTCACTTTCAAGATCAAGTCCTTGCCCCTCTTCAGAACTGTCTTTAACCACTAGTATTTCATCATCAAGCTCAATTGAGAGAAAAGTTCCTTCTTGCACCTCTTTAAATTTGGATATTGCTTCGTCAATTTCTTCAGCTTTTAATTTTGCGATTCTTAATGCTTTTCTCAAGTGTTTAGCAGTCTAGGGTTAACAGTATCTAGGCGATCCTTATCTCCTGCTTGTTCATGGGGTTGAACGCTCCATAATAATACATCGATTGTATTGATAGATTGTTTCCACGCATTACTACCGGGTCCCTCCTTTAAAACCAACATGACCATGAATTTATGAAAGTGAGAGCTAAGTAAATCTATTACAAATGGATGTAAATCTCTGCCTAGAATTCTTTCGTCAACCTTTTGAGTGACCAACTCATGAATATCTTCAACCCGTTCTTGACGTGCCTTTGCCTGCAGAATGCGTTGTTCTAGTAGCTTGTTTTTGGCTGCCTCTTTTACGAGAAAGGATCTAAACTTTTTGGCCAAGTTTTCAAAAAAAGTATTTTCCCCGTCAAACCCTCGTTGTATTGAGTTAACTAGCTCTCGATTTCTTTATAAAGCGGGTCTTTTGCCAAGTTCTCTACTTCAGTCCAACCAATCCCCGCTGAAGCAAATTCGTTTAATATTCGTCTCGCAGGGTGGTTTTCCCGATTAAAGAAATCAGTATCCGACAAGGCTACTTTAATAATAGTGATTTGTGTTCTACCAATCAGTTCCTTAATGGGTATGGGTACAGATTCGTCCTGCCATATTGCATCGTAGAGTAAAGTGACTAGGTTGATGATGTCTGATGTCTGATGTCTGATGTCTGATGATTGTTGAGCGACTGCATTGACTACACCTTCTTTCTTAGATTCTTGTGGAATTTCCCCCAAGGACTCGCTGATGTTTATCTTGTCCACCTCTTCGATGCTAGAGGGAATGTGCGATAGATTTTCGTTTTTATCTGCTAGGAACCCTGAATGTTCGTCAAGATCTGCATCAATTGTGCTTGATCATCCATTTTTTACCTGTTCATCTGGTGCCGGCTGAAAGGGTTGCATTACCGATGCCGGTATCCTGCCTTCGGGCAACATGGGAACTGGAATTGCATATTGCGTCTGCAGCGGGTACTTTGTTGTGCTCAGATAGGGCGGGTGTGTCCGGACGCATTAAATTTTGCATCATGGAAAAAAGTTCAGGTTGTCCGGTATCGTCCTGATAATGGTCTTCTTCAATTGTTCCAACGTTACCAAAATAACTGGATTCACTGATGGCTTTTGCACTTAGTCTCTTGCGAGATGTATTTCGGGCAGGCGTTACCTTAGCCTTGACAGAATCCATTTGCTGATCTGGAATGACGCCGTGACCCATTAAGAGTTGATTAAGTTCTCGCAGAACTTTGTCCAGGTGTTTTAAAACTATATTGTTAAAACTGCGATAAAGCGGAAGACTGTTGTCTGAGGTAATACCTACTTTCGTCACAGCATCTGAAAATGCGCCTGCAATTTGTTGGGGATCTATGGGATTTGTTGATTCATCAATTCTGATATAGGTAAATAAAGAATTGAGTCTGGTATTAAAGCTTATAAAGCTGGGAAAATGCATATTTCTTGCTGCAGAGACCATGCCGCTGATAGCCACCATGGCACTAAGCTCGTCCTCTTGAATCAAGGTAAGTGTTTCGAAATTTATGCTGCTTTTTCTTTTTTTGTTTACGCCTTGGAGTTCGTCATATTCCGCATTCATGTTATCCATGAAGTGCATCAACATATCACCTCTAGTTTGACTTATTTGTTCTTGACTACTATTTTCGTCAAAGACCTCTTGCAGCATTCGGCTGAGAGATATAACGGCATTATGTTTTAGTTTTTTGACTATCTCAGACAAGTGGCTTACCAGTGATAAAAGCTTTGCACTGTAAAGATAACGTGAAAAGGGTGTAATGTATAAATTTTGTCATAGTTATGAGTGCTCAAACTGAAAATAAAATGTATACTTTTTAAGTATTTACGCCCATAAGCTAGAATAAGGTGTAAGCTCTCCTCTCATGATAGTCTAGCTTGTGAGCCTGGACTTTTGGATCTGCCATATTTATGACCCTATTTATGCAAAGTGCAAATTTCTAGCCATAGATCTAAGAATGAGTTTAATAGTTTTTAGGACCCAACTTTGTAATGAAAATGTTATTAATGCGGCATGGGATAGCCGAATTCAGTAGTGACGATTTTCATCGTCCTCTTACCTATGAGGGCGTAGAGGGTGTTAAAGTTAATGCTGCGAAGCTTAAAAATAGCGGACACATACCCAATAAGATATTTGCAAGTCCTTTGATTCGTGCCCAACAAACGGCTTTTATTATGGCAGAGAAACTGGGCATTGAGGACAAGCCAGAATCTCTAGACTTGATATCCCCGGAATCTGATGTCCAAGAATTTGTTGAATTTCTCGCTGAATTATCTAAAAATTACTTGGCAGGGGAAGTTCAAAGTGATGAAATATTTTTGTTTATAAGTCATCAGCCTTTTGTCGGATTATTTGTTCATCACTTGACATGCGTTGAAGAGTTCATGGACACCGCAGATATTAATTGCCTTAGTATTAAATCATTCTCGAAAGATGGTGGAGAGCTTGAATGGATAATTGGAAGAGATTAGTCTTTTTAGTCGTGCTGTGGCCTTTGCCTCAAATCGGAAATGCTCAGGCATCTATTGATTATTATCCGCAATCAGAAGTCCTTATGTCTCAAGAGAGCACCCAATCTCACCTGATAGCAACTGGACCAATAAGGCGAACCAATAGTTTGTTAAACCCTGAATCTTCCCTCTTGATTCAAGGAAGAAGACAATCGCACACGCTGTTGGGATCTCAAAGACGGAACGTTGAAGCTATTTATCAGTATTACCTTAAACAGTTAGATGCTGAGGCGCAGGTGATATTCCAATGTGTTGGCAGGTCTTGTGGGCCAAGTACTTATTGGGCTAATAAAGTATTCGAAAATGCCTCACTTTATGGACCTGAACAATATCAACGTTATCTTGTTGCGCGTCTACCTAAAAACAATTACTTAATTCTATATATCGCACAAAGGGCAACGGGTGTTGTTTACTTTCAACACGATCTTATCTGGGCTGAATCTGATATTGATCCTGATGAGAATCACCTGACAAAAATAGTCCGTGAAATGAAACAAAATGGTAGATATGTACTTTCAAGAGATATTGATATTGAATTGATTGAAATCATTAATAGCTATTTGAGTGCTAACGCCGCTAAAAATTATGGCCTAGTCGTTCATGATGAAATGATGGTGGGAGAGTCGGTCCAGCAGGTTATTGAACGATCAGTGAGGGCGGCGAGCTCACTTAATAGAAAATTCCCTCAAAATCCACCTAATCTCACCTTTCACGGTGTGGGACCAATAGTCCCAATTCAAGGGCAAGATAAAGAGAGAATAGAGTTGGTACTGTTAAATTAAAAAGCAGTCTCAGAAAATGTCTGTCTAACTAGTGAGTATCCATCTACTAACTTCTGCGGGCAAGGCGCCCCCGGAGACTTCCCTTGTAAGTTCCTTGTCGAAACTTATTGCTTGGAATTATGCACCTAACATATCTATAGTTTGGCAACATTCAGCCAAATTTGGCAGTTTCTGGGCGCGAACTAGCTTGGCAGGTTTAGAAGCGACATAAATTCCATTCTAGTGGTTAATTTTTCTCTAAATTCTCCAAGCATGACGGAAGTTTTCATGACGGAATTTTGTTTTTCTACGCCTCTCATCATCATACACATGTGCTTAGCTTCGATGATGACACTAACACCTGTTGCCCCGGTAACGGCGCGAATAGCCTCTGCAACCTCTTTGGTTAAATTTTCTTGGATTTGTAATCTTCTTGCATACATATCAACGATGCGAGCAACCTTGGACAAACCCAATACCTTGCCATTTGGAATGTAGGCTACGTGGCATTTACCGATAAATGGCAGCATGTGATGCTCACACATTGAATATAGTTCTATGTCTTGCACAACGACCATATCTGTTACGTCAGACTCGAATAGGGCATTGTTGACAACTGCGTCTAAATTCTCTTGGTACCCCTTGGTCAGAAAATGCATCGCCTTTGCCGCCCGCTTGGGCGTATCTACTAAGCCTTCGCGCGTAGGTTCTTCACCGATTTCTGTGAGGATAGTATTAAATGCTTCTTCCATATTCATGATATTTTTGAACCCTTTTTACCGGACGCCTTCTGAGCTCGCTACCCTAAGTCATCTGATCAATCGGGTCAAAATTTTTTTATAAAAAAGCGCAGCTATGACGGAATCCGGTATAATGCTTCCTTGTTCAAGGAGATAAGCAATGCCGGGTAGTAGTATTGGTGATTTATTCAGAGTGACAACCTTTGGCGAAAGCCATGGTCCTGCTTTGGGCTGCATAATTGATGGTTGCCCGCCGGGTATGCCACTTTCGGAAGAGGATATGCAGGGAGATTTAGATCGGCGTAAACCCGGTACATCAAAATTTGCGACGCAAAGAAAGGAGGGTGATCAGGTCAGCATCCTATCCGGTGTATTTGAAGGGAAAACCACAGGCACGCCAATTGGCTTGTTGATCAAGAACGAAAATCAAAAATCTAAAGACTATTCAGAGATAAAGGATTTATTTCGGCCAGCGCATGCAGATTATACCTACCTCAAAAAATACGGTCTCCGAGATTATCGTGGAGGTGGACGGGCTTCGGCCCGTGAAACAGCAATGCGAGTAGCGGCGGGAGCAGTTGCCAAGAAATACCTAAACTTGAAGCATGGCATCGTCGTGCGAGGTTACCTTTCACAAATGGGTGATATATCGTCAACAACAATTGATTGGGATGAAGTAAATCGAAACCCATTTTTTTGTCCCGATGCGTCAAAAGTCCCAGAAATGGAAGCGCTTATTGATTCATTGAGAAGAGAAGGTAATTCTATTGGCGCAAAAATCACCGTTATAGCTCAAGGTATGTTGCCAGGTTTGGGTGAGCCAGTATTTGATAGGCTTGATGCAGATATTGCTCACGCCTTAATGGGTATTAACGCGGTAAAAGGAGTTGAGATTGGTTCGGGATTCGAGTCAGTTACTCAAAAGGGCAGCGAGCATCGTGATGAGATGACAGCCAATGGATTCAGCTCTAACAACGCGGGCGGCATATTAGGCGGCATATCTTCAGGCCAGGATATTGTTGCCCACATTGCCTTAAAACCAACATCCAGTATCACATTACCAGGGCAAACCTTGGATACAGATGGCAAAGCACGAGAAGTCATTACCAAAGGGCGACACGACCCTTGTGTTGGCGTGCGGGCAACACCGATTGCTGAAGCGATGCTTGCGATTGTGCTGATGGATCATCTGCTTCGGAACCGAGGGCAAAATATGGACGTCTTACCGAGCAGTCCTATTATCTAAGGGCTTATCTAAGCGCTTTTCTAGGCTTCCTTATCAACCTCACGAAAAGTGCTAGATTGATTTTCCTTTAATAATGCTAAGAACGCAGCGCCTGCATTGGACATGGTTCTTTGAACGTGGTGAATGACGCCTAGTTCTCGTGTGATGTTACTATTCGGCACATTCAGAATGTGATAACTATCATCTAACATTGATAGAGGCAGTACACTCCATCCTAGACCCACCGAGACCAACATTTTTATCGTTTCGAGGTAATTTGTCGACATGCTCACATTAAGTGATAAACCGTATTCTTGGAAGAGTCGCTTCACAATTCTTCCTGTAAACGTCGTCATGTCGGGCAGGATAGCGGGGAATTCTGGGAACTGTTCTAGATAGACCTTATCCTTTTTTGCCAAAGGGTGATCAGCACTGCAAACAAAAACAAGCTCATCTTGCCAAATGGGTATCGCTTGTAATCTTTCATGTACAACAGGTGCCAATGTAATAATGCCTAACTCTAAATTTCCTTGGACGATTTGCTCGTGGGCGACTTCAGAGTCCATAAAGTGCAAATCGAGGGATACTTCAGGGTAACGCTTAGAAAATTCTCTTAATATTTGAGGAAGGTGCCATAAACCAATGTGGTGGCTCGTCGCAAGTGATAAACTACCTGTGATGTTACCGGCGAGGTTGCTTATGACACGTTGAGTGTCTGCAATGCTAAGCAATATATGATTTGCTCTTGGTTCTAAGGTACGACCGGCTTCGGTTAAGGTAACGGTTCTTCCAATTCTGTCAAACAAACGGACACCCATTTGGCTTTCCAAGAGCGCAATCCTCTTGCTGACCGCTGGTTGTGTGAGATGAAGAAGATTGGCGGCAAGGGAAAACGATTGTGTATCCGCAACGGTCTTGAATGCCTTTATTCCGTCTATATCGATCATGGTGACTCCTACTAGCGGGCTTAATTTGCCCAACAAGGGACATATTACCATTAGTTATTGATTTAATAAACAATATGAATTTGAGTAATACGCGAAAGGGGTTTAGCATGCTTGACAGCCAAACCATAAGACGGGTGTAACAAACCATAATACGGGTGTAACAACGCATATTTTAAATTTAACCTCATTCTTATTTAGGAGATGAAGTGTGGAAAGTGTCAATGTAGCGATAGTAGGGGCGACAGGTGCTGTAGGTGAGGCCATGATAGAAATACTGGCTGAGCGGAAATTCCCTATAGATAAATTGTCACTATTAGCCAGCGAAAAATCAATGGGAACTCGCCTGCAATTTGCCGGACGATCCGTGAAAGTGGAAAACTTAGATGGATTTGATTTTTCCGACACCCACATAGCGCTATTTTCCGCTGGGGGCTCAATCTCGGCCAAATATGCGCCTCTTGCTGCTTCACAAGGCTGTGTAGTGATTGATAACACCTCCTACTTTCGTCGTGATAAGAACATTCCCCTCATTATCCCTGAAGTTAACAAGCATCGAATAGATGAATACAAAAAGACCAATATCATTGCCAATCCTAACTGCTCAACAATCCAAATGTTGGTTGCACTAAAGCCTATCTATGACGCCGTGGGCATTGTCAGTATCAATGTTGCGAGCTATCAAGCGGTTTCCGGTGCTGGAAAAAAAGGTGTACAAGCTTTGGCCTCTGAAACGGCCAAACTGCTTAATGGCCTGGACTGTGAGCCTTCTGCCTTTCCCAAACAGATTGCATTTAATGCAATCCCGCATATCGGAGACTTTGAAGAAAACGGCTATACAAATGAAGAAATGAAAATGGTCTGGGAAACCCAGAAAATTTTTGAGGACGAAGACATCATAGTCAATCCTACCTGCGTCCGGATTCCTGTCTTTTATGGACACTCAGAGGCGGTTCATATCCAAACCAAGAGACCCTTACTCGCCTCGGACGCCCGAGAGTTACTGAAAAAGAGCCCAGGTGTTTCGCTCATAGATGAGAATGTTGATGGTGGATACCCGACACCTGTGACTGATGCAACAGGAAATGATCCTGTCTATGTCGGAAGGATACGCCAAGGACTCAATAGTGACTCCAGTCTAAATCTGTGGGTGGTTTCTGACAACGTCCGGAAGGGTGCCGCCTTAAACAGCATACAAATAGCAGAAGTTTTGATAAAACATCTGTAATAAGATACAGTTAAGGCAACAATTGCAGCTCATTTCTAACTTGGCAAATCGCGGGAAAGTCAATTTTGGATAATGTGTCTTGGCTTAGTTTAGGAGCAATGTAGCTTCCTACTTTAATATCTGTGTGAAATCGTCTTGTTTTTCACCGGTTTAGTGAACTGTGGGTCGTGTCGTAGCTACTGTGAAGAGTCAGGAGAAGGAAGCTTGAGAGGGATAAAAATGATAAGAAGGCTAAAATTGCTTATTGCTGCTGTAGTAATTTTATTTACTCCAACAGTTTTTGCCTTAAGTCTCGGTGAACTTGATTTACAATCTGCTTTAAATCAGCAGTTCAAAGCAGAAATTAAACTCACCAATCTTCGTAGATTGCAAATCGACGAAGTGATACCCAATCTAGCTTCTCAGTCAGACTTCGACCGTGTGGGAGTTGAACGTAGCTACCTGTTAACCGACCTTCGATTCAAGGTCGTCCAGATGGACGGTGGCCATCTCCTTATTCAGGTCACCAGTAACAAACTGATAGTTGAACCCTTCTTAAATTTTATTGTTGAAGTACTTTGGCCAAATGGCAGGATACTGCGTGAATATACCGTATTGTTAGATCCTCCCATCTTCGGAGAGGAAGGTGTTGAAACAATCACAGCGAGTGAAACTGAATCTCGGACATCCGTTCTTAGCGAATCTTTCAAATCAGGACAAAGTGCTAGCCAAAGTGCTCCTCAGCCTCCTAGTGACTCTCATTCAAATTCGGATCGTCAAGCCATAGATGCAAGCGTCCAACCCGTAAGTTATGCAGCCTCTAAAGAAGGCAAGCTAAATGAAGATGAATATGGCGTAACCGGGGCAGGTGATACCTTATGGGCAATTGCCCTGAAGATCCGCTCTGATAGAAGTGTTTCTGTACAACAAACAATGCTTGCACTCCTGAGAGCGAATCCGGAGGCATTTATCAATAATAATATTAATTTGCTGAAAGCCGGACATGTATTACGGCTTCCAGATTCTCGAGAAATGAGAGAAGGCAGTTTTGCTGCCGCTGTTGCAGAAGTTCAATTACAACATGATGCATTTGATGCATACAAGAGCGGTCGCGTAGCCCAATTGGATGGCACTCGCAGAAGTACGAATAACGATGAACCAGAGCAGGGTGATTCCTCTGGTGAGCTTAAACTTCTTGTTTCAAATCAATCTAGTGGTGATGCGGCAGGTGAAGGTAGTAGCGCAAGATCTCAGGAGTTAGAGAATAACCTTGCAATTGCAGAAGAAGATTTAGATCGCGCTAGACGAGCGAACACCGAGATGAATGCTCGCCTTGATGATTTGCAAGGTCAGCTCGAAACGCTGAACGAAATCTTAAGCTTGAAAGATGACCAGCTCGCAGCATTAAGTGCAGAGATACAAGAGAGGCAGTCTAGTCCTCCAGCTGCCGCAGTAACAGAGATGGTGACAAGTCCTGCAGGGGATTCCAATCTGATGACAACCATCATGTCTGTTGTAGGTGGTATTGTTGTGCTCCTCGCAGCCATTGGTGGCTTAATCTTCATGCGTCGCCGTCAACAAGCAAAAGCCTTGGATGACGACTACGAAGAAGAAAGCTTAGAGGACGAAATAGATGAGGTGGAAGATGAAGATGATTTTGATTTAGAAGCTGAAAACGAAATTGGAATCGGAATCGGAATCGAGGATGATGTCACTCAAGAAACAAATGATGTCATAAGCGAAGTGGAAATTTACATCGCTTACGGTCGGTTCCCTCAAGCGATTACCTTCTTACAGAATGCCATTGAAGCGGACCCAAATAGAGCTGATATTCAGCTCAAATTACTTGAGGTCTATGTTCAAACAGAAGATGGCATTGCGTTTAATCTACAGTTGGACCAGCTAAGGATATTGGAAGATGATGAAGCAATTCAAGCTGCATTGGTGCTTCAGAAAAATATTCCAGGAGCGGCACAAGACGAAGCTGCTTCCATGGACGCGACAATTATTAGCTCGGAACCCCTTATTGCAATTGAAGAACCCGAAGATGACGACTTGTCATTTGACTTAGACGATCTTGATTCGGAAACTGAAGACGATGAACTCAATTTGTCCGATGAACTTGAGCTGGAGCTAGTTGAACTAGATCTCGAAGATGATGACGGGTTTTCTTTAGATCTAGATGGTGACGACGACCTATCCCTGGATGTAGACGACGATGATGATGAAATTAGTTTAGACCTCGACGATGAGGATGAAATCTCTTTAGACCTCGATGATGAGGATGAAATCTCTTTAGACCTCGATGATGAGGACGTGTTTTCTTTGGACCTCGACCTTGACGATGAAATCTATTTAGACCTCGACGATAAGGATGAAATTTCATTAGATCTTGAAGGTGATGACGATCTATTACTAGATCTCGAAGATGAGATATCCCTAGATTCGGAAGATGAGATATCCCTAGATTCGGAAGATGAGGCTTTTTTTCTGGATCTAGACGAGGATGAAGGCAACAAACTAGACTTAGCAAGAGCTTACATTGATATGGGTGACGTCGATAGTGCTCGCTCTGTTCTCAAGGATGTACTAGCAAGTAGTGTAGAAGATGATGTTAATGAAGCTAACAAATTGTTAGAGAAAATTGCCTAAACTATCATCGTTTGCCCTTGGTGTTAGCTATTGTGGTGCCGATTTCCATGGCTGGCAGTACCAAAATGAATCGCTCCCTACTGTTCAGGCAGAGCTCGAACGCGCGCTAAGTGAAGTAGCAGCTGAGCCCATTCGGGTGACCTGCGCAGGCCGCACTGATAGCGGTGTTCATGCGACTAATCAAGTTGTCAACTTCCAGACTGCGGCAAAGCGACCCCTCAAAGCTTGGGTTATGGGCACAAATGCTAATTTGCCTGATACGATTTCTGTCAATTGGAGTCGTGAAGTATCTGACGAATTTAACGCAAGGCATTCAGCGCGAGCTAGGCGGTATTTGTATCTCATTAATAATAATTCTGTAAGATCGGCATTATTTCCTAAGATGTTAACCCGCGAACACCGTGATCTTGATGTATCAAGCATGCATTCAGCAGCGCAGTTCTTACTCGGAGAAAATGATTTTACTTCTTTCAGGGCAGCTCATTGTCAGTCCAAAACTGCGATGCGCAATATTCACCACTTAAATGTGAGGAAGGTTGGGGATCTAATTGTTATAGATGTCCAAGCAAATGCATTCTTATTGCACATGGTTAGGAATATTGCTGGTGTACTCATGGATATCGGTGCTGGTAAAAAAGAAATTGAATGGATGTCTGAACTGTTATCCCTTAAAGATAGGAGCTGTGGCAGTGTGACAGGATCACCAAAAGGCTTATACCTTGTTGAAGTCACTTATCCTGATCATAAGCAAATTCCCGCCGGTCCCAGTTTACCGCATTTACTTTCAGTACTGGGATAATTAGTCCCGTAAAATTGATCGCTAATGGAAGACTCTGGTAGACTCTCCCCCTTAAAGATTCTATGCGGCTATAGAGAGCCATATTCGAGAAAGACAATGCAATCCAGAGTGAAAATTTGCGGCATAACTAATTTGCAGGATGCCTTGTTGGCAATTGATAAGGGTGCTGATGCGCTTGGTTTTAATATGTATAAGCCTAGCCCAAGGTACATCTCTGTTGAATTAGCGGCAGAAATAATTGATCAACTACCGCCTTTTGTGACTACGGTGGGTCTTTTCGTAAATGAAGCAGAGCATCAAGTCAGAGAAATCTGCGAGCGTGTTTCTTTTGATCTATTACAGTTCCATGGGGACGAAAGTGATGATTTTTGTCGTCAATTTGATAAACCTTTTATCAAGGTATTAAGAGTAAAAAATATCGTAGATATAGTTGAGCTTATAAAGGCATATCCATCTTCAAAAGGCATTTTAGTCGATACCTTAGTGAAAGGCATGTTTGGCGGCTCTGGCGCTTCATTAAATTGGAATGATGTCCCCAAGGTCTCGAAACCAATAATCTTAGCGGGTGGTTTGACGGCAGAGAATGTATCTGAGGCAATTAGCAAAGTACAACCCTTCGCTGTTGATGTGAGTAGCGGTGTAGAAATAAGCGCTGGGATAAAAGACAAGAATAGAATTGAATTATTTATGAACGCTGTTAAAGCAACAAATGTAGAGGTAGGAAATTGAAAGCACAAACACCCGGTGACAATTTGGAATTTTTATCAGTTCCGGATGAGAAAGGTCGTTATGGAGTCTATGGTGGTCGATATGTATCAGAAGTATTAATTGCTGCCCTCGATGAATTAACTGAGCAATATGCTCGTCTTAAGAATGATCCAAAATTCATCTCTAATTTTGAGTCTGACCTGACTAACTATGTAGGTCGGCCTTCACCCTTATATTTTGCAGAACGATTAACAAACGAGATGGGTGGTGCCAAAATTTTGTTAAAGAGGGAAGATCTTAACCATACTGGTGCTCATAAAATTAACAATTGCATCGGTCAGGCTTTATTGGCCAAACATATGGGAAAACCACGCGTCATTGCTGAAACTGGTGCAGGTCAACATGGTGTTGCCACTGCAACGGTTGCAGCCCGTTTTGGCTTAAAGTGCCAGATCTATATGGGCAGCGAAGACATCGCTAGACAAAGTTTAAATGTTTATAGAATGAAGCTTTTAGGCGCTGATGTTGTACCAGTAACCAGCGGTTCCAAGACTTTAAAAGATGCACTAAGCGAAGCTATGCGGGATTGGGTCAGTAATGTTGATGATACCTATTACATCATTGGTACGGTTGCTGGGCCACACCCTTATCCCATGTTGGTCAGAGATTTTCAAAGTGTCATCGGTAGGGAAACGAGAGAAAAATGCCAATCAGTTTACGGGAAATTGCCAGAAGCAATCGTTGCCTGTGTCGGTGGTGGCTCTAACGCGATGGGTATTTTTCATCCTTTCCTAGAAGATAGTCATGTTCGCCTAATCGGAGTTGAGCCCGCGGGACACGGTTTAGAAACTGGCCAGCATGCGGCGCCACTCAGTCGAGGTGAAGTCGGCGTATTGCACGGAAATAAAACCTATTTGATGCAAGATAAAAATGGACAAATACTCGATACCTATTCCATTTCAGCAGGCTTGGATTACCCTGGGGTTGGACCAGAGCATTCTTGGCTCAAAGATATTAAGCGCGCAGAATATGTTTCCATCAACGATCATGAAGCACTAGCTGCTTTTCGACAGTTGAATTTATTAGAGGGCATATTACCCGCTCTTGAATCAGCACATGCATTGGCATATGGAACAAAACTCGCTAGCGGTATGAAAAAGGATGAGATTGTCGTCATTAACTTGTCTGGAAGAGGTGATAAGGATATCCCCACCATGGCCAAAATTGATGGTATTACAATTACTTAGACCTTAGTTTGAGAGAGTATTAAGAGAATGCATTTACAAAAAGGGAAGTTGAAATGAGCCGTATGGCCCAATGTTTCGAAAGATTGACTAACGAAGGTAAAAAGGCCTTGATTCCGTATATTGTAGCAGGCGATCCCGTGAAAGAGGTCACGGTGAGCGTTATGCACGAAATGGTAGCCAATGGCGCAGACATTATTGAGCTCGGGATTCCTTTCTCTGATCCCGAAGCTGAAGGTCCAGTTATTCAACTTGCCCATGAACGAGCACTTGAACATGGCACGTCTCTGGAAGACACCTGCAATCTCGTTAGAGAGTTTCGAAAGTCTGATAAACATACGCCTGTACTTTTAATGGGCTATATAAATCCGATAGAGAAAATGGGACATAAAAAATTCGCTGACCTTGCCGCAGACTCTGGCGTGGATGCCTTGCTGATCGTTAACTTGCCACCTGAGGAAGAAGATGAGCTGAATCAAATTTTGTTGGCAAGAGACATTGATCGTATTTGTTTATTAGCGCCCACCACAACAGATACTAGAGCAAAATATTTGTGCGAAGCTAGCCGTGGATTTGTTTATTATGTTTCATTAAAAGGCACCACGGGGGCCGCAACTATTAATATGGTTGAGGTAGAAGAACGTGTTAAAAAATTGAAGCAATATTCAAAGATTCCCATGGTCGTCGGGTTTGGCATTAAGGATGGTGCAACAGCAGCTAAGGTTTCATCATTTGCAGACGGCTCGGTTGTCGGAACAGCCATTGTTGATATCTTTGAGGCAGAACAAGATAACATCGAAAAGATTGCGCCAGAAGTAGGAAAGCTAGTCGCGTCAATGCGATATGCGATGGACAATTGCGCTTAAGCTCTCAGCCTAAGCAATCAGTCTAAGCAATAAATAATAGCTAAGTTGATCATTGTGAATCCAAACTCATGAATTTAAGCCAATGGATCGAAAAGATACAGAGCGTTCACCCGGTGAGTTGGGATCTAGGGCTCGAACGGGTTGGAGAAGTAGGGCGTCGTTTAGATGTTCTTAAGCCAGCTCAAACAGTTTTCCTTGTCGCTGGAACTAATGGGAAGGGTTCCGCCTGTGAAATACTAGCGCAGTTATGCAATGTATATGGTCAGTCCTACGGAAAAGCCACATCACCTTTCTTACTCAGGTACAACGAGCAAATAATTGTCAATAATAATGAGGTCGAAGACGATGCCATTGTAGCGGCTTTCCAAAAAATAGAAGAAGTACGGCGTGATATTACGTTAACTTATTTCGAATTTAGTGCGCTAGCCGCGTTGATTATTTTTAAGCAGTTCAATGTTGATGTCGCCATTTTAGAAATTGGTCTTGGGGGAAGATTAGATGCGATGAACATTGTTGACCCTGACGTGAGTATCATCACACAAATAGCAATTGACCATGAACAATGGTTAGGCTCTGATCGTAATTCAATTGCAAGGGAGAAGGCAGGTGTATACAGATCTGACCTTCCATGTATTGTCGTTGACAATGATCCACCGCAGTCACTGTTTGATGAAGCAGTTAAATGTAAAGCGGATATTAAAGTACTTAACATAGATCACAGTTTTCAAAATGGCCGGTTAAATGTAAACGGCAATGAATTTTCTATTGGCGCTACTGCGTTGCCAATGCCCAGTGTACTTGGCGCTATCTTAGCTTTTCATTATGCAGGGTTTTGCCTTGAGCAATCTAAAATCAACAAAGCAGTAA
>JBLHIH010000028.1:0-35641 GCA_047616645.1 Flavobacterium sp. | reverse complement strand
AGCATTACCACAATATTTAATTTATTTAACACCTAAAAATTCCTATTTCATTAAGTAGACATATCAAAAAAACAATCATTCCAACTGAGATCTTTTTAATCAAGAGCCAATTTATCTAGATCTATTAAATGTAGACCTTGCGAGCCGGCAAAACCTTCCGATCATTATGCACAAAAAAGGGCGAGTTACCGCCCCTCTGATCTCTTAGCATACTCGCATTAGACTAGACTAATGCTAATGTAACCCGTAAAGATAACTCGCTACAGCCGTAATTTCAGTATCACTAAGATCCATCGCCGTAGACCGCATCATGCGCCCATCACCATCATTATGGCGATCACCCACTCGAAACGCTTTTAACTGAGCTTCGGTGTATTCTGGCCACTGTCCTGCAAGGGCTGGAAATCCAGCAGGGTTATTACCCTCTCCTTGAGGTAGATGACAGGCAGAGCAAGCAGCAATATTCTTACGCTTGATACCCGCTCTATAAATAGTCTCGCCAAGGGCAACTAGTTCTGGCTTCGCTGCACCACCTTTGCGCGTTTGCCCAGCGAAGTAAGCCGCAAGATCGCTTAAATCCTCTTCTGAAAACGCAGCCAATTGACCTGTCATTAGCGGGGCAGACCGATCTCCAGATTTCATATCTTTAAGTTGCTTCAGTAGGTATCTTGGTTGTTGACCGGCAATACTCGGGAATGAACCCACCGGGCTATTACCATCAGCACCATGACAGACAGCACATGCCTGACTAATACTTTTACCCTGTTCGGGATTACCTTCAGCCATCACTGATATACTGAGGGCACTCAAGAGGGTACTCAAGAAAATTGCGACAATTAGCTTAAACATGCGATTCCTTTAAAAATGCATTGGCATGTGGTGTTAAAATGACCGCAGCATTATATACAAAGTAAGATGTACAAACTACACCAAAGACCCAACATTGATGGGATTCATTTATATGAGGATTTTCAACAAAGTCATGGAAAAAATCTCAACAATTTTACCTCTTCACGAGACAAGCTTTTTAAAAAGCGCAGCTAAACTTTCGCAGTATCCAACTGACACAGGCTGCGAGGTTGCTTTTTGTGGTCGATCAAACGCTGGGAAATCCAGCTCAATAAACTATTTGACACAACAGCAAAAGCTTGCCAGAACCAGTAAGACACCGGGTAGAACCCAGTTGATTAACTTTTTTACGGTTACCGACGCTATAAGACTAGTAGATTTACCCGGATATGGTTATGCAAAAGTGCCAATAAAAGTAAAAAATGAGTGGCATAAGAATATTGATGATTATTTTCAAAACCGAAAATCCCTGAAAGGTCTGATCTTGGTCATGGACATACGCCATCCACTTAAGGAGTTCGATCTTACGATGTTGGAATGGAGTGTTGAGGCAAAAATAGACCTCCACATTCTTCTCACCAAAGCCGACAAATTTAAACGAGGTGCTCAGGAGGCTGTGCTTTTTAAGGTCAAGAAAGCGGTGCCAGAAAATGTGACAGTACAAACTTTTTCCTCAACTGCCGGTTTGGGTAAACAAATATTAGTGAAGAAAATACTCGGCTGGATTGAAGGTGGTTAAAATTTAGGCAAAAAAAACCCCAGTCACTTTAGGGGAGTTGTGACTGGGGTAGGATTCCTCGGTTTGTTGGGGGGAACAAGCGAAGTATTCTTTCTCTTTCGTTTCTATCAATTCTTCGTATACGTCTTATGACTGGCTTTGGTTCACAAAGTTCAAAAAAAATTAAAAATCTCGACAGAATGGCTTTTTTTTCCACTAAACGACTATTTTGAATATTTAGGAATGCCACTTGCTTCAATATCCGCTAGATCGTGTGACACGATAACCTTCACATCAATCATTGCCTCAACTTCCGCTAACCATATTCGTAAGGCTTCTGTTCTTCTCGTATTTTCAGGTACTAAAAAAGTACTGTAGACAAAACCTTTCCCTTGATTGGTAAGTATTTCATTTTTAGAGTTTGTGATGTCACCGGACAGCAAGTACAACATTCCATCAATGGAAAAAGCGAAGAGGGTGGATCCAGGCGTATGTCCTCCTAATCCGACTGCAAGTAAACCGGGAAACTTATCCAATTGATGTATTTTATCTCCGCTCAATGAGACGGGCGTTAAGCATGAATTTGCCAATAACTTTGCGCCATCCTCCGTGTGGAAATTGTGGTACTTTTGTTGCCATCCAGTTTGATAAGCTTCAACAGGCCCTGAAACGTTTTCACAAAAAACACTGATACCTTGGGTATGATCTGCATGAAGATGCGTAAAAGCCATGCCCTTAATTGCCTGAATATCTTCATCAAGAATTTCGGCGACATTGCCATGATATATTGCTGGCTCCGCTCCCCCTGTATATTCCATTATTTTGCTGAATTCAATTGCTTCTTTTTGATCCATACCTACGTCAATAATAAAAGATGTCCCATTAGCCCAATCTAATATAAAGCTTGAATGGCTTAACACAGCACCCGGAAGTTGTTGGCTTGACGTGATCAGATATCGCACGCCCTTTGGCCCGTCCACACCTTCAGTCAGTTTCTTCAATTCAGAAATATTGGGAATACTGGGTTCAATCTTTGAAATTTGTAAATGAGGCGGAACCAAAACCACAGCAAGGGCAACGCCGATCAAAGCGACAAGAATGCCTAAAACCTTTAATAACATTCGCATCATTATTGCTCACTAACCTCTATTATTTTAATCTCTGGTTCTACCATTGGTTCTGCCATTTTTCTACTCATTCTTCATTTAGCTTTTTGATCAACAAGGCTAAAATTAACCTACCTTGATTCAAATACTAATGAGCCTCTTCCCAATTATCGCCGATGCCACATTCAACGATAAGAGGAATACTCAGCTCTGCCGCCTCTGACATAAGTCGGCTTAATGCTTTCGTTACCACCTCAACCACATCACTGGCTGCTTCGACGACTAATTCATCATGGACCTGCATGATAACTTTCGCATCAACCTGACTCTCAACTAACCAAGCGTCTACCTTTATCATCGCCAACTTAATAATGTCAGCCGCCGTACCTTGCATTGGCGCATTGATCGCCGTTCTTTCGGCACCTTGGCGACGTTGAAAATTACTCGCATTAATGTCGGGTAGATAAAGCCTTCTACCGAATAGAGTCTCTACATATCCTTGGTCTGCTGCAAGCGCCCTAGTATCATCCATGTACTTTCGAACGCCGGGATAACGCTCAAAATAGAGATCAATATATTCCTGGGCATCTGCTCTCGTTATATTAAGTTGACGAGACAAACCAAAAGCAGACATGCCATAAATTAGACCAAAATTAATCGCTTTTGCACTGCGCCTTTGATCATCACTAACATTGGCTACATCGACTGCAAATACTTCAGCGGCAGTCGCTTTATGGATATCTTTTCCTGCGTTAAATGCCTTCACCAAACCCTCATCTTGACTTAAGTGGGCCATTATTCTTAATTCAATTTGGGAATAATCAGCGGCGACCAATTTATAGCCACTGGGAGCGACGAAGGCTTTTCTAACGCGACGCCCTTCTTTTGTTCTAATAGGAATATTCTGCAGGTTTGGGTTTTGACTCGAAAGTCTGCCCGTTGCCGCAACCGCCTGATGATAGGAAGTATGAATACGACCTGTTGACTCATGCACCTGTTCTGGTAGTTGATCGGTATAGGTCGACTTTAATTTACTTAAGCCTCGATACTCCAAAATGACTTTAGGCAAAGGGTAATCCAATGCTAGCTCCTGTAAAACTGGTTCAGCAGTTGAAGGCTGACCTTTCGGTGTTTTTTTGATTATCGGCAGTTCTAGTTTCTCAAAAAATATTCTTTGTAGTTGTTTCGGGGACGCCAGATTAAATTCTTCTTCCGCTAAACTATAGGCCTCTTGTTCCAGCTCCTTAAGTCGAGATGCTAGCTCTTTACTTTGCTGCCTCAATAAGTCCTGATTGAGCATCACGCCATTTCGCTCAATCTTAGACAAGATGCTCAACACGGGTAACTCAATCTCTTCAAATACTTTCCGCAAACTTGGTTCAGCATTGAGTTTCGGCCATAGCGCTTCATGCAATCTTAATGTTATATCAGCATCTTCTGCGGCATATTCACCCGCAATATTTAGGTCAATCTTGTCGAAAGTAACTTGCTTCTTACCCTTACCAGCAATATCTTCAAAATGAATTGTAGAGTGCCCCAGGTACTTAAGTGCTAAATCGTCCATGTTATGACGTGATGCCACTGAATTAAGCACATAAGACTCAAGCATGGTATCGAATCCAATTCCCTTTAATTCAATATTGTAGCGAGCCAATACACTCTTATCATATTTCAGGTTTTGCCCAATTTTGATAAGAGATTCATCTTCTAAAAGCGGTTTAAGTAATTTAAGGACAAGATCTAGGTCTAGTTGTTGTGGCGCACCTTCATAAACGTGAGCGACGGGTACATAAGCCGCTTTTCCAGAATGAGCCGCAAATGATACGCCGACAAGTTCAGCTTCCATGTAATCTAAACTGGTTGTTTCTGTATCAAAGGCAAACAGTTTTGTCGCCCTTAAGGTCGACAGCCAGGCATCCAATCTGTCCTCGTTTAAAATTATTTCATACTCTCCTTTTTCTTTTTTCTGATCACTCTCTGAAACAGCGTCAGTATCCCCCGACACTTCATCTACCCACTGGCGGAATTCATACTCAGCATAGACGTCATGCAGGGCCTTAGTGTCTGGCTCAACATGAACCAAATCACTGACTTCACAATCGAGCGCTACGTCTAATTTTATTGTCGCGAGCTCATAAGATAAGGGGAGGAAATGAAGGCTTTCTCTTAAATATTCCCCGACTTTACCTTTTACTGTATCCGCCGTATCCATCACTCCCTGCAAACTTTCATTAGCTGCCAACCACTTTACCGCAGTCTTCGGTCCGCATTTTGGTACACCAGGAATATTGTCTGCGGTATCACCAACCAGCGCCAAGTAATCAATTATCTGATCTGGCCTTACGCCAAACTTTTCGATGACACCGTCAACGTCCATGGCTGTATCTGTCATCGTATTGATCAGGGAAACCTCTTTGTTCACCAACTGCGCCATATCTTTATCGCCCGTAGAGATAACGACTTTTTGCCCAGCATCCCCTGCTTGCTTTGCTAAGGTACCAATGACATCGTCAGCTTCTACACCCTCTTTGATGATAAGAGGAAGGCCCATTAAGCGAATAATGTTGTGGATAGGCGCTATTTGTTCTCTGAGTTCGTCGGGCATTTTCGCGCGGTTGGCCTTGTACTCAGGATAAAGATCGTTTCGAAAAGTCTTTCCTTTCGCGTCAAATACAACGGCGATATGACAGTCTGTATAGTCCCGCATCAACTTTTTGATCATGCTGATTACGCCTCTAATGGCACCCGTATTAGCCCCCTTAGTACTCATTAAGTTGGGTAGTGCATGAAAGGCTCGAAACAGGTAGGATGAACCATCGACCAGAATTAGTGGTTTTAACGTTTTCATTTTTTACTCACTCTCTAATATCTCAAACAATACTGTGAACCGAATAGCACTTTCAATTTTTCTAAACAGCTTTCTAGCTACCCTTCTAGTCGCGATTTTCATCATGCCTAACCCTAATGGGCTTCTTGCAAGCGAGTATTACCTCCCAAGCCAAGAAGAAATCTCCCAAGGAGATGTTGAAATCATCGCAGGTGAGGACAAAACAGTCTACGAATATCGCTTAAAAGGCAGGCTACTTTTAATTAAAATCGTCCCTAATAAAGGTCTTTCCTACTACATGATCCCAACTGATGGTGGCGCCCACTACCGCGATTTGGATCATAGCAAAAGTCTTTACCCTAGTTGGATATTATACGAATGGTAAGGATCTAATTTTGGCAGCTTTTACCACCTTCGAAAAAACTGCGCTTGAGCGCTTTTTGATGATCTATGACATTGGCGATTTGCATAGTTTTGAGGCAATCTCAGCTGGAATTGAGAATTCGAATTATTTTGTTACATTGGTAAATGCAGCTGATGCCACTGAATTTGTATTGACTATTACAGAAGCATTTTCTTTTGAAGATGTTCCCTTTTTTAACGATTTGATGAATCGACTTCACAAACAAGGGCTCCCTGTGCCCCATGCTCAACGAACATTGGACGGCATGAGTAGTGCTATTTTTTGTGGGAAACCTACTTGGCTGTTTAGTAAGCTAGCAGGAAGGCATCCAGAGGTAATAAGCCAAAATCATTGTTCTATCATTGGTGAGAATTTAGCGAGACTTCATCTTTCTGCCATGGATGCAAAATATCAACGCGAGAACCCTTACTGCAGTAAGTGGATGCAAGACACGCTTAATCAAGTCAAGCATCGAATAGATAAAGTCGATCTTCCAGGTATTAATGCATTAGCAACTAAGTATGTGGAATTGGAAAAAAATGACCAGCTACCAAGAGGCATCATTCATGGTGATCTATTTACTGACAACGCGCTTTTTGAGGGCGAAAAACTCAGCGGCATCATTGATTTCTACCATGCTTGCAATGATTTTCTCATTCAAGATATTGCCGTTACTATAAACGATTGGTGCAAAACGAGCTCAGGCCTTATTGACGAGACACTAAAATCTTGCCTTCTAGAAGGCTACCAATCCCAGCGAAAATTAAGCTTTGAAGAAAACAAACATCTTCCTATATTTCAACAAATTGCAGCACTAAGGTTTTCGCTAACGAGACTATTAAGTGGCTCCGAAGAGACGCCTCTCAAAAATCCCAATGAATTTTTGAATATACTCAGAAAGCTTCCCCGCTCAAATTTGAACTAACGCTGCTCTTTAGAGCATGAGTGAATCTAAAACTTGAGTGATATTACTGGCTTGATGTGGAGATTTTATAAAACCCTGATATTGCCCTTTGGTATTAATAACGGCAATGCTTGCAGTGTGGTCAACGGTATAGGTCCCAACTTCCCTGCCTGGTACTTTCGCAAACGCGGCATTTAGCTGTGTCGATAGCCCGACCACGTCATCAAAATCACCTGTGTACCCAACAAAGTCACTATTAAAATTAGGAACATACTGGGCTAAAAGCGCCGGTGTATCTCGTTCAGGATCAACTGAAACCATGATCACTTGAGGTTTCTTTTTCATTTTGCTCACAGCTCTGTTTAGTACTCCCAGAGTTGTTGGGCAGATATCAGGACAATAGGTGAAACCAAAAAATATGAGAGACCAGTTTCCTCTTAGCTCATCCAGTCCAACCGCCTCGCCTCTGTGGTTAATAAGCTTAAATTCACTAATAGCGCGCGCGGGTTCATATCCGAAATACCCTAGCTTATAATACTCATCATGCGAGAGCCCGCGGGGTTTAAGCGCCGTATACATTAATAAGCCTAGCATAAGAGACATAAAGCCAACGAGTAGGATTACTGTATTTCTAATCCCTTCTTTTTGTTCAGGGGTTCGAGTTTTAGTTAACGCCAAGATAATTTACCGGTAGTAAGTAGTGATCGAGTAACAGTGCCATAAAGAGCAGCATGAGATATACAATGGAGTATCGAAAAGTTTTCATGGGCGCGCCCTTATTATCTCCTTTTAGCAGAACCAGGCTCCAATAGAGAAAGCCTGCTCCCAATGCAATTGCAGAGAATAAATAGAGAATGTTACTCATGCCGATTATATAAGGCATCAAGGTAACCAATATCATAATGATGGTGTACAAAAGAATTTGTAATTTTGTATAAGCAACGCCATGCGTCACCGGCAACATTGGCACGTCAACTTTTGCGTATTCATTCTTGCGTTCTATCGCCAATGCCCAGAAGTGGGGTGGGGTCCAAGCAAAGATGATCAAGGCAAGTATTAGACCACCGCCGTCTAAGTTATTCGTCACGGCCGTCCAACCAAATAAAGGAGGTGCTGCACCAAAAACACCTCCGATGACAATATTCTGAGGCGTTGCTCTTTTCAGGTATAGACTATAAATAATACCGTATCCAATCCAAGAGCCTAGGTTCAGCCACGCAGTTAGTGGATTAATGAATATTGCCAATATCGCTATCCCAATGATGCCCGTAACACCTACAAATATTGATCCCTGCAAGTTACTCACACGACCTTGAGCCATTGGTCGTGCTTTGGTCCTAGCCATGTCAGCATCGATCTTCGAATCAACTAAGTGATTCATAGCTGCAGCTGATCCTGCTACAAGGGCAATGCCTAGATTACCTAATATCAAGATATCCCAAGGCACCATACCTGGCGTCGCAAGAAACATACCCACTAAGGAGCACAACAACATGAGCATCACCACGCGGGGCTTGCACATTTCGTAGAAGTCGCGCCAGCTCGGCCCTTCCATAATCTGAGTAGTGTGTGTATTCGACATAAGTAGGATTCTATAGAGTTCAGGCTAACAAATCAGTTTCATCCGATGTTAGAGATTTTTAGTAAAAATTTGATGTCTTTCAACATGGGTGCACCACCTTGATCAAGTGTATAGAGCATCATTATATTGCCATTAGGGTCCATGAGGAAAATATAGTTTCCAGTAAAGGGGTTTGAGATGATTTTTTCGAATGCCGTTTTTGTCAACTCAAGATCCACCTCTACTTTATCCATATCAGGGTAATCTCGGGACAAAGACGCTATTAAACCTTTATCACTATAAGGGTTTGTAATCATGATTCGTTTAACACGTTGTGCTTCTTTTCCAAGGGCAACATTAACCTGCCTTGCATTGTAGAATCGCTTTACACAAACCTCATCGCAATCACTACCTAAGGGAACAATCAAAGCCCACTTATCTCCATTATCGATGAGTTTAAATGCTTCAGCAGAAACTGGTGGCGTGATCAGCTGACCTTGATTAGTGGTTACGGTAGGTAGATATTGAGGAAAGTAGATAAATATCACGTAAGCAATGACTACCGGAACCAGTCCTATTGAAAACATCAGAACAAGGCTTCTTTTGTTTTTCTTCACTTCTGCTTCAGATATCATTTTTGGTTTCGCTATTTGTCTGATAAGAATTTGTTTGGTAGGTAAACGCCCCAAAAGCAATTAGTACCGAGACCGCCATGAGAAGCCAGGTAATCGCATAACCTATATGTTTTTCTGGAAGCATCACAACCACAGGCCAGTGCCTCGGCAGCGCATCTGCTTCTGCCTCGTCAAGACGTAATATTTGCCCTAATAATGCGCTCTTTAATATGGGCTCTATCCTTGCGGGGTCGTATGTTTGAACGACGTAAGGCGAGCTTTCTCCATTAATAAAGTTCTCTGTGGGGCCCGAGGATCTTGAAATATAAAGGTGACCTCTAAGGCTTTGATCAAGTGTATTCATCATCGGTATAGGTGGCACATCAGATCGCGTTCTACCTTGAGGTATAAACCCCCGATTGACCAAAACAGTCACGCCTGTGTTATCTAAAAAGGGAACCAGCACTTCATAACCAACCTTGCCCTTTAGGACAATATTATCCAACAAAAAGACGGATGACGGTTCAAATTTACCATTGAGTATTACTGCGACACCATCACGATCCGCAATTACCTTAGGTAAAAGGTCCACGCTTATACCAGGAAGATCTCTGTTAACTTCATCTCGCGCAATAGAAAGTGTTTTTTCAGCCGCACGATCAACCTGCCAAATACTTAATTTGGAAAAAACGAGAATGAAGAAGACACTAAAAATAGCGAGCTTCCAGTTAATTTTAAGGTCCATTTGGCAATCGTTTCTTAAAAAGGATGAATTAATCCGTATAATAACCTTTATTCTTTAGAGGATTTGATCCGTGTGGCTCAAAGTTATTATCGTTGTATTGTTCATAGGTAACATTGTTGCCCTTGGCTCTGCTTTCTTCACCTTAATGGTTGATGAAGGCCAAGACAGTAAAAGAACCGCTAATTTACTATTTGTTCGGGTCGCACTAGCTGGACTATTGGTGCTTGTCGTCGCTTATGGTGTTTGGTCAGGAGACCTCGGAATATCAGCGCCTTGGCACAATCCTCACCTCAACTAAGCGCTAAAAACTAAGCGCTAAAAATAATTAAACCCCAAATAAAAAGCCCCGCTAACGCAGGGCTCTTAACTCAAACGATAATCATGCCTCTTAGCTACCTAAGATATAGACAAATATAAACAAGCCAATCCAAACAACATCAACAAAGTGCCAGTACCAAGCAGCCGCTTCAAAACCAAAGCAATCGTCACCTCTGAAGTGCCCTTTAATGGCCCGACCCAACATAACGGCAAGCATAAAGGTCCCTAACGTAACGTGAGCGCCGTGAAAACCCGTCAACATAAAGAAGGTTGTACCGTAGATTCCTGAGGTCAGTGTAATACCATAATGACTATAAGCTTCTTGATACTCAAGTACTTGGCAGGCTAGGAAAGCGACACCGAGTGCTACGGTGATGGCAAGCCAGGTAATCAATTTCTTACGGTTGCCTTCCTTAATACCGTGATGGGCGATATTAACAGTGAAGCTAGAAGCGACTAACAATATAGTATTTACTAAGGGTAAACCAAACCATCCCATAGGCTTTTCAGCACCTGGAAAAACCTCAGGATTAGGCGTATTCAACAATGGCCATTCCGGGATATAACTTGGAAAATATGTATAGTCCGCTGGACCTCGATTTCCTACTCCTCCGATCCAATCTATGTTGAACATACGAACATAAAAGAGTGTTCCAAAAAAGGCAGCAAAAAACATGACTTCGGAGAAAATAAACCAACCCATTCCCCAAACAAAAGATCGGTTCAATTGTTGGCTGTACATTTTGGCATGATTCTCTTCAATAACGGTGCTGAACCATACAAAAAGTGTCGCGCCCAAAACGAGTCCACCCGCCATTAAGATCCAACCACCTATTGAATGCTCAGCACCCGCGGTCATATCAGTTAGAATATTCCCCATTCCATAAACTGTGAGGAATATACCTATGGACGCCATGATAGGTAATTTACTATCACTGGGTACATAGTAACTCTCGTAATCGTCATTCGTCGTTTCTGACATACTATTTCTCCATGCTTAACGGGTACATCGACTAATTCTTAGCCAAACTACCATTAACTTGTTCTGTAATGTCATACAAAGTATATGACAAGGTTAAAGTATTTATTTCTTTAGGTAAATCTGCATCTATGATGAACCGAAGCGGCATTTCTAAAGATTCACCGCTAGCCAACTCCTGTTGCCCAAAACAAAAACACTCTGTTTTATGTAAGTACTGAGCCGCCCTAAAAGGCGTAACACTCGGGATTGCCTGTGCTGTAATCGTGTTGTTGGCGGGGTTTCTTACAAAAAAGGAAGTCGCATTTAACTTACCTGGTTGCACTTCAATTGATCGTGTCTCTGGTCTAAAATCCCAAGGCATATTGGCATTATTCGTCGTCAAGAATTGTATTTTGACGGTACGATTCTCTACAACTCTTTCTTCTTGGTCGCTAACATACTTTCCGCTCGTCTTGCCATTTAGCCCTGTGACTTCACAAATCGCATCGTAAAGAGGTACGAGGGCAAAACCAAATGCAAACATACCGACAGTTACGGACAACAATTTGATCGTTGTCCGTTTTATATTCAAATCTGGCTTTGCCTCACTCATCAAACCTTATCCGTGCGCTTCACGCAGATCAGTGGGTGGAGTAGAAAATGTATGGTACGGCGCAGGTGATGGAATCGTCCATTCTAAGCCGTGTGCACCTTCCCAAACTTGCGCTGTCGCTTTCTTGCCACCACGAATTGTTTTAATCACGATAAACAAAAAGAATATCTGAGAAAAACCAAACAAGAAGGCACCTACACTAGAAACCATATTGTAGTCAGCAAACTGAAGTGCGTAATCGGGAATTCGACGCGGCATACCTGCAAGTCCAACAAAATGTTGAGGGAAGAACAATACATTGATACCGACAAAAGATAACCAGAAGTGTGTCTTACCAAGGGTTTCGTCATACATGTTCCCTGTCCATTTTGGCAGCCAATAATAGACTGCAGCCATTATCGAGAAGACTGAACCAGGTACTAGCACATAGTGAAAGTGAGCAACAACGAAGTAGGTATCATGGTACTGAAAATCTGCCGGGGCAATCGCGAGCATCAAGCCGGAAAGTCCGCCAATCGTAAACAGAATGACAAATGCAATGGCAAATAACATCGGCGTCTCAAATGTCATTGAACCTTGCCACATTGTAGCAACCCAGTTAAAGACTTTCACACCGGTTGGGATAGCGATTAGCATGGTTGCATACATAAAGTAGAGCTCACCAGACAAAGGTATACCAACCGTAAACATGTGATGCGCCCAAACAATAAACGACAAAAAGGCAATAGACGCGGTAGCATATACCATGGATGAATAACCGAAGAGGCGCTTACGAGCAAAAGTTGGAATGATCGCTGAGACCACACCAAATGCCGGTAAAATCATGATATAGACTTCAGGATGTCCGAAAAACCAAAACACATGTTGGAAAAGGACAGGATCACCACCACCGCCAGCATTAAAGAAGGCTGTACCAAAGTGGATGTCCATCAACATCATCGTTACTACACCCGCAAGAACAGGCATTACCGCTATCAAAAGGTAAGCTGTAATTAACCACGTCCAAACAAAGAGCGGCATTTGCATCAATGTCATACCTGGTGCACGCAGATTCAAAATGGTCACAACCACATTGATCGCTCCCATAATGGACGAAATACCCATTAGGTGAACTGCGAAGATAAAATAGGTTGTACTCGGGGGACCATAATCCGTAGATAAAGGTGCATAAAAAGTCCAACCAAAGTTGGGCGCGCCACCTTCCATAAACAAAGTGCTAGACAACATGGTGAAAGCAAATGGCAATATCCAAAAACTATAGTTGTTCATTCTCGGCAAGGCCATGTCAGGTGCACCAATCATCATGGGTACAAGCCAATTTGCCAGACCGACAAAGGCTGGCATCACAGCACCAAAAACCATGACCAGGCCATGTAAGGTTATAAGCTGATTAAAAAATTCGGGCTCAACAATCTGCAATCCCGGCTGGAACAATTCTGCACGTATAATTAAGGCAAAAGATCCACCAAGTAAAAACATAGAGAAACTTAACCAAAGATATAATGTACCGATATCTTTGTGATTAGTGGTGTAGACCCATCGCATAATGCCTTTGGCTGGGCCGTGATGGTGATCGTCATGATGGTTTTCTTCTATAACAGCGCTCATCTTATTGGCCTCCTAACATTGCGTTGATCTCGCTCGGTTGAACCGAATCGCCTACCTCGTTGCCAAAAGCGTTTCGCTCATAGGTTACAACAGCAGCAATTTGAGCAGCATTAAGTTGTGCACCAAATGCCTGCATAGCAGTTCCTGCTTTACCGTTTAATATAATATCAATATGGCCAGAGATTGGCCCTACCGTAATCGGTCCATCTAGAAGAGCAGGGAAAGCGGGAGGCAAGCCCTGTCCATTTGGTTGGTGACATGCAGCACAAGTTTGCATGTAAACTTTTTCGCCTTCTGCCATCAATTCAGCCTGAGACCATTCTTTACCGACGATTTCGAATACTTCAGCAGCTTCCTGTTGTTTACCGGCTAACCACTCTTCATATTCTGCCTGCTCAACAGCTCTCACTACGATTGGCATAAAACCATGATCTTTACCGCATAGCTCTGCACAATTGCCACGATATACTCCTGGCTCTTCGACAACGGCCCAAGATTCATGAATAAACCCCGGAATAGCATCTTTCTTAATGGCGAAATCTGGCACCCACCAAGCATGGATAACGTCACTGGATGTGATCAGGAATCTCACTCTCTTATTAATAGGGATAACAAGTTCGTTATCGACATCCAAAAGATAGTTTTCTCTTTTGGGTGCCCTGTTATAGATCTCGTCTTGCGGAGTTAACAGAGAGGAGATGAACTTAACTTCTTTTGCAGGGTCATCGTTCAGATAAGTATATTGCCATTTCCACTGAATACCGCGGACTTCGATATCAATATCAGAATTACTCGCGTCATACATATCGCTTAGCGTTGTGGTTGCCGGTATCGCCATTGCTACCAAAATGACTATCGGCACCACGGTCCAAATAATCTCAACAGTCGTACTGTGGTGGAAAGTTGCAGGCACAGCACCAAGAGATTTACGATGGACAAGCATCGAATAAATCATCACACCAAAGACGACTATCCCTATCACGACACAGACCCAGAGGACCATCATATGCAGGTCATAAACCTGTCGACTAATTTCTGTTACTCCCTGCCTCATATTTAACGCCGACCAGTCCGCATTCGCGATGCTGGTTGACATGAGCAGCGACAAAGCAACTAGCCACTTAGACTGCTTCGCTCTATCCATTCCTAGAACTCCAATATATTAAAAAACTGAAATCGACACTTCTTATCAGTGCCGAATATATAACTACCTTAATTTTAGCCCTGTTTGAAGATATTTCTTAGTTTCAAGCCTTATCGTGTGTGTTTACATGCTCAATTAGGCCTAAATAAAACAGCCTAAACTAAGAATTTAACAGCTTGAGGCCGCATCTATTTTCAACGGCCAAAGAAATACTCTAAATTTGGGACGTAATTTTACATTAATATCTCCTTCTTTCTCAACAAGAAGGCCAGATATATTAACCTTGAACTGATATTTAACTGTTCTGAGAGTCGATTTCATCCGACATCTCCTAATTCATGCTATAACAATGCCTACCACGCATAACTATTAGGCTGAATAGTTCACAATGGAGGCAATCAACATAGCTATTGAAGCGATCCTTCTCAACTTGGACGACGACTCAATTAAAAAACAGCTTAGGCTACCATTAACGCGGGTCGCTGGGATGTTTGTAAACGAGATTTCTGAAGAATCAGGAATAGACCTTGTCTATCAATTCATCAAGCATTACATCGTTCATGTATCAGATTGCAACGATATCCTAGCAACGCTGGCGGAAAGGTATCGACTACAAGTCATTGTCGAACCCTGCCTATCATTCGCCGGTAAATACTTCAGCGCAACTCAAAAACAAGTACTTGAAGAGCCCACTTCGGATTCATTAAAAATATTCCTGTCCCTTTTGGAAAGCGCCTATATTTTCCACCGGCTCGCAGAAGAATTGGATGATAGAATCCAAAACTTCATTGGTGTGCCATTAAGCTCACTAGACAGGGTTAATGCCAATCTCATTGCCCACGAAATAATTGGTGATAGATTTGCAAATAAGCTGGACAAAGCAATCTTGTCGGTCTTCCAGCAATCTTTGGTCACAAAAGCAATCGTAGAAGCCCAGTTGGATAAAAACGAGGTAAACCGACAACAAAAAGAAAAACGTTCACTTTCCGGTGAGGAGATAATTTGCTTTGCTACTGAAAACCAGTTGTCCATGCGCTTTTAATACAACTTGATCTAGCAATTAAACAAAAATAGAACGATCACTCTGAATTAGGTAACGCAATTATTTGGGTGCCATCTTCTCCCATCTCTAGATCAATCAATTGTTCGCTAAAATCACAATCCGCGCAATTTCGACTAACACCATGCTCTCCATTGAGGGTGTAGATTTTGTCCACCACCTGACACTGAGGACAAACAGCCCCTGCAATAAACCGTTTTAGGGATTTAGGATTCAAGGATGCCATCTTGCCTTAGTAAGGCTTCGATTTCCGGTTTTCGTCCACGAAAAGAAACAAACATGTCCATCGCATCCACGGACCCACCTTTCTCTAATATGCTTGCGAGAAATTTTTCACCGGTCTGCCTATTAAATATTCCTTCTTCTTCAAACTTACCAAAAGCATCTGCCGAAAGTACTTCTGCCCATTTGTAACTATAATAACCCGCAGCATACCCTCCGCCAAAAATATGTGAAAAGCCATTTTGGAAACGATTGAACTCAGGTACAGTTACGACGGAGACCTCGGCTCTTACTTCATCGAGAATTTCTTGGACCTGCCCTTCTCTCTCAAACTCCATATGAATTCGAAAGTCAAAAAGAGCAAGTACTATCTGTTGAGCGGTGTTCATACCCGCCTGAAATGTTTTTGCTTCTAACATTTTTCCCAAGAGATCATCAGGCAAAGGTTCGTCCGTCCCATGATGCCCAGAAATAAACTGCAGGGCCTCACTTTGCCAACACCAATTTTCCATGAATTGGCTTGGTAACTCAACCGCATCCCAAGCAACGCCATTTATTCCAGATACCTCTGCACAATCTACTTTAGTCATCATCTGGTGCAAACCATGACCAAATTCATGAAACATCGTCACTACGTCATCGTGTGTAATCAAGGCTGGTGAATCACCAATTGGTGCGGGAAAATTACAAGTAAGATAGGCAACGGGTATCTGTAACTTACCTTCTGAGTTAACGCGCCTGGTACGACATTCATCCATCCATGCACCACCTTGCTTATTTTCTCTGGCATAAAGGTCAAGGTAAAAGCGGGCGATTAGCTCACCCTCTTTCTTAACAGAAAAGGTTGTTACATCTACATGCCAAGTCTCCATATCTGTACACGCTTCTATTTCTATATCATAAAGTCGGCGAACAACTTCATACATGCCATACAATACTTTTGGCACGGGGAAATAAGGGCGAAGCATTTCATCTGACAAATCAAACTTATGTTCTTTAAGCTTTTCTTCATAAAAGGGGCCGTCCCATGCACAAAGCTCTTCCGCACCGAATTCTCTTAGCGCAAAGTCGCACAGTTCAGCAAACTCCCGCTCCGCAGCAGGCCTAGACTTTTCTGCAAGTTCTCTTAAAAAGCCAATCACATCTTCTGTGCTCTCTGCCATCTTTGTTGCCAAAGAGTCCTCTGCTGAGTTATTAAAACCTAATAATTTTGCCTTCTCCTGACGCAGGCTTAGCATCTCATTGATGTAATCAGTATTATCCCATTGACCAGCGTAAGGACCTTCTCCCGAAGCTCTTGTCGAAGATGCTTCATACATTTCCGCTCTTAACTCACGATTTTCACAGTAGGACATCACTGGTCTATAACTTGGATAATCCAAAGTAAATAGATACCCCTCTTGGTCCTTTTGTTCCGCCATTTGAGCAGCAAGAGCCAACGCGCTTTCTGGCATTCCCTTGAGGTCATTTTTGTCTGTAATTAATTTTGACCAAGCCATTGTCGCATCTAAGACATTGTCACTAAACTTTGAAGATAGCGCTGACAAACGTTTGCTGATATCAGCAAAACGTTTCTGATCTTCCACATCTAAGTCGATTCCCGAAAGCTTGAAATCCCTAATCGCATTATCGATAACCTTTTGTTGCGCCTTGTTTAGAGATGCATATTCAGGGGAAGCTGCTAATGTTTGATAGGCCTCAAAAAGTTGATTGTTTTGACCTAACTCAGTTTGATATTCACTCAATTTTGGTAAGACATTATTATAAGCATCCCTTAGCTCAGGCGTATTCATCACGCCGTTAAGATGTTGGGCCGGAGAAAATGCTTGATTCAGTCTATCGTCAAGGTCACTTAATACTTCTACCAAACTGGTCCAAGTAGGCGCTTGCTTCAGCGCAAGTAAATCACTAATTTTTTGGCGATTCTCTTTTAGTATTTCTTCAATGGCAGGCTCAAGATGTTCTGCTTTAATTGCGCCAAATGGAGGTAAAGACTGTTTTTCTAATAAGGGATTAGTCACTAAGTTCTCACATTCTAGATTGTATAACGCAGTTTTTGTATCACTGCGTCTGTATTCACTTCACAGTCAGTCCAAAGCTTAAATGCCTGTGCGGCTTGTTCAATTAACATGCCCAAGCCATCAACACTTTCCTGACAATTATGTCTATCACACCAAGTTTGAAATGGCGTCTTAGTTTGAGCATAAATCATGTCATAACATAGGGTATTGGCACCAATGATTTTCGACGGTAAACCAATCTCTCCCCCCAACAGTCCAGCAGAGGTTCCACTAATCACAAAATCGTAGCCCTCCAAGAGATTTTGTACTGGAACTGCCTTCAGGCATGTCGATGGATGCTGCTTTTCAAGCTGAATCGCTTTCTCTAGGGTTCGGTTATAAACATGCAGCTGCCCTGGCTTCATTTTAATAATACTCGCCATCACACCTCGAACCGCACCGCCCGCTCCCAATATAAGAACTGACTTACCCTCTATACCCCATGATAAATTGGACTGAATATCTCGGGATAAACCAAGTCCATCTGTGTTGTGCCCAGTGAGGCGTCCTGAAGCTTCTACTACTACAGTATTGACTGACTGTGATGCTTTCGCACCCACTGAAAGTTGGTCAACATACTGATACGCATCGCCTTTGTTGGGAAGCGTCACATTAAAACCCAATGAACCTCTCTCTAAAAATGTCTTCGCTACGTCTTTAAATCCATTCTCAGGCACCAGCAATTTTTCATATTCAATCTGCAGTTGATGTTGGCGGGCAAACTCAAGGTGAATTTCTGGTGATCGACTGTGTTCGATGGGGTTTCCCATTACACCCAACAATATCATGTAGCTGAACCTCGAAATAACTCACCGGAATCGATGTCCAGGATCTTGCTGACAGACGATTGATTACCGAGCTCACCCGGCAAAATTCCATCAATGCCGACAGGAAAGTAACTTTCTATTTCTTCTCGACTTATGGCGGCGGGATTACCCGATGTGTTTGCAGAAGTAGAAACCAGGGGCGAATTGAGCCTGTCACACAGTAATTTTATGGTCGGGTGAAGTGAGATTCGAATGGCTATTTTTTCACTCTCACCGCTTATCCAAAGAGGCGCATTGTCAGATTTTGGAATCAAATACGTTACTGCCGAGGATCCATTTGATTCAAGATGTAACAACTTGCTTTTTTGTTTTTTACTTAGCACCTGAACATAAGCCTGTATCTGATCGGTGTTAGCCGCTACCAAAATCAAACCTTTTTTCCAGCTCCGTTGCTTTAATTTTAAAATTTTTTGAACAGCCTCTTCTGATTCGGGCAAGCATCCTAAACCCCACACCGCCTCCGTTGGGTAGGCGATTACACCGCCCTTGCGCAAGCAAAACACTATAGAGTCGATGTCTTCATTCATTTTTGAATTGCTGCCGTGCTAATGAGGGGCTTACAAATTGAGCGCATCATTCTTTTCTCGAATAAGTCGAGCATTGTCCAAGCGCTCAGCAACCAATTTTTCCCTCATAGCAGAATCACTTACCCCTAATATTTGGGCGGCCAAGTAAGCCGCGTTCTTAGCCCCAGCCTTACCTATGGCTACCGTAGCAACGGGTATACCACCAGGCATTTGTACTGTAGATAATAAGGCATCAAATCCCTGAAGGGGACCAGAATCAATGGGTACGCCAATAACGGGCCTCAAGGTGTGAGCCGCTATCGCGCCGGCTAAATGCGCTGCCATACCCGCACCCGCGATAAAGGCTATGCATCCTCGACTATCAGCATCCTCTACATATTCTTTAGCATCTTTTGGCGTACGATGCGCACTTGTGATACGCACTTCGTATGGAATATCAAATTTTTTCAAAATATCACAGGCAGATTGCATGATGGGTAAATCTGAATCAGAACCCATTAATATCGCAACAAATGGTGAAGTCATCTTTTAGGATCTCGAAGAAAAAGAAAAGCAACTTACCCTAGTAAGTCAGCGCTTTCAATGGCTAGTTTCAATGACTAGCCCTGACATATCCGAAGGATTCGTTAACAATCAGACCATCCAGTTCCAAATTAAGCAATTGACTCAGCAAGCTCGGAATCGGTATCTGTGTAAGCTCAAACAAATCATCTACGCTAAGTGGGTCTGCACTGATGTATTGAAAGATTCCGGCGGCTTCTTTCGACAAGTTCGGCGCAGGGTTAATCCCTGTTTCCCGGCCATACCCACTGAGCTCTTCCAGAATATCATCAACACCTTGCGTCAACTTCGCACCTAACTTGATAAGTTCATGACAACCCTCACTCTGCGCACTATATATAGAACCGGGTATCGCAAAAACGTCTCTACATTGTTCCATCGCCATATTCGCGGATATCATAGATCCACTTTTAAGTGTTGCCTCTATGACAACTGTGCCTAGAGACATGCCCGTAACAATTCTATTTCTCTGAGGAAAGTGCCGCCCTAATGGCGGCGTACCTACCGGAAATTCAGAAATGATAAGTCCATTCTCCACCAGACGTCGCGCTAATCGTTCATGGTTTCGAGGATAGATGGTATCGATGCCCGAACCAAATACAGCGATAGTTTTTCCATCCCCGTCGAGGACACCAACGTGCGCCGAGGCGTCTATACCATGGGCAAGGCCGCTCGTCACCACAAGGCCTTGGGCTGACAGTTCGGCGCCGAAGCGCTGAGCTATCTTAATGCCTAGTTGGGTGGGTTTCCTACTGCCTACAATGGCAATTTGTTCTTTTTTTAAAAGTTGATGATCTCCCATACAAAATAGACAAACCGGGGGGTCTGCAATCTGCTGTAATAAAAAGGGGTAAGCATCATCAAATATAGAAATCAACTTCCGCCCTGCTTTCACCAACCACTCTATATCTCGGTCAATACCAGTGACTATCTCCGAAGATAATGGTTTGGATAACCGGCTAGAGAGTCTAGGCGGAAGGTTAGCGGTATTTGCACGATACTCAGCGAAGAAAGCTTGGGCGCTGTCAAAGCCGTGTAGTAGCTCTGTTGCATGTCGTGGACTACCCAAAGTGATGCGATTAAACCCTAGAACCGCATGCGTTTCCGATTCAAACAAGCTCATAAACCAAGTCCGTATTCTCAAATACTCAAGTTATGGCATTAGGAATAGATGCTCTATGGCAAAACGCTATGGGTTTTGTACGATATCACCGATTTTAAGTGGCTCTTCTGTCTCTAGTACTAAGCCATAAGACATTTTTTCAAAATTTCGGAATACAAGCAGTATACCCGCTCTTACCGAAGGCAATATGACGCTATCACGCTGGATACGATCGACGATTAAAGAGCCCGCTTTGTGGATCGCGAGTATATCTCCAACTTCAAGCCCGTCGTTTGTGCCTTTGTTAATAGCAACAACATCATTACGCCCTACTTGGGTGACGCCACCCAATACCGTCATGATTACGCCTTCAACATCAGCGTAGGGCGCCTTTGGGTAAAAAGTAGATTCAACACGCCTTTCTACTGTTGGTAGCAGGCGATCACCCATTCTCACATCTTGTTTTACATTGTTCAGAGCGAAGGTATAAAGCTCTCCATCTGCCTTTTCTACAGTCGCCGTGCCAACTTCTATGGCTTCAAAACCTAAAACTTCTCTGGTTTCAGGATCCACATAAACCTCACCCTCTCTAAAAATTCCAAAGACAGTGGTTTGATCCGAGGGCCAGTTGCCCCTAGCATAAAAGCCATCTCCTGGCCCAAAAATTAGCCTATCTGCTTTACCTGCCAATATATAAGGCGCCTCTTCCAGTGTATGTTGTTCAACTATTCGGCCGGTAGTCAGCATACTTGCAATCGCATCTAGGGGTATTGCAGGTATTGAACTTGATAACCTACTGCTGCGAATTCTCGGTTTAAGTATAAAGTTTCTATTACCTTGGACCACCTCTTGAGGCGGGCTTAGCTTTACTGTCCGCGCAGCTTCTCCACGGCTTACACTCAACCGCGGCTTACCATCTACATAGCTGAGAGAAATTTGATCACCAGGGTAAATTAGATGGGGATTTTCTATGCTCGGATTGATATGCCAGATCTCTGGCCACATCCAAGCATCCGCCAAGAACATCGAGGCGATATCCCAAAGTGTGTCGCCATCCTGAACACTGTAATGATCTGGATGACCGGGTTTCATTATACTTTCTGCTGCTAACGCAATCTGCGTAAGACTACAGGCGAGTACCAAAGAGAGAAGTAATTTTCTCATGGGGCGATTCCCAACAATAATAAGAGTATAATATTCGGTTCGACATTTAAGTTGATTTCTACAATATATTCAACGTGATCATAATCTTAGCAGCACAAGTTGCTCCATTACTAGAGGTAAGGGACAAAGCCCTATGGCAATATTAGATATATTGGAATTTCCGGACCCTCGCTTGCGGACAAAAGCCACGCTAATCAACAATGTTGACGGTAAACTCGCGCAATTCGCGGATGACATGCTTGAAACAATGTATGCAGCTCCAGGGGTAGGATTAGCCGCGAGCCAAGTAAATTTTCACAAAAGATTGATCGTTGTCGATGTTACTGAGGACAAGAAAAGTCCGCTGATACTGATAAACCCAGAAATATTATCCCAAGAGGGACTTGTAGAGACAGATGAGGGTTGTTTATCCATTCCTGGTTATTGGGAGCCCGTGACAAGGGCAGAAAAAATTCAAGTTAAAGCCCTCAATAGAGAAGGTAATGAGTTTATATTGGATGCAGAAGATTTTCTCGCGGTGTGTATTCAACACGAGATGGACCACCTTGAAGGAAAACTCTTTATTGACTACATTTCGAAGACAAAGCGTGGAATTATCCGCAAAAAACTGCTTAAACAGCAGAAATTTTCCAATCAAAAAACAAGCGACTGAGCTTTGAATATGAGAGTCCTATTTGCCGGTACGCCGACCTTTGCCTCCTTGCACCTCTTGGGCTTACTCAAGGCGAAAATAAATATCGTCGGTGTCATCACCCAACCCGATAAAATAGGGAAAAGAGGTAAGAAGACCATCCCGAGCGAAGTTAAAAAGCTCGCCTTGTCACAAAAGATTCCCATTATACAACCTGACAAGCTAAGCGCTGCCGACATAGCGCCATTCTCGCCCGACCTGTTGATTGTCGTCGCTTATGGCCAGTTACTCAGACAAGCTGTATTAGATCTACCTAGTTTCGGGTGCATTAATGTTCACGGTTCCCTACTACCAAGGTGGCGAGGTGCTGCACCTATTCAACGCGCCATTCTTGAAGGAGATTCTGAAACAGGCGTCTGTATTATTCAGATGGACAAGGGTTTAGACACAGGAGACATACTTTCTCTAAGTAGTTTTCCCATTAGCAATACAACAAATAGTGAAGACCTAATACAGGCTTTATCTCAATTGGGGATAGGCGCCTTATTAAGTGTCGTTGATCAAATTGGAGATAAGAATCTCCGCCCTCTTTTACAAACTGAAGAAGGCATGACCTACGCTAGCAAAATAAACAAAGCTGAAGCGCGTTGCCTTTGGGAAAAATCTTCTGAAGAAATTAACAGAAACATTCGTGCTTTCAATCCTGACCCGGTTTGTTTTACCTACCTTGGCGATCTTCGCATAAAAATATATCAAGCTAGTGTGTATACACTAGCACTAAAAAAATCAAATGAACTCCCGGATACCTTACCGGAGGGCACCGTGCTTGAGTTGAGTAAGAAAGGAATACTTGTTGCCTGTGGACAGGGCGCAATAGTATTGGAGCGTATTCAACTACCTTTAGGAAAAGGCAGCATTTTAACGGGTAACGATATACTTAATGCTCGATCAGATCTAATTTTTGCTGGCGCTAGATTTACAAATAGTCAGGTAACTTGATGCAAGAATATCTTTCTGCTATCTCAGCACTTTTAAATGTAGCATCCAAGGGTAAGAGCTTGGATGTGAGCTTTACTAAGAACGATTCACCCTTATCAAAGCAAATTGCTTACGGTGTACTTCGCCATTATTATGAACTCACTGCCATTACAAAATTATTACTAACAAAACCGCTTCCAAAAAAACACCTAGATCTAGCGCTTCTGCTTTTGGCAGGTATATATAGTATCGACCACTTGAATCGCCCCTCACATACAAGCGTTAATGCTGTGGTTGAAGCGCCGATTAAGTTAAAAAAGAAATGGGCCAAAGGTTTAGTCAATGGTGTTCTTCGGCAGTACATTAGAAATAAGAATTCGTTGCGAGAGAAGCTGACACCAGAAAATCTGTGTAATCACCCTCTATGGCTACAGAAAAGAATATCTGATGCTTACCCAGCTCAAGCTGAACAAATTTTTATAGCAAATAATTCACAAGCGCCCATGACCTTGCGAGTAAACACCTTAAAAGTCACGCCCTTGGACTATCAATCGCTTTTAGGCGAGGTAGGCATTCAATCCAATTTAGGAGGATATTCTTCAAACGCACTCATTTTGGATGAAGCGGTTTCGGTTGAGTCTCTACCAAATTTTGAAGACGGCTTTGTCAGCATACAAGATCAAGCATCGCAGTTGATCCCTAATCTTCTCAATCTACAAGCAAACTTGAGTATCTTAGATGCCTGTGCGGCACCGGGGGGGAAAACCTGCCATATTTTGGAGACCTGCACTGAAGTAAAATTAGTCGCTTTAGATATAGCAGAGGCGCGACTAAATTTGATCAAGGAAAACTTAACTCGACTAAATTTAGATTGCGAACTTGCGGCCACCGACTTAAGAGACTATCAAAATCCTGAAAAATTTGATCGAATATTATTAGACGCACCTTGTTCAGCAAGTGGGATAATTCGTCGTCACCCTGATATTAAATTGCTGCGAAGAGACGAAGATATTGATAAGCTAGCACTCACTCAACTTGAGTTGTTAGTAAAAGCTTGGTCATTACTAAAAGAAGATGGTGAACTTGTGTATTCAACCTGTTCAATTTTACCAACCGAAAACGAAGAAGTAATAGATACCTTTCTGCAAATGGAAGATTCCGCACGAGCGATAAGCATCGATGTTAAATGGGGTCAAATTGCCGGTACTGGCAGACAACTACTCCCCACTAGTCACAGTAAATCCAACAGTAAGTCAAAGACGGATTCCACAAATAGCGCCACATCTACCGACGGCTTTTTCTTTGCAAAATTAATGAAGAAATCTATATGAAGATTATCATTCTTGGGGCCGGTGAAGTTGGCAGTAATCTTGCCCAAAACCTCACCAAAGAAGCTAGCGATATTACGGTCGTCGACAATGACGCAGATCGCCTACGAGAACTGCAAGACCGGTTCGATATAAGAACTGTGCGTGGCATGGCCTCTCATCCAGATGTACTTCGTCAAGCGGGTGCAGAGGATGCTGAATTAATAATAGCGGTGACAAACAGTGACGAAGTTAATATGGTGGCTTGCCAGGTCGCCTATACCGTTTTTCATACGCCGACAAAAATCGCAAGAATTAGAACAACGGCTTACCTCACTTACAAAGGCATATTTAGGAACGAGGCGATGCCTGTCGATTTCATTGTAAATCCCGAGCAAATAGTCACCGAAGATATATGCCGGTTGGTCGAAAATCCTGGCGCACTTCAGGTAATGAATTTTGCTCAGGGCCAGGTTCAGTTAGTGGGCGTCAAAGCACACTACGGCGGTCCACTTATAGATCAGGAATTAGGTAATCTGCGTAAACACATGCCGACAGTGGATACTCGAGTCGCTGCAATTTTTAGAAAAGACAGATCCATCGCACCGCGAGGTAATACAGTTATTGAAGCAGACGATGAAGTATTTTTTATTGCGACAACAAACGATATCCAAGCGGTTATGAGTGAATTGCGCTACACAGAAAGACGCAATAGAAGAATTGTAATAGCTGGTGGCGGACATATTGGAGAGGGATTAGCAAGACGCCTTGAATCAAAATACGGCGTAAGAATAATCGAGCGAAGTCGAAAACGATGTTACGAGTTGTCCGAAACGCTGGATAGGACTATAGTTCTTTCTGGTGATGCCTCGGATAGAGAACTATTGTTAGAGGAAAACATCGAAGAAACCGATGTTTTTTGCGCAGTGACTAACGATGACGAAGCGAACATTATGTCATCAATGCTGGCAAAAAGTTTGGGTGCAAGAAAAGTCATTACACTCATAAACAATCCAGCCTATGTAGACCTAATAGAAGGCAGCGAAATTGACATAGCCATCTCTCCTCAGCAAGCAACCTTAGGTTCAATACTGACACATATTCGACGGGGTGATGTTGTTAAAGTCCACTCCCTAAGACGAGGCGCAGCCGAGGCTATCGAAGCAATTGCTCATGGTGACAGTAGTAGTTCTAAAGTTATTGGCAGAACCTTGGCGGAGATTGACCTACCCGATGGTACAAATATAGGCGCTATTGTCAGAGGGAAAGACGTCATTATTGCCCACCATGATGTTGTAGTTCAACCTGACGACCACGTGATTCTATTCTTAGTAGATAAGAGTAAGATGAAAGAAGTCGAAAAATTATTCCAAGCACCATTTAGTTTCTTCTAAGGCATTCGGTCACTCTATGCACCTTCAAATAGCTTTTAGAATTCTCGGCAGCTTATTGATGACATTTAGTTTCACAATGTTGCCGCCAATAGTTGTGTCCATTATTTATAACGATGGCGTATGGGATATTTTCCTTCGCGCTTTTTTTATCACCTTTGTCGCGGGCTTTTTTCTTTGGATTCTCTTTAGACGTTTCAAAGCTGAAATGAGAATAAAGGATGGATTTGTCGTTACTTTTCTATTTTACATGGCCTTAGGTTCTGTTGGTGCCTTACCCTTAGTTCAAGAATCAGGGGTCCACCTCAGTTGGCCTGATGCCCTTTTTGAATCCTTTTCCGGTCTAACGACCACTGGCGCCACGGTGCTAACTAATATTGATAATTTACCCAAATCGATCCTATATTATCGACAACAACTTCAATGGCTTGGCGGCATGGGAATTATTGTTCTCGCTGTCGCCATCTTACCCATGTTAGGCATTGGTGGGATGCAGCTTTATAGAGCCGAAACACCTGGTCCAGTAAAAGACAGCAAGCTGACACCGAGAATAAAGGAAACCGCGCTTGCCTTGTGGTCTATTTATCTTAGCTTAACCTTCGCCTGTGCTCTAGGGTATTGGCTCGCAGGAATGAGTGGTTTCGATGCAATATGTCATAGCTTTTCAACCGTCGCGATTGGAGGGTTTTCAACTCATGATGCCAGTATCGGCTATTTCGATTCTGCCTTAATAGAATCGATCGCTATCTTTTTTATGATCTTATCGGGCATCAATTTTGGGCTACACTTTTTCGCTTTCAAGGAAAAAACTATTTACCATTATTTCCAAGATGATGAGGTTATCTTTTATCTTTTAATACTTGCATCAGCCACTTTAGTGGTCGCTGCCATCCTTACAGCGGAAGACGTATATTCAGGACAGACCGCATTCAGAATGGCCCTCTTTGAAGTCGTTTCTATCTTTACAACCACGGGGTTTGCGACCGCAGATTTTAGTGCTTGGCCAAATATGCTGCCCTTTCTTATTTTCTTTGGTGCCTTCACAGGTGCCTGCGCCGGTTCAACAGGAGGTGGTATTAAAGTCATGCGCGTGATGCTTTTATGCAAACAAGGCTTAAGAGAAATCCACAGGCTAATACACCCTAACGCCATCTTCCCGATTAAGATTAATCGACGACCGGTATCGAATAGTATTATCGAATCAGTATGGGGGTTTTTCTCAATCTATGTCATTATTTTTTTATTTATGAATCTTGCTATGATCGCATCGGGCATGGATTTCATTACTGCCTTTTCTGCTGTAGGTGCCTCTCTTAACAATTTAGGCCCCGGGCTAGGTGATGTTTCTGCACACTATGGAGATATTAGCGACACGGCAAAATTGTTACTCTGCTTCGCCATGATGTTAGGTCGCTTAGAAATTTTCACTTTGTTAGTTTTATTCACGCCGATGTTTTGGAGAAAGTAGCGCTAATAAAGGATCTCTGGAAAAAGGAACACTGACGAGAAAAGCAGGAAGCCTGCTTTTTCTATTAAGGATGAATTTTCTTATCAAGAAAACTATATATTTTTGGTAGACCTGGAGGCCGTTCTTTATAGCGTTTGTAAGGCCACTGATATTGATCTAATTCAGACATCACACTTGCTTCTATCGTTTTATTCATCGCGACAAGAGATTTATCGATATCCTCAGCATAAATATTTTTATCTACCTCTGAGAATCTAACGGTGAACCCCCTATCTTGTCTAACTACCACACAACAGATAACAGTCGCACCGGTTTTCTTTAGCAAGCGGCTAATGAGAATATCTGTTAAAGCAAGCTCTCCAAAGAAGGGTGCAAAACGGCCAGTCGCTGGAACCTGATCAGGCAAAATTGTGACTTGCCGGCCGCTTTTTAAGCGTTTATAAAGCGTCGAGATACCTTTTATATTTGTCGGCACCAACTCATTGCCATATTTCATTCTAACTTCAAGCATTAACGGCTTTAGAAAGTCTAGATCGGGCGGTTTATAGAGTGCTGTCATGGGTCGATTTCTAGCTGCAGTATATACGTTATACATTTCCCAATTTCCCTGGTGCGGGAGTAAGACGATAACGCCGTTACCGGCTGAAAGAGCGCCATCAAGAAGCTGCTCATTTTCGACCGCCAGTATCCAATTGTTTGTACGTTTAATATCAGCCAGCCAAACGGCAGGCGCTTCCATCATTGTCTGAGCAGTATGACTTAGTGAGTCCTTTACTAACTGCATTTTTTCTTTTTCAGAGAAGTTTTCAAAGCATAATTGAACATTTGCTCGCACGATAAGAAAAGTTCGGCTCTCGGAAATGTAGTGGAACCATGCTATGCACTTACCCACCGACCTTGTCCAAGATAGTGGAAAAAGAGCAACCAAGTTGAAAAAAATCTTAACGAGTGTTCTAGTTAGGTAAGCGCCCATTCTTAGCCAAACTTCGCACATTCAGAATGACGGCTGCATGCGACTAAGTGATCATTTACAATGCCTGTTGCCTGCATGAAGGCATAACATATCGTCGAACCAATAAAATTGAAACCCGCCGCTTTGAGCGTGCGTGACATTAGGTCGGATCTTGACGTTGTTACTGGCACGTCACTTCTCAGTTCAAAGTGATTCTGAATCGGTTTACCCTCCACAAATTGCCAGAGATAATCTGAAAAAGTACTACCGCTTGACGTTATCTCCAAGTAGCGCTGGGCATTATTGATCGCGCTTTTAATTTTGAGCTGATTTCTTATTATCCCTTCATTGTTCATTAATCTGTTTATATCGCTTTTTTGATATTTTGATATTCTAATTGGATCAAAGTCATCGAAGGCCTCTCGATAATTCTCTCTCTTTTTCAGTACGGTTATCCAGCTCAAACCAGCTTGAGCCCCTTCCAATATTAGAAATTCGAACAACTTTTGATCGTCAAACAAAGGGACGCCCCATTCTTCATCATGATAGCGCTCGTATAACTCATCTCCTTCGCACCAAGAGCATCTATTTATTGGATTTTGCTTGGTCTTAGTCATCTGTATTTCGTCTCAAATTGATTTCTATAATGAGTATCTACATTATTGCTGGAAATAGGTATTCACAATACACTAGAGAGACTAATAACCGCTCTCCTTATAGTCAATGTTATAAATTTTGCCTTGCTAGTCAATTTCCCATACACCATTCATGATTTTGTCACTTGTCAGGTATACTTACGCACTTTTTTACGGTGATAAAGGCCTAAACAATGAGCAGCAAGACATTTCAGGATTTAATTTTGACCCTCCAACAGTTTTGGGCCGGTCAAGGTTGTGTACTGATGCAACCGTATGACATGGAAGTCGGTGCGGGCACATTTCACCCAGCGACCTTTCTTCGTTCTATCGGACCAGAAGATTGGCGAAGCGCTTATGTGCAACCCTGTAGACGTCCTACGGATGGCCGTTATGGTGAAAACCCAAATCGTTATCAATATTACTATCAATTTCAGGTTGTACTGAAACCAAGTCCAGATAATATACAGGCGCTCTATCTCGATTCACTGCGCCATCTAGGCATAGACCCTTTAGAGCATGATATCCGTTTTGTTGAAGATAACTGGGAATCTCCCACACTAGGTGCTTGGGGATTAGGCTGGGAAGTTTGGATGGATGGCATGGAAGTGACGCAATTTACATACTTTCAACAAGTAGGCGGTTTACCTTGTTATCCAGTAATGGGAGAGATTACTTACGGCCTAGAACGACTTGCTCTATATCTACAGGGAGTTGAAGACTTCAAGGATTTAGTCTGGAGTAGAACAGAAAATCAAGTCGTCACTTATGCCGATGTATTTCACCAGTACGAGGTTGAGATGTCAGCCTATAATTTTGACCACAGCAACGTAGAAGCGCTATTCACACAATTTGATTTTTTCGAGTCAGAGACCCATCGATTATTGGAAGTTAAGCTACCTTTGGCGGCTTATGAATTTGTCATGAAAGCATCCCATGCGTTTAACTTGCTAGATGCGCGGCATGCAATCTCTGTGACCGAGCGGCAACAATACATACTCAGAGTAAGAACATTATCGAGGAATGTTGCTCAAGCCTATTTGGCGTCTAGAGAAGAGCGAGGCTTTCCACTCGCAGATGAAAAAACGAAAAAAATCTACCTAGAGGAGATTGCGCATGCCAAGTAATCAAGACTTGTTAATCGAGATAGGTACAGAAGAGCTACCGCCAAAATCCCTCAATAAAACAATTAGGCACTTTCGGGAACACTTCGAAAAAGGTCTAATCGCCGCACAGCTCGAATATACTTCAATACAAGCCTACGCGACCCCTCGACGTCTAGCACTACTCATCGTTAACTTGGCAGAGAAGCAGGCCACTCAGTTAGTCGAAAAAAGGGGGCCCTCTTTAAAAGCAGCTTATGACAAAGAAGGTAATGTCAGTAAAGCAGCCCAAGGCTTTTTACGTTCAGTAGCTGCCTCCAGTATAGACGCGCTAATTCAACAAGAGACGGACAAAGGCACTTGGCTCGTTTTTAAAAGCGAGAAGCCCGGTGCAACAATTCAAGCATTGCTACCTAATATATTGGACGACGCCATCAACAAATTGCCTATCGAAAGGAAAATGCGTTGGGGCAATAAACGAATCGAGTTTATTAGACCTGTTCAATGGTTCGTCGCACTCTACGGCTCGAATGTCATCCCTATGGAGATCCTTGGGAAACAATCGGGCAATCAAACACGTGGACATCGATTTATGTCTGAGGGGCTAATTGACATAGCCAATGCTGCAAGCTACAAAGAAACGCTGCTCTCTAAAAAGGTAATAGTTGATTTTGAGGAACGAAAGTCTGTTATTTCTAATCAACTTGCAGAAATTGCACGTGAAGAAAAGGCAACGATTGTCATAGATGATGCGCTTTTGGACGAAGTTACAGCCTTAGTTGAATGGCCAGTCGCCCTCTTAGGAAAATTTGATTCTGAGTTCCTAGCCGTACCGGAAGAAGCACTTATTTCCGCCATGAAATCCCATCAACGTTATTTTCATTTGATTGATGACAATGGCCGTTTATTACCCATGTTCGTTACCGTTTCTAACATTGAAAGTACTTCACCAGATTCTGTTATTAGTGGTAACGAAAGGGTAATTGCACCTCGTCTTTCTGATGCTAGATTCTTTTTCTCTCAGGACAAAAAGACCAGCCTAGAAGAAAAATTATCGCGACTGAGTCAAGTCGTTTTCCAGTCAAAATTAGGGACCTACTTAGATAAAGCAAATCGTGTGTCTCAACTGTCCGCCTATATAGCATCTAGTCTTGGTGAAGATGAGCTTGTAGCAAGCAGAGCAGGACTATTATGTAAGGCGGACTTGGTAAGCGACATGGTTGGTGAGTTCCCAGAACTTCAAGGCCTGATGGGCGCGTATTATGCAGCCCATGATAACGAGAATACCGGTGTCGCATCGGCGATTAGAGATCACTATAAACCCTCTGCTTCAGGTGGTGAGTTGCCCGCAACTTTAGCTGGACAGTGCGTTTCCATCGCCGACAAGTTAGATACCATCACCGGGCTGTTTGGCATTGGACAACCACCTACCGGCTCTAAAGATCCCTTCGCATTGAGAAGGCAAACTTTAGGCGTCATTCGAATATGCATAGAAAATAATCTCGACTTGAATATCAAGGATGTTTTAGAAAAGGCTATTGAGCTCCATGCGTCTGATTTTAGCGCCGAGCCAGTTCTGAGTTACATGCTAGAAAGAATGGGTACTTGGTATCAAGAAAGCCGCATTTCCTTCGATACTTTCTTAGCTATTCGGAAAGGGGTGATTCCGATTCACAATCTTAACTTGGCCAACACTAAAATAGAGGCCTTACAGGAATTTCGCAAACATGAACTCGCTGACGACTTGATATCAGCGAACAAACGCATCGCCAATATACTTCGAAAAATAGAACTTAATACCATAAAGCCCCTAAATTCTGCGCTTTTTGTTGAGCCTATCGAAAATATGCTGTCCGATGTTTTGGCTAGTGCAAAGGTTAAAATAGCCCAGACTCAAGACATAGAATCTCAACTCATTTTATTAGCCAACTTGCAAAGTCACATCCAAGATTATTTTGAAAAAGTGATGGTCATGGCTGAAGACGAAAACTTAAAGCAAAATCGTATTGCCATGCTTCATGAACTACGACTTTTGTTTCTTAATGTGGCAGACTTTTCCGTACTACAGGACTAATCTTTAGTGCTGACGTGCTCTATTTTTGAATGTTCTACTTTGGGCGCCTTATTAAGAGATAAGCTATTAGCGCCTTATTAAGAAATTCGCTATGGGCGTCCTATTAAGAAATTCGCTATGGGCGTCCTATTAAAAGATTAGCTATGGGCATCCAATTAAGAGATTGGTTATGGGCACCCCATTAAGAGATTGGCTATGGGCACCCTATTATGAGATTGGCTATGGGCATCCTATTAAGAGATTGGCTATGGGCACCCTATTAAGAGATTGGCTATGGGCATTATTATATTAGACAGAGACGGCGTCATAAATTATGACTCCGTTGACTACATAAAATCGACTGGGGAATGGCAGGCCCTACCTGGAAGCATAGAAGCCATTGCGCTTTTATCTAAAGCCGGTCATAAGATCTATATAGCGAGCAATCAAGCTGGGTTGGCTCGGGGGCTTTTTAACCTCAATACGCTTAACTTAATGCATGAAAAATTGAGCGATTTAGTAGATGAAGCAGGTGGCGTTATCGACGGGATCTTTTACTGTCCTCACCATCCTAATGACAATTGTGAATGTCGAAAACCAAAAATCGGTTTATTAGAACAAATTTCTCTTCACTCTGGAAAGTCATTGATAGGTGTGCCCTTCGTCGGCGATTCCGAAAAGGACATTGAGGCAGCTATTGATATGGGTTGCCAACCCATTCTTGTGGAAACGGGGAATGGTAAGATAACCAAAGCAAACATTGATGAGAAGGTACCTTGTTTTATAGATTTATTGACCTTTGCTCAGCACTTTTTGAATGTTTGTTGAGTATAGTTATTGATACTTTTTTATACACAGCAGTATAGAAATCGTTCGGTGGACTGCACAATCATATAGTAAGGAGTCAGAAGCCCTTGCTTCTGGGTTCGGATCCGGTAAATAACGACCAGAATTTCTGCCAAAAACTAATCGAAATCACGACGGGCAATCAAATATTGACGCGCCTAAAGATTCAAGTGACTTTCAGCACCTTCGAACCCCGCGAAAAAATTCATGGACCATTTCCTAGCGTAAGTCCTTGCGACTAAAACAGCCAATACATTTTGGACCGAACGGTAGTATTGCAAAATAACTAGACTGTGTTTTGTAAATTGAGCAATTAGCTTAGACATGGGGAATGCCTTCGTGATGTCGCAAGTGGAATTTTAGCCTAGGAGCGTGTGTTAGTCGCTAGGAAAGATGTTTAGACAACTAGCTGAAAGACAACGACTCAAAAACTAAGGGCCTTGAATGAGTTTAGTGTTAACGTATTCATCACAATCCTACGCTGATTGTCGCAACAACAAGAAAAACATGTAGAATTAGATACAGTTTGTATCAATAATACGTAGATTATACCTTTTCGAAACCGCATTACGATCGCTATTTACATGCTCTGAGACGGCTTAATATGAGCAAAGACGAAATAGTCAGCAATGGAAGGTTGATGACAAAAAATAGAGGATTAGCCTTGCGGTAATTATAGATTGTGTCGTCGCTAATAACGCTTTCGTTAAAGCGCATTATTTATTCTCTGCGCCTCATCGCGTCTCGTCGAGCAATCTAACAATTAATATAAGGGGCAATAATTCCAAAATTAGTGTGTATGAAACTGCAAAGAAGCCTGGTGAATAAGACGTTCAATTGGCAGCAGGCGACCAGCATTCCTTAGCGTGAAAGAATAATATTTCTCTCACAAAGCGATAACCTACCAGCTAGCTTACAGCCAAGAAATATTGGGGTTATATATCAAGATTTGATACTGATAGCGCGTTATTGACGATAAAGTTCTTCCGCGGTTCTACATGATCTCCCATTAAGGTAGTAAACATTTGGTCTGCTGCGATAGCGTCCTCAATCGTTACTCTAAGCATGGTTCTCTGTTTGGGATCCATTGTTGTCTCCCATAATTGTTCCGGATTCATTTCTCCCAATCCTTTATAACGTTGGCGATACTGTCCTTTAAGCGCTTCAGACTGTAACCAATCTATACCGTCCTCTAGGTTTTCGATCTTCTGTTGTTTTTCTCCTCGCTGGATGTGGCCATCCTCTTGCACAAGTTTGCTCACTCGAGAACCGAAGTCGGTAAAGCGTAGGTAGTCTGTTGATTCGACAAAGTCTGAACTGAAAATATACTCTTTGCTTATGCCATGATTAGTGACGATGACACGAGGGCAAAATATATTCCTCTCTCTGTCTTCTTTAATGTCATAGTAATACTGTGTCTGCGTTTCATCCAAGGCATTCATATATTCTTCTAGCAGATTAACCCAGTTTTGAGCGTTTACCTTTTCGACTAGGCTTTCCCTTGTCAATTTCGGTAGGTAAACCAAATGTTGCGAGACTTCAACAGGATAGACTCGTTTTAATTTTTCGATCAAATCTTGTATTGAATAGTATTCCACAGCGAGTGCTTTTAGTGCGTCCCCTACTATTGCTTCCTTGCCTAAGGACGGTATCAGTTGCGCATCCTGTAAAGAAAGCTCTAGGACATAGTCACGCAGATCTGTTTCATCTTTGATGTATCTTTCTACTTTACCTTTTTTCATTTTATATAGAGGTGGTTGTGCGATCAGGAGATGCCCTCTTTCTATTAGCTCAGGCATGTGCCTAAAAAAGAATGTAAGTAGGAGGGTCTTAATATGTGCACCATCGACATCAGCATCCGTCATAATGATAATTTTGTGATAGCGTAATTTATCTGGATCAAACTCTTGGCGGCCAATACCACAACCTAATGCTGTTATTAAGGTTCCAACTTCTTGGGAGGACAACATTTTGTCAAATCGTGCTTTTTCAACGTTAAGAATTTTTCCCTTTAATGGCAGTATAGCCTGGTTCTTTCGGTCTCTACCCTGCTTTGCAGAACCGCCTGCCGATTCACCCTCCACAAGATATACTTCTGATAGAGCAGGATCTTTTTCTTGGCAGTCAGCCAATTTACCTGGTAGACCTGCTATATCAAGTGCACCTTTCCTTCTTGTCATTTCTCTGGCTTTGCGAGCAGCTTCTCTTGCTCTAGCAGCGTCAATCATTTTCTGAACTATTGTTTTCGCCTCCTGTGGGTTTTCTAGTAGATAGTCTGTAAAAGCGCCCGTCATCTCTTGTTCTACGGCAGTTTTCACTTCTGAAGAAACAAGTTTGTCTTTAGTTTGGGAGGAAAACTTAGGGTCCGGTACTTTGACTGAAA
>JBLHIH010000027.1:0-35768 GCA_047616645.1 Flavobacterium sp. | reverse complement strand
TCTTAGAGGCTACTTTAAAATTGGATTCACTTAAGGTCACAGGGTTATCAATCATGAAAAGAGATCCGGTTTTATGCAACTCCAAGCCATCTGATTGCACTACCAAAGCTTTGAATCTGCCAATCGCAACAAACCATTGACCTTTTTCAAGAACGATTGTCGCCTGTTCTTCAAGAGGTATGAGCTCCCCTTTATCCAGAAGATAATAGTCAATATTATTGTAGTATTGAGCAAGCCCAGAAAAACGATGGGATTCAGCAACCTTCTGCCAAATCAACATTTGTAAGTAGTCTCCATCACCCAATTGAGAAGTGATATCTACGTCATCACCGGCCCTTGCACCCTCACTGAAAAAAATTGGGAGGAGTAAAACTAGTCCCAAGGAATTGAATATTAAATATTGTAATAAATTAAAATTGCTATTCATAGTTAGTTAGATGAAGTGTGAGGGCCTTATCTAGGATAATAAGCTTTGCTTTGATCTCGGGCCAATCTTCTTTGTTAAAATGAGACAGATCCTTCGTACTACCGAAATAACTCTTAATAACTTGCTGTTCTAATCTAAAGTTATCAGCTTCGCTAGCGGGTTGGACAGCCAAACTAGAGGTCTTACTTTGAACATCTTTGATAATTGAGCCCCTTTGGGCTATTAGCAGCCATAAAATCCAATCTTTTTGTGTGTCAAAAACGCCTTGCAAAGGTGAAAATCTTTCCACGATGTCAACGAGATCCGATCGTCTTAAAACTAATTCCTTGAATCGACCCAAGCTGTTTGCTTGAACTATATCAGTGTCATCTAAGCTTGTTTTCGTTCTGAACAAACTTATATCAGTGACAGATCTATCTCTAATATCACTTTCTCCACTCACCGCATGAAAAGGATAGATGACTGCACCATGTTCACCCAATTTACGACTCACCACCTTCAGAAGGTTTCTTGAAGGCATGGTCTCAATCTGTGTCAACCACAACAAGTCACTTTTCGCTTCGCCTGAAAGATTCAACACCTGTTCTTTTCGGTAAGTCACTTTCTCGATTTTCTCCGATGAAATCATTTCTCCTCGATAGTCTCCTGCAAAAATTATCTCCTCGGGGATAAGGTGTTGATCTTCAACCTGAGCTACAAAGCGTTTTATTTGTTCGATATCAGTGGAAGCTGTAACTTCACAAATAACAGATATATTGGGTAGAATCATCCCACTCTCTTGAATGCATTTACGAAGACTAAGGCGTACATTTTCAGGAGGATAATCAGGTTGATTCTTGTTTATTTGCGTCTTATCTAACTGAGCCTTATCTAACTGAGCTAGGTACCATCCCGAATTAACAAGTGCTTCATTCAGGTTTTCGTGCAAATTAACGAAGGACAGCAAGGTATGACAACCATTCCTTTCTAGTCTCAACAAGATAGAATCAAAAAATGTAGAACCACTTTTGCCGAATAACCTTGTTGAATCTATCCCCGGAAATTTGTGACTATCTTCATCCAATAATAGAAGGTGAGGGGTAAGCCCAAGCTCTCGAATACAACACACTATTTGATTAATTAAATTCGGCTCAATATCCATAGTGACAGCAATTGCAATTCGGTTTCGACCTTCCTGCGAAATAGAAGAGTGAATACGATTCATTGAGGATTGTAATTTTACAAGAGACGAATCATTTGATTCTAAGTTGTATGCTTGATCCCAATTATTCCAGCTGCTGAGAAAAATAAGTTCTCCTCGGCACGAAAATCTCCGAATGTTATTGAGAATTGCAGGCGCTAAATCAACATTGTGTTGATGAAGGGCCAAGATTTTGTGGCTCGATTCCCTCATGAACTGATCACGAAGAAGATTAATATCAACCACAGAAGATAGATCCACAATAGGCTGTAAAACCTCTTCGTCAAGGGGCAGAATAAAAGGCATAATTGCATCCTCTTCCTCCGCCCAACGTTGCCAAACTTCCTTGGCTAAGTTTTCTTGTTGTTTACTTAAACCTTGTATGACAATCACAGGTCGATTCTGATAGTAAACATATCGCGTATCATCAAACAAGCGTCCACAGTATTCGATAAACTTTCTAAGGTGAAAATTCTCTAATAGATTAAACTTCACAGATGGGACAGATTCGTTACTCCAGCAAACCAGGTAACACAATTCTGTATCTGTATTTCGATAATGATTCATTATAGGGCCATCAAAATTTTCATCGATAGCATTCTCGTCATAATGGTAGCAAAAGCCATCAATACCCATTTTTAGTGCCATCTTTGCCTGGCGACGAAATATTCCAGGATTGCGTAAATCGTAATTTACAATTCCAGATTGCGTGTAATTTCCAAGTGAATTTTGATTCCAAATAGTATTGTCCGACTTGGGATCCACTACGTACTTTGTTTCATATTCCGATAGCAGAAGATTATCCCGTAGCTCAGGTAGACTTAGATATTCTGCCATTTTGCTTTTTTTGACCGAAGTCTTTTTAGGCTGCCCGCGCTTTGGTAATTGATTTTTCGATGGACGATTTCTCAGTGAGACGCTTTTTTTATCTCCCTTTATCTTCTCTAAACTTATCCCAGTTTTTCGTATCAAGCCCTTATCTAGGAAGATTCTTTGTCCCCACTGAAAAACCAAAATAGGCAGTGTCCATAATAGATAGCGAGCCACCCTTAGAATGCCAGACACACGCCACGAAAAACTAGCATAGACTTCTTCTAGATCGAACTCCGCGTTTCTTTTTTCTCGAGTAAGCTTATCGATTCGAGCATGAAGATTTTGGATATCCACATAGGAAAGGCGGATTTGTTCATCCTTACGTCGAAGTTCAACATCCGCCTGCTCATGAGAGTCCATTACCATTTACTCATTTTCCTGTACAAGATTGGCTTACTTAGCAATCTAATTAGCTCCTGCTTAGAGATAGGTGTTCTTGATTGAATCTTGCAAAACTACCAATATGTTAGGCATATAATTCACGCACTTACTAGGACAACACGCAATGATACTCTATCTAAAATTCTTACCCAGCTTTCTTACCCAATTAAAGGTAGTACTACCTTGCCTGACCGACACCGTATATCATACCAAGTTCCAGAATTGAGTACTGCGTTTTATATGAAGTTAATCCCGCAAAAAATGATGCGTTACTTTCAATCCGATCTATCTCATACCCTTGTGCCATTAATGGACGTAGAGCGTGCAGGTTTTAAATGGCTATCAACCGGGGATGATCCTCACATGTCTGTTGTCGTTAACCTTCCTGCACCAGGATGGTACGAATTTGAAGTAATGATGGAGATGGAATATCAATTCCAAGCAACCCGGCTTTATTTCGACTACGGGAACGGTTACGAAGAGAATGATTCGATCGCACTACCTCTTGAAAATAAGGTAATGAAGTCGCGATATTTTTATTTAGAAGAACTTCCAGAAAAAATTCGCTTTGACCCCCAGACCAGCGAAGGTATCTTTGATGTTTTACGATTAATGATCAGACCAATTGCAGAAAGTGTAGAGATCCATAAGCATATTGTGAATAGGTTAATCAATAAGCATAAGCGATTTCAATCTTTAACCGGCGCTAACACCAGAAAAGAAATAGAGCGTATTAGTAAGCAATCAAAAATTTCTTGGGATCGTTGTGCGGCCGATTTTTTTAATCTAACCTATGTTGATAGTATCGGTTCAGCATCATCTTATCCTCGATGGCTTAGTTCGGTTGAATCGCAACAATCACTTGCAATAGACGCGCTATTAAAAAAAGGATTTTACCTCCAGCCAAAAATTTCTATTTTAGTCCCCGTTTACAAACCAGATCCCATCCTGTTCACAAAAATGATGCAATCAGTGTTAAATCAATCCTATCCAAACTGGCAATTGTGTTTGGTGGATGACTATTCACAAAACAAGGAACTCGCCGCCATAATGGCATCTTGGTCTCAAAAAGACGCAAGAATCAGCCTTAAAATCAGAGATCAAAATGGACACATCTCTTTAACAAGTAACGATGCACTTGATATGGCAAGTGGGGAATATTGCGCATTGTTGGATCACGATGATGAACTACATACCCATGCACTAGCTCATGTGATCAGCGCCATCAACAATCATCCTAATGCGAAGGTCCTCTACAGCGATGAAGACAAGTTAGATATTTCTGAGAATAGGTACGACGCCCATTTTAAATCCGACTGGAATCGGGATTTACTCTACTCGCAAAATTTCGTCTCCCATCTTGGCGTATACAAAAAATCGCTAATGCATCAGATTGGAGGTTTTCGTATTGGGTATGAGGGTAGTCAGGATTATGATCTCTTACTAAGATGCGTAGAAAACTGTGAGGATAAAGACATAATTCACATTCCTCGAATACTTTACCATTGGAGAGCAACAGAAGGCTCCACCGCATTGTCCTCCGATCAAAAAGACTACACAGAAAGTGCTGGCATTCGTGCCTTGCAAGATCACTTTACTCGTCTAGGAAAAAATGTATCTGTGACAAAGGGACTAATGCCGAACACTTATCGTTGTAGCTGGAACCAAGATCAAATAACAAATAGTCAGTCCCCCTTAGTTTCACTGCTCATACCCACCCGGGATGGGGTGGAGCTATTAGAGCAATGTATTGAAAGCATTCTTAAAAAAACGACCTATCCAAACTATGAAATCATTATCTTAGACAATCAATCATCGAAGCCTGCTACTCATCAATATTTTAAGCGTATACAAGAAGACGATAGAGTTCGCGTAGAAAAATATAACTACCCCTTCAACTTTTCTGGGATAAATAATTACGGCGCAAGTTTCGCTAAGGGTGAAATTTTGGGCCTAATTAACAACGATATCGAGATTATTTCTCCTGACTGGCTTAGTGAAATGGTTAGCCATACTTTGAGAATGGACATTGGCTGCGTTGGTGCAAAGCTATATTTTGAAAATGACTCGATTCAACACGGCGGCGTCATCACTGGGCTAGGCGGAGTCGCTGGCCACTCTCACAAATACGCCGACAGAAACGACGCAGGGTATTTTTGCCGTCTAAAACTAATTCAAAATATGTCAGCAGTCACTGCGGCAGTACTATTGGTTAGAAAAGAAGTCTTCCTCCAAGTCGGTGGGCTTGACGAAGCTTTAGGCGTCGCATTTAATGATGTAGATTTTTGTCTCAAAGTCGACAAAGCAGGCTATCGAAACTTGTGGACACCTTACGCAGAACTTTACCACTATGAATCCATTTCAAGAGGGAGCGACGAGAGCGGGGAAAAGAAAATTCGTTTCGATCGTGAGATATCTTATATGAAAAGGAAATGGGGGAAAAGATTACTCGAGGATCCTTTTTACAATGAGAATTTGACGCGTGTGCACGAGAATTTTGAAATTGCTGGGTCTAGGGATGTCAGCTAATCGGCTTTAGCAAAGTAAACATAGGACTACGGCTACTGCGAGACAAGTTGTTATTAAAGTATCTGTCATCCAATACCGTAAGTTCTCCTAAGCAAGTTTTCAATTCTGATTTTTCTTCCTTACTTAATCCTTTTTTTCGCGTTTTAGATTCTAAATGATAGAGGGAAACTGAGGGGTCATATATGTTCCGAAATCCTTTATTCAATGAACGAATACAAAATTCTATATCACCAGTAATCAATAAGTTTTCGTTAAAAGGACCGTTTTCTTGATAGAATTTTTTTGAGAATACTTGGCAAGCACCAGTGCATGCACTCACATCTCGCCTTATAAGGGGGGAAACGAAACATTCATCCTTACGATTCGAAATTGGTTCTCCTAAGTATAGATGATCGGCGAATCCACCATACCCAATAACGACGCCAGCGTGTTGAATACAACCATCAGGATAAAGCAGCAAGGGACCAATGACGCCGGTGCTTTCTTCCAGTGCCAATGCCGCAAGTCTATCGAGCCAATCTGGTGTAATGACCACGGTATCGTTGTTAAGGAGCAACATTACATCTCCTACCGCAGCATCAATTCCGACATTGTTCAATCTTGACCAATTGAAGTCAAAATCACATTTGATACGACTAATCAACCCGGCCTCCGCTGATTTTTCCAGCCAATTTAGGGTGTCAGGGTCCTTAGATTGATTATCCAACACTATTATTTCATATCTCGATTTGTACTGATGTTTTTTGATAGACCTAACGCAATCTATTAGCAAGTTAATGTTGTCTCGTATCGGTATTATGATCGACACTAGAGGAGGTATGGATGGTTCCATATAGACTTCTGGGAAATTGGACAAGTGGGTACTGAGATTGAATTTTCGATTTTTCTCAACAAAAGGTTTGGACAAAGTTCGCCAAGAAAGCGGTCTGCCAACTAAGTGATACAGAATTCGATCGAGATGTTTTGGGCTTTTAGCATTGGATAGCATGTTCGCCATTATTTGATGGGCTCTCTCCTGGTAAGAAAGGGACTCCTTATCTTCAACGCCACCATCAATGTCCCCAAAACATTCACAAAACAATTGCTTGTCTACAAAAATACAGGGCGCATAGGCAGGGTCAAAAATCAATTCTCTTGAGAAACCGGACTTAAGAATAGGATTGTACCTACAATCATCATCTCCCATTGAGTCATGGTCTGGCAAAACGAGATCAATACCCAGTCCAAACATAGCATCTATTTCTGAAACCCATGATGATTCAATAAAACCTAATGTGTGGGCAAGGAAAACATTATTTTTATATTCTGTGTCTACAATTTTTGATCGGAAAGAATCAAAATTTAGCCATTTTAATTTCTCATCATCCATAGATTCAGGGCACAGGCATTCTTTGGGCGATACTACTGTCAGTGTATCAACCCAAGCCATCTTGAGCGTCGTTTCAAAAAAACGTTCTAGCAGGCTTGACTCAACGGAATCGAGCATCAAAATTACATCGTATTTGTTATCACAACTAAGCGTTAAAGGCGGGATCTCCTCAATATTCGCCATCCAGTTTTGATATAGTGCATGGTCTGATTTTCTTAAAAAGGCGACTCTTGAAATAAGTTCACCCAACATAGGGAAGAACCCCATATCGAGCGTATTCACAATCAACCATTCAACAAACTTCAATGCACCGTCAAAATCCCGTAATATCCACATTCGGGATTGCCAAAGAAATTGCAGTGCTTTTACTCTTCTCTTGATCAGGGTTGATCTCTCTTTTTATATTGGTTAAAGCTTACACAATGGTATCAATAAAACAGGTTTATTCTATCCTTTCTCGCGCGATTGCGCATGAAAGCGGTTTCTTCAATTTATGTCAAAAATTTATGGGAATTATTGGCAAAGAAGGTCTTGTTGGCATAACGCTCCGAGTGAAACATCTTCAGATAGTCCAATTTCAGGAGAGTCTCTTGCCTGAAGTTTTTGATACAGCAGAAGAATCGATCAATTATCAATCATGGTTATCCAAATATGACGAAGACGAAATAAATGACGCTAGAAAGATCATGCGAACCTTTAAGAACAAACCGCTTATTTCAATTGTATGCCCTATATACAATCCAAACTCTGATGATTTACATGAAGCAATAAACTCAGTTCTCAATCAACATTATACCCAATGGGAACTATGTCTTGTTGATGATTGTTCCACCAACTTTGATTTGGAAACATTTCTAAATCAGTATAAAGATAAGCGAATTAAATATGTAAAGCGCACAAGTAATGGGAATATTTCTGCAAGCTCTAACAGCGCAATTAACTTATCTAAGGGCGAATACGTGTGTTTTCTTGACCAAGATGACTTGCTTGCCCCTGATGCCCTATTTTGGATAGCACTGGCAATAAACAAACAAGCAAAGCTCAAATTCCTTTATACCGATGAGGATAAAATTGATGAAACGGGCCAGAGGTGTGACCCAAATTTCAAGCCGGATTGGAATTATCACTACTTGCTTGCTTGTAATTACATTTGTCATTTAGCAGTATACAGACGAGATCTACTTACCTCACTAAAGGGATGTCAAATTGGTATGGAAGGCGCTCAGGATTATGATCTCATACTACGTGCCAGTGAAGTGTTGGACCCTCAGGAAATTCTCCACATTCCCCGTATTCTCTATCACTGGCGAAAACACCCGGAAAGTACCGCTCAAAACCCTATGTCAAAGCCTTATGCATTGTTAGCCGGAGAACGTGCCATCAGCGCGCATTTGAGTAGATCAGGTATCAATGCATCTGTAAGTACTCATTTCATATGGTATGAAGTGATTTACGCGCTACCGTCAACACTACCCAAAGTTTCCATTATCATTCCAACGCGAAATCAAGTGGCGTTTGTAAAGGCGTGTATTTCAAGCATTGAAAACCTTAGTGACTACAGCAACTATGAAATCGTCATTGTAGATAACCAATCTGATGAGCAGCCAACTCTACACTATCTAGACAAGGTTGAAGCTGACGGGAAATATACTGTCATTCGCGACAATCAAGCCTTTAACTACGCGCGATTGATGAATGATGCAGTCAATAAATGCTCATCAGAATTTATCTGTTTTCTAAATAATGATGTCGAAGTCATTAGCAAAAACTGGTTATCAGAGATGGTTTCTGTATTGAATCAAAAAGACATTGGTATAGTAGGCGCAAAATTACTTTATTCTGACGAATCTGTGCAACACGGCGGCGTTATTCTTGGGATTGGAGGTGTTGCAGGTCATGCGCACAAGTATTTTCCAAATGGTCATCCCGGTTATGTTAATCGACTGGTATCTCGACAAGAATACTCTGCGGTGACAGGCGCTTGTTTACTAACACGAAAAAGCACCTTCGAATCTGTCGGCGGCATGGATGAAGAGAATCTAAGCGTTGCCTTTAATGATGTGGACTATTGCCTTAAAGTAAATGAAATAGGCCTTAAGACTGTCTGGACTCCCTTTTCGGTTCTTTACCACCACGAATCAAAAAGCCGTGGTTTAGAAGATACATTAAGCAAACAAAAAAGATATACCAAAGAAATAAATACAATGAAAAACCGTTGGGGCTCAAAGCTAATGGAAGATCCTGCTTACAATCCCAACCTAACACTTAGTTATGAAAATTTTACCATCGCACCTAGGTCTAGAAATATTCGCATATCTGATCTACATTAATAAACCTTAGGCTACTCGTCTATCTCAAATACTTCTATAATACCAACCCCAGTAGAATCATCTACACCGTTTACGATCGCTGTATACGCACCTGGTGCTAGATCTGTGTAGATTACGGCCTCTCTATCCTCCGTTGGTTTCAATGACTCTGGAATTTCAGCCACTCTATCGTGATCTTGCCAGTTGTCATTTGAGTTAATCAAAGTAGAACCAGACAGCAATAATAGTTGTGGATCTAAAATTGCACCATCAACGCCTAATGCCGTTAAACTAGGACCTTTCGCTCTTATCACAAGTGTTTTGTTGCTGGTTCCAGCTATGACAAGTCCACCGATCAAGACTTGGTCCCCAATACCCACAAACCCTCGAGTCGCAATATTCTGGAGACGTGTGACGCCCGTATCATCTATTTCAAATACTTCTACAATCCCGATTCCGGTACCACTGTTCTTTCCATTAACGATGGCAGTATAGGCCCCCGGCACCAATGTTCTCACTAGCACTGAGGCAAGATTATTTGTTGGTTTCAAATTATCGGGCAACAGAGCGACATTCTCATCATCTTCCCAATCATCATTACTAGCAATCACGTCAGCACCAGAAAATAGGTTCATCTGAGGATCAACTAAGGCACCCTCTACACCTTGATCAGAAAGACTCGGTCCCTTTGCACGAATAACAACGGTTTTCGGCACTGTTCCGGTAATGACCAGTCCACCAATTAATACCTGATCACCCGTACCGACAAAACCCCGAGTCGCGATATTCGACAGTCGCGCAGTGATGATGGGTGCATTCGTTGCATCCAAAGGAGCAGAATCACTTGCATCGGCTATCCCGTCATTATCATCATCAGGATCAGCATTATTACCTATGCCATCATTGTCGGTATCGATAGATTCAGTAATATCAAGAGGAAATTCGTCAGAAATATCTGCAACACCGTCATTATCGTCATCCGTGTCAGCATTATTCCCCGTACCGTCATTATCTGAGTCGGCGCTCTCTGTGGCATCTAAAGGAAATGTATCTACCGTATCTGCAACACTATCATTATCATCGTCTAAATCTGCCGAATCCGGAGAGGAGTCATTATCGGTATCTAGGGCATCGCTTGCCGTATAGCTCGCCACTTGATATTGGGTTGCAGAGAGAGACAACACCGCATCAGCGCCATTGTCCAAATCACTGTTACTGACACCACAGGCCGTATTTAAACAATCCAAAATACTGGGTGAGGCTAATCGCGAAAGCTGCACGGCACTACCAAACTCAACAGCGTAAGCCATTACTGTCGCAAAAGAATTATCGATGCCATGTCCAACAGACCAAGGAAAGGTACCCCCGTCATTGCCTTCGGAAATATTCTGACGTCGTGAGTGGCCCAAACCAAGAATGTGTCCAATTTCATGTATCGTCGTATCGTCGTCACAATCGATATAAACCGTTGTTTGGGCATTTTCAGCATTTGTGGTACTTGAAAAATCCGCATCTAGACCATCTCCGCCTAAGTTCGCCAATCCACAAAACACATCTCCAGTCTGGAAAGGCAAAAACATCACGACGATATCTGCTTTACTACTATTTTTTTCTGTATCAAGGTTCTCAAAAGGGGGGCTTCTATCATCCATTAAGTCCAGGGCTGCTGACAGACCAATTGCTTCGTTAATGTTGACTTGGATTGTATTAACTACATTAAGTGTAATAGCAACACCACTTGTCTGCAGAACAGTATTACTTTGTTGGATGAGCTGATCAATTCTCGCGGAAGCATCACCACCATAGAGGTCGGGTACGCCTTGGGAAATATATACCAGAACGTCAATCACACTGGGACCAGGCTCTATCAAACCGTTATTTGGGTCTGTACCTACTAACAGCTCATTAGAGTCAGCTATGCCGTCTCCGTCACTGTCAGTAATAAAGTCCACGCCTGTCAATGAAAAATTTCTTTTAGTAATCGAGCCTATGTTTACCTTGACAGTTTCTCCCACTAGAAATGATCCATCAGTCTCGTCAATAATTACCAAATGAAAAAAATCAAAACCTGCATTACTCTGTTCTGAGTAGGAAGCAGTAAATGATGAAGCAGCAAGTTGAGATGAGGGCGATAAAGCACTTTCTAAGCTTTGTGTCGCAGCGATAAAAAAAGAACCAAACAATGTTTTACTGTTATTTTGAATAATGTTTGCTTTCAAATTTCCGGTTACCAGTGTGTCCGAGCTATTAACAATAGCGGGTAGGTTTACCGTTACCTGATCTCCTGCGATGGAAATCGTCGGCGTGCCATCAAAATAGAGTGCTCCATCATTTACATTTACAGATTGACCAAAGTCTGCATTCAGTACAATCGAGTTTTCCATTCTTTTCGAATCGACTCTGACCCAGGTTCCGCTCTGTTTTTCTTCTAACACTAGCGTGACAAAAAAAATGCCATCCGCCGGTGTAATACCTGCTTTTAATTCAGCTCCAGCAATACTGGCCCCCGACACAAGCGTAGAATTAAAATAGGCAATACCCATGGTTATCGAACCACTGTTGAAAAAACTCTGGATTTCATGGTAAAGAACCTTTAGGCGAAGTTCGCCGCTAGTCGCGGTATCTCTATTTAGAGCACCTGCTTTGACAATAATTGAAGTTTGGTCCCCTGTCTTAACTTCGCAGGGGCAAACAATTTCGACTAATGTGGCACTTGCAAGTTGCGTGTAACCCAGTGTTACAATAAAGAAAACTAATCTTAGTTTTTTCATTTCACTACCTATTTTCTGTTACTTACAGACTCTTGTTATTTTGCGCTTTTTATTTCGAGCGATAATCGAGTATATCCGTATTCATTTGTTTCTTTAGAGAAGCCGCCGGTATTATCCAAGCTGAGTTCTTATTTCCACTCACATTGTAAATCCCCTCTGGGGTACCAATGGTGGCAAACATTGAACTTTCTCCCAGTGTCATGACAAAGCTAAAAATCTCATTAGATCTCAAATGTCCTCTCATACTTACGTTCCCAGAAGATAGAAGATCACTGCTTGTGATCAATATACTCAATGTCTGATGTAATTGGGGAATGGGCACTTCTATTGTCGACCCGATAGAAAGGTTGCGTATTACTTCTCTCTTATATGACACCAGTTCTGCATCAGTGATGTCACTGCGTAGATGAGGCGTATTGGTTATACTCTCCTTAGCGCGCCAAATAGTGGCGTTAGATTCTGCTGACCCTGAGCTGGGGCGCACTACATCAAAGGTATCATCCTCAACCTTACTTTCTCTGGGTTTTATTTCTGGAATAGGAAACTGTTCTTCCTTTACATCTGAATCACTCTGCATATAGATGAAGATAACAACAAGGACGGCTACTGTGATGCTGGAGGCAACTTTGAAAAAAATACTGAAATAGGTACCTCTTATCATATCCTGCCTCTATTTTTTCAAGCTCGGGGCTGAGCTACCTTCGTAAAAGCTGCGCCCGTAATAACCAGTGAGTATCCAGAAATCAAAAAACGTCAAACTAGGCATCCACGGGGACTTCCCTTGTAAGTTCCTTATCGAAATTTACTGATTGAAATTATTACCTTACATATCTATAGCTTGGCGACATTCAGCCAAAATTTTGCTATTTCCGGACGGGCACTAACTAGCGCCATACTAGGGCTTTGTAATCTGGAAAACGAGGTTGCTCTATTTCCACCGCAGGTGATGTCCACTGTATTCTGTACACAGTCTATAGGCTCAAATGTAGAAACTATTATTATTCCTCGTATCCAACTTCAAGTCCATTGACGCAGTGGAATCACTAAGTCAATTATGGACCTCGTCACGCATCTTACGCCAACATACGTTGTGAATTCGACTGCTTACTAACTTCACTTCGATTTATGGCGCATATACTCAGTTTGTTACACAAGGGATATTGACTAATATAGTATACGATTATACTATTCAGCCATGAAACGTAAGTTACACCATACTCAAACTACATCCGAATTAATTGCAGAGGGGATTCGCAATGCCATTATCAAAGGGGACTTTGAAATCGGCAAACCCTTAAAACAGGATGTCCTAGCAGAACAATATGGCGTCAGTAAAATCCCCGTTCGAGAGGCATTGAATCAACTCAAAATTGAAGGGTTAGCTGATTTCCAAAACAACCGAGGTGCAGTAGTTTCGAGCTTATCATTAAGTGAAGTAGAAGAAATTTATACAATGCGGATAGCGCTAGAGCAAATTGCGCTGGAACGCGCTATCCCTAATATTCAAATAGCCAATACAATTGCTGCAGAGAGTGCTTTGAAATTAGCCGATGCGTCAACAAATCCTTTAGATTGGGCAAGCATGAACTGGCACTTCCATGCCAGTCTGTACAAAGCTGCCGATATGCCGAAGCTCTTAGATACCGTTTCTATTTTGCATAACAATGTCGTTCGTTATCTTGTGCTCTACCTAAAGAAATTAAACCATCAAAGTTCTTCACAAGTAGAACACTGGGCTTTATTGGCCGCATGCTCTGCGGGTAAAACTGACCAAGCAATTGACATCTTACAAAAACATTTGCAGGGCGCATTAAAACAAACCTTAGAATACATGCGGTATCAAGACACACAAAAGTGAGAATAATGATGAGTTTACTTGATCAGTTTGAACGGTATCCCCTCACGTTTGGGCCAACAACTATCGAAGCCTTACCACGACTAACTGAAGCACTAGGGGGGAAAGTAGAAATCTACGCCAAGAGAGAAGATTGCAACTCTGGCTTAGCCATGGGTGGGAACAAGTTAAGAAAACTCGAATATATTATACCGGATGCGATAGCCTCTGGCGCAGACACGCTAGTATCAATTGGTGGCGTTCAATCAAACCATACTCGAATGGTTGCGGCGACGGCGGCAAAGATAGGCATGAAGTGTCGTTTAGTTCAGGAGAGCTGGGTTCCGCATGAAGATGCAGTTTACGATCGAGTTGGGAATATCTTGCTGACTCGACTGATGGGAGCGGACTCACGAATAGTGGATGATGGCTTTGATATCGGCATTCGACAAAGCTGGGAAGATGCGATGCAGGATGTTCGTGATAATGGCGGTATTCCATACGGCATCCCCGCTGGCGCCTCTGTGCACAAGTTCGGTTGCTTAGGTTATGTCGCATTTGCAGAAGAAGTAAGAGCTCAGGAAGTAGAGTTAGGCTTTAAATTTGATTACATAATTGTTTGCGTCGTAACAGGCTCTACCCAGGGTGGAATGGTAGTTGGCTTCAAAGTTGATGGAAGAGCAAACCGCGTCATAGGTATTGATGCTTCTGGCACCCTTGAACAAACCCGCGCCCAAGTATGTGACATTGCTCGCAAGACGGCCAAATTAATTGAACTTGGAGAGGAAATAACTGATGAAGACATCCATATCAATCCTGATTACGCCTACCCTGCTTACGGCATTCCTAGCCATGAAACAAATGAAGCTATACGCCTGGCTGCACGTACAGAAGCTATGATAACGGACCCGGTATACGAGGGTAAATCGATGCAAGGTATGATTGATTTGGTTCGTAAAGATTTTTTCCCTGAGGGTTCGCGCGTACTTTATGCTCACCTAGGCGGAGCACCTGCATTGAATGGTTATAGCTATACCTATCGGAATGGCTAAGTTTATAGTGGTTTTAAACAAGAATACCCTTTCAATAAATAAGATACTCCCGACGCCTATTTACTGCCAGGAAGGTTTAGGAGAACACCTTCACTACCACCCAACAAGGTAGAGGGATATTTCCCGTCCCATTGCTGGATACTATTGTAGTTTATTAATTCTTTCGTGATGGATTGTGCCAACAACTTATTAGCTTTTGCTTGGGCCGCTGCTTCTTTTTCTATACGGTAAGCCTCAGCATCAGCTTGAGTCCGCTTTGCATTGGTATCCGAAACTGCGGCTTGCTCTCTTGCCTCTGCTTGTTTTACCTGTTGTTGAGCTTGTTGTTCAACAATCTGCATTGCGCTTTTTCTCGTTCTAGTTGTTCTTGGCGTTCTTTTGTTTGTACAACTGCGCTCGTCACGACCGTCGGAAGTGTGATATCTCTAAACAATACCGCATCGACAATCACGCCCTCTGGATATAGGTATTCTGTCAGCCCATCTTCTACGTAGGTTTGTAGCTCTAATTGCACGGTGTCTAAATAGAAATCTTGAGAACGGTCCACTGACTTTCCAGCCTCCCTTAACAAGGACCGTACTTTTGGCGTAACATGTTTTGTAATAACATCTACTAAGGTACCGGTCTCCTTTAGAATCCTAGGCGTTTGTGACCCTTCTAAACGAAAAGTGACTGATACATCCATAGATGTCTTTAGCTTATCTTGACTCGGCACCTGTACATTTTTCCAAGTTTCAGTCACTGCTCTTAGATCAAATTGAGAAAACTTAAGCAGCGGATTGACTATATGTAAACCTTCACCAAGTGTGTTCTAAGGTAACATCGCCAAATAGGGCAGCGACCTTGTTATGTCCTGCCGGAACCGTCGTGTAACAGTTCAAAGCAATCAGCACAGTCACGACAACAACAGCACCTAAAATAGCGGGTGTTTTCATTCTTTTACTCCTTCTTTTCCATAGTTAGTTTCAATAAATAATTTCCAAAAGCGAATAAAAATCAAGCTAAGACTTACTCGCTGCGATGGTAATACAGGGACCATTAGGGTGGTCTAGTTTGTCAGCATCACAGGAGATCTTTCCAAAACCAAAATGTCGAAGCGCATCTAATAATGTTTGCTTAGTCATCCACCGGCTAAAGCGTGCAGTACCACCACAAAATCCCTTTAAAGCTAAGGCATCAAGATAGTTGTATTGATGTAATTCATGCTCAAATCCACCGTGGTTCATTTGGATGGATTCAGAAAATTTGTTTTCATCTATATGTGTATTTTCAGCAATGGCTTTCTCATCGTAATAGTGCGTCCAGATCATCACTGAATCGACATGCCGAGAGATTAGATCGATCACCTCAACGGGCGATTGCATGTGGTAGAGAACACCACTTGCTATACAGATATCATAGGTATTTAGCGTCTCTCTCAGAAAATCAACAAAATCCCCAAGCATAAAATGCGTTTTCGAAAGCCCTGTTAATTCCTTTGTTGCTAAACACCTCAAATAGCTCATGGTATTCGCTTCTATCGAGTCAATGGAGGCAACACCAGCGGCTTCCAACATCCAAGCATGAGCGCCTTCAAGAGGACCTAGTTCTAGAATGCGCTTGTTTTTTACAGATCCAATCTGTTCGATAAACCACTCAATTCTATCATCATAAAACAACTGATTAGTCCCGCTAACTACGCCAGGAACAGGTAGATTCGAAGACCATTGACCCTCAAACATATCTATCACTTTTTGCGGATGCGGATACCCAGAAACAAAGAGATCTTCAATATCAGTCAAACTCATTAATCACTTCCCCTTTCAATTCTACGACTATACTTTGACTATGCGCCGCTTATCTACATTTATCATTATCACCTGCCTCATCTTTATCCCTCACTTAAGTCAAGGGGCTAGCTGTGTAGAAAATATTATCAGTGTAAATTCGACGACTCAAGACGCCCTTTCTAGTGACGATTGCCGAATCAGCGATGTACTCACCTCGAGTGATGACTCCTTTACTGACCTTTATACATTTCAACTGAGCAGTAATGCATAGGTCAGCATAGATCTATCCTCCACCACTTTTGATTCTTTTCTACGATTACTCAGTGAAGATCTAACGCCAATTGCGGAGGACGATGATAGCGGGACTGATTTTGATGCTTCAATCACTATTACCTTAGCAGCAGGAAGCTATAAAATTCTTGCTAATTCAGCGACAAATACTGCAGAAACAGGTAGCTACACATTAACGCTGAATGTCGCTGGCCAGACTGTTGAAAATACACGACTTATTAATATTGCGACAAGAGGATTTGTCGGCACAGGTGACAATGTACTTATCGGCGGATTGGTTATCCAAGGTACTGAGCCTAAAACTGTCCTGATTCGTGCCAGAGGTCCAGCCTTGACCGAAGCAGGTGTCGATGGAGCACTCCCTGACCCTAATATCAGCTTCTTTTACGGAGCAAACTTAATTGACAGTAATGATGACTGGCAGGATCATGAAAATATGAGCCAAGTTCCAGCAAGTTTATCACCTGGTAATTCTCAAGAATCAGTGATTGTAAGATCCCTCTCACCCGGTGCATACACTGCAATTGTCACCGGAATCAACAGTGAAGAAGGAATCGGTTTAATTGAGGTATTCGAATTAAGTGATACCGGTGAAACGCGGCTAATCAACATTGCGACAAGAGAATTCGTCGGCACACTATTTTCAGGGGCAACTATAATTAACTCGAATAATGATTGGCAGGAACATGCAGATGCAGGAAAGATACCCACAAATCTTATTCCTACAGAAGATGCTGAAGCTGTTCTATACAAAGAGCTAAGTGCAGGAGCCTACACAGCAATTGTCACCGGCGTTGGCGACAGCACCGGCGTCGCCATTGTAGAGGTATTCGAAATAGAATATTAAGTTGAGTAGAAAATTGAACATCCCCAAAGTCTACATTACTGAATTTCAAAAACCTCAAATATACCAATCCCTGTTGTTCCTCCAACGCCAGAAACTATTACCGTATAGGGTCCGGGTGCAAGTTCAATATACAATGCAGCTTCCAAATCTTCACTAGGTCGAAGGAACTCAGGAATTTGATCTTTTTGGGTGCCATCCTGCCAGTTATTGTTGCTTGCAATAACATCAGAACCGGACAGCACAATCATTTCTGGATCAACTAGAAAACCCGCTACACCAGCAGATTCTAAACTCGGTCCTTTGGCGCGAATAACCACCTTTTTATTTTGTGTACCGCTAATCACAAGACCACCAATGAGCACATTATCTCCCGTGCCCACTAAGCCCCTTGTCGCAATATTTTCTAATCGATTAACACCGGTATCCTCAAGTTCAAATACTTCAACAAGACCAATACCCTCTTCATCATTTACGCCCAATACGATTGCAGTATAGGCGCCAGGTTCAAGAGATCGAAAAATGACAGATTCCTGAACATTGCTAGGTTGCAAGTTTGCGGGAATAAGATTCATATTAGCGTGCTCTTGCCAATCATCATTTTCGTCGATCATGTCACTGCCTGAGAAGAGGACAACTTGAGGATTAGGTAAAGTATTACTCACACCCGCATCTGCTAGACTTGGGCCCTTAGCCCTGATAATGACGGTTTTAGCTTCGGTACCGTCAATGATCAGCCCGCCAATTAGGACATTATCTCCAGTTCCCACAAAGCCTCGACTAGAGAGGTTTAGCAGTCTATTAACAAGCAAGGGATTGTTGGTAGCATCGAGGGGGAAAGCATCGCTTGCATCTAAGATACCGTCATTGTCATCGTCGGTATCCGCGTTATTTCCGGTCCCGTCACTATCAGTGTCTAGGGTTTCCGTCGCATCTAGAGGGAAGGCATCATCAACGTCGAGAATGGTGTCGTTATCGTCGTCGGTATCTATTGTATCATCGGTACCATCATTGTCGGTGTCTACCAATGTTCTAACTGTTAAGCTGGTTAGCGTTACAAATATGTCCGCTGTGATAGTATCCGTAAAGTTAATCGTGGGCGTATCGGTAAATGTAGCACCGAAATTATTTATAGGCAAAGCAGCAATCGCATCAACAATTTCCATCCCGCTGCCCAAGACGCGTCCAAAAACAGTAAAACCACCATTTTGGTTATCCAGATTCTCAGAATTATTGGCTAGATTTACAAACCATTCACTCGTCGCACTATTGGGGTCAGTACCCAGTTTTGCCATGGCAACAGTTCCCCTCGTATTCGAAACCGCAAACTCGTTTACGACGGGAACATCTGTCGCTATGTGAGGTGCATTGCCGGAGGCTACATCAAACTTATACCCACCACCTTGGACAATAAATCCCGGGATACTTCTGTGAATAAAAGTATTGTTATAGTCTCCGCGCTCAACATAACCTAAAAAGTTCTCTACAGTCAGAGGTGCATCATCATGAAGCATCTCAATTTCAAAAGATCCTAAAACCGTATTGACCGTAACAATGGTATGCGATGCCTGAGCTGGCAGGCATAGAAATAATAGAGATAAGACTACAAAACGCATGTGCGAACAATTCCTGAAAAATAGAAGGTAAAGATGTAAGACTAAGAACCAATATCTTGCATTTAGTTCCCATCACTAAGGCAGTCACATTGTCGGGTCATTGTACTTTATTTCCTGCATTATATTTCACACACGTGAGATGACCATTAAACACCCTTGTGAGCCTAGTGATAAGACCTATCATAAAGCACAAATTTTTCATAAATGACTTGGTTAAATGCCCTTCCCCACCCTATAGTTGCACTAGCCACTACTTCACCAACCACAGCCCTAATCTGTAAAATGAAATTACTTGTACTTCTAACTGCCTTAAGTGTCGCCAATCTTGCCTATTCATTGGAATTAGGAGATCAAGCACCAGACTTCGAGTTAACAACACTGGGTGAAGATAAAAGCCTCAGCCTCTCGTCGTTTCACGGTAAGGTCGTATTTTTAGACTTTTGGGCATCATGGTGTCCACCCTGTTTGATCTCCATACCAGAGTATGCCGCTTGGGCGAGGGAGATCGAATCTGAGGACTTTGTTATCCTCACTATTAATCTTGATAAGAAAACGAAGAAGGCACTTCATTTTCTAAAGAAACATCCCGTTCCCTACGCTGTTCTCTGGGATGCATCGGGTGGTGTAGCCCAAAAATATAAAATTCCCAGTATGCCAACTTCCTATATTATTGATCAGGACGGTCGGGTTAGCTATATACACAAAGGCTTCAAGGCCGGAGATCTTGAACTAATTAAAGAAGAGGTTAAGAGGGCATTAAAATGATCAAAGCGCTATTGCAGGCAACACTCGTGCTAATACTGGTGGGATTCCTGGCTTCTTGCACAACTGTCGAAGTGTGGGAACGAGAAAATCTTGCCAAAGCCGAAATGCAATTTTCAAAGGATACACTGACGTCTCTGCGCCATAAACAAATTCACGAAAGTAAAGAAGCCGCTTCTGGCGATAGCAACGCAGCGGGTACAGGTTGTGGCTGTAACTAGTGTACATCCAGAAATCAACAACGTCGAACTAGGCTTCCCCGGGACTTCCCTTGTAAGTTCCTTATCGAAACTTACTGATTGAAATTATTACCTAACATATTTCTTGTTTTGCAACATTCAGCCAAATTTGGCTATTTCTGGACGGGAACTAACTAGAGCCAAGGAATAAATTGTGTCAAAAAACTCTCAATTAAAAGGCGCTCAGTTAAAAGGGTGCGATCTACTCCTACTCACCAGCGCTGCGATGGCTCTGCCTTCTTTCGCTGCTGTTCAGCCTGCCAATTCCGAATTAAGCCTGGGTTTCTCAAATTATCAGGAAGGCGATATCAAACAATCAGATATCCTAATTGGATCTGAAGATCGTTACGACATCGATATCTATCAATTTCATCTATTTATGCCTGTCGCTAAACAATGGGGGCTTCAATTCGTGGCTCAACGAGAACTCATGAGTGGCGCCTCTCCCTGGGGAACGATACCAGCAGTAGATGGTTCAACTTCCTTAATCATGACGGGCGCGACCATAAGCGAATCTCGCACAGAATCAGCATTGACACTGAATCGGTATTTTGACCGTGGTCAATTTTCCGTCACGCTTAGCGGTTCAGAGGAAGATGATTATGAAGCCTTAGGCATTGCTATTGGCGGTGAACTCGAGTTTAACAACAAGCTGTCATCCATCTCTTTTGGTGCTAGCTTTTCCAGCGATGAACTTCGCCCTGAAGAGGCAGAAATATTCGGCCGAATAAACGAAGCAGAAAAACGAACACGTTCCTTAAGTCTAGCTTGGACTCAGGTCATCAACTCAAACTCCAGCATACAATTTGGTTTAACAATGACAAAGGATCAAGGATTTTTAAGTGATCCATATAAACTTCGAGATATCCGACCCGATGAGAAGTTTGAAAAATCAGCAATAATAAAATGGCGTCAGTATGTTCCCTCTGCAGAAGCCGCAATTCACGCAGACTATCGTTATTATACTAACGATTTCGGCATTGACTCTCAAACACTTGAGTTATCGTGGGTACAAAACTTGGGAGAACGATGCCAACTAACACCCTCCATCCGCTATTATTCTCAGGACAAAGCAATCTTCTTTGAAGAAATAGATAATTACCTATTGCCTACCACCGCCTTCCAATCTAGTGATCATAGACTCGCCGCTTTTGGTGCTTGGAGTTTTGGATTAGGCGGTCAAATCAAAGGTGATTCCTGGACAGTCAGAGCAGAGGTTTTAAGATATATTAGCAATGATAAATATGGCTTAACTGAGACTGGGTTTAATCATCCTGCGACATTGGATTTTACCTCTTTTTCTTTGGGGCTAACCTTTAGACTATAGGCAGAGATAATCGCTAATGAAAAAGTATCAACGCGATTTTGTGACAATGGGCTGCCCAGCTTCAATACAAATATATACAAAGGATGATGGTGAAGTTCTCCTCGATAAATGTGTATTAGAAGCTGAACGTTTTGATAAAAAATATTCAATCTATTTGGCTGACAGCCTACTCTCAAAAATAAATACGGCTGCTGGAAAGCAAGCCATTAAAATTGACGAAGAATGTTTTCAAATTTTTAAGTATGCGGGGATTTGCCATCAAATTAGTCACGGCTTATTTGACATTACCGCAGGACCGCTTAGTAAACTGTGGCAACAAACTCAAATGCCACACAAAGACCAAATCAAACAAACACTAAAGCTTGTAGGATGGGATAAAGTAGAACTCGCGGAAAACAACATTTACCTTCCTCTACGCGGTATGTCGATTGATCTAGGTGGCGTAGTAAAAGAATATGCTGTAGATGCAATCGCAAATCTATTAGGTCTAGCGGGGGTCACTCAAGGTGTCATCAATTTGGCTGGTGATATTTGCGTCATTGGGCCTCAACCATTTGATCTTCCATGGCAGATTGGCATCAGTCAACCCGGTAATTATGCTAAGCCGATTGCTTATATAGATATGGCCAATGGAAGTATTACAACCAGCGGTAGTGAAGAACGGTTTATCGAAATAGATGGGCAAAAATTTAGCCATTTGATTTCTCCGCTTACAGGCGCACCAGTAAGAGGATTAAAAAGTGTCACCGTTAGAGCAGACCAAACAATTACAGCAGGTAGCCTGACAAGTATTGCCATGCTGATGGAAAGTGAAGATGCATTAAGCTGGTTAAAGAGCTTGGGCTTACCCTATATAGCGGTCGATCTTAACGACAAAAATCATGGAACCTTTTTTGTAGATCGATCTATTAGATAAGCTTCTCTCAACCAAAAAAGTTGAAGTCTTCAATACCAGTGAATAAAAAATTCTGTGTATTAGCATAATCTTCAATGCCGAGATACTTACGCATAGCTTTGTGAACATGAGCAGGTTTAATTGTTATCCCACTGCTATCATTTCTTGTAATCGTAGCTGGATCGATATTATAGGCGTTGTGACCTCCATCCGTCTCACCATAAACCTTGTTGGTATAAGCTGCGTTTTTCTCCATTACCATATAGCTACCAATGGGCCAGTGGTCCTTTCCATTTCCAGAATTGTAGTTGGGCGTGCGCCCGAAATCAGAACCAACAAGTACCACAAGTCTGTCTGCTAGGCCCAACTCCTCAGCATAGGTCCAAAGATAATCAATGGCATCGGTTGAATTAGCCAACAAAGGCTCATGGCTTTGATCATGATTATCATGGGTATCATAGCCATACTCGATAAGATCGGCAGAAATAGAAACACCAGACAAGAAAGCTAACATGGTGAGTTGAATTTGCCTGTGAAGTGTACTGTTACCATTATTGGCTATATTTCTGACTGCTTGAAATTCACTTGCCGATGGAATCAGATCTCCGAACGCTTTGATTAATTCAGCTCGGCTATAAGCATCAAGATAAAACTCTCTGTTTTTCCTGTTTCCTTCAGTGGTACTTGTTTCCCCTGCCATCGCAGTCGCATTTTGGTCATGTAGTGCGCGTATACGATCCCAATCGCTTTGGCGACGGTAGAGAATACTCTGATTATGCTGCGGCTGATTAGGATAGATAATGTTTCGGAGTGGCGCTACTTGATCAATACGCGTACTTCTAATAATACCTTGAGTATGTCCAAACCCACCAAAGTTCAAATAGGCAAGAGGGAGATCAGGCGCAGTCGCCGCAGCCATGAGAGAGGTTATAGTGGGCAGACCCTCCGCATTTCTACCGCTCCAATTATTAACCACACCAACACTATGAGAATTAGTTTGAGCATCGACCCCATTGATCACTAAAATGTCGTTAACATACTTCTGAAAAAACTGCTCGTTTCCACCAAATGGAGCATAGGTTAGATTTCCAACCTGACCAATACTCTTTGTATTGGACCAATTATTAATATCTAACTCACCACTGACATTCGCCTTTGGATCACAAAAACTCGTAACATCGACGCCTCCGGTGAGTTGAATGCTGACTAATAAACGGCTATCTGGACTCGCGGCCGCGGTTAGGCTTTTAGTCGAGAAAGGCAAGGCACCTAAACCGCCTGCAATCGCTAATGATTTTATAAGGTCTCTTCTCTTCATATAACCTCCCTTATAGTCTATTCGTGAAGATAGTGATAGTGGGTCATAAGATAGGCCATCACTGTAACCCAAGCTTGTTTGCTATTTTTCGAATCAGCCCCTTTTTTAAATAGTTCTGTGTAAAAACCATCGTCTTCTTGTGTAGTGGCAAGGCCAAGCCCCACTGTAAAATCCGTGTCAGAAAACCAATCACAGGATTCTACGTCACTGAGTAAATTTCCATCGGTAGTATCCAGCTGTCTCTCGTCCCAGCTTTCTACAAATAGCTGATAAGCAGTCGCAATTTCCGCACTTTCCACCGAATAGGTTTTGCCTAACATCAGAGAATGTAAATCAACTAATTTGTGTTTTATAAGGACAGCACCGTTAGTTTGCGCACTTATCGCAGGTGTAAGGGATTCAATACCAAGTGAAGCATCACTTTCATTCGTGTTGATATGATCAGCTCCTTGTTTAAATCCTGCAAGGCTCGCGGTAATTGTATGGCTACCCGCAGTAACAACATCTAAGGGAATACTTAAGGTGCACTGACCATATAAAATAACGCGGTTATTTTCGAATATATAACTGCAGTTATTATCTACCTGAATATTCTCGTCAGTCACGCTGAAGGTCACGGCCGTTGACTCACCTGGGCGGAATACATTTATGTGATCCAATATTAAAGAATTTTGAGATAAGCAAGTATTGCTGACTTCATCATAATCACAGAATCCATCTTGTAAATTGACATCGATTCTATGTTGCCCAAGAAGTAGATCAACATTAAGCGTGAGGTCAGTAAAGCTTGGGGTGGTATTAGTGGTCAGGTTAACGGAACTTAGACCAATCGATAATGGCGTTGTCACCTCGTCAATCCCATTGAATAACTTTCTATTACCATCAGGTAAAATAAATTCTCTCAATACAATTGGACAAGCAGATTCTAAACTGTGGGCCATCGCCACGGTGCTCATCAGGGGCGTGAGTTCGGTTGCCCTCTTGGTAATGGCTGAGGAATCTATTCCGCCGTAATACAGATTGTAAGTATTTTCAAATCCCGTCGCTTGCTTTTCATTTTCTGTCATAAATGCACGCCAGTTAAACCCAGCAATATCTTTGGTTTTTAATTGCAATCTTTCAGGGGTCAATAATACTTCGTCACCAAGATCTGCTATTGCGTGTGCGCTTTTTAGGCTAGCGGTCAAGACACTCGGATCAACAGACTCAGCTCTAAACCAAGAAGTCATCATCATGTCAACCAAGAGGTCTTTTAGTAACATGCCATTTGCAGAAAATTGATCACTTAGAGATTGAATCGATACAGCTTGTGCTTCGAATGCAGCTAACCTCGCGTCATAGTCTGCATCACTCAAAACCTGAGGAGACAAAAGCACTTCTTTACCCATTAAGGAAGGCCACCAAAATTTTACTGCTGCTCTGCTAAAGCCCGTATCAGATGTAATATGCCCCGATAGCCACTGCATACTATTATCTGCACTAGGTGCGGTTAGAGACGCATATCCAGGATTTAACATATCCTTGTACCATGTATCCCCGGATTGATAGAGATCGTCCCCCCCATCGCGACCAAACTTGTAAAAATTATCGAGAGAGTCTAATCCGCCAAAACTACTTCTATACAATCCCGTTTCATCATAATTTTGAAAGGCGCCTGCTACAGGATCCATTGTGCTGTGACAGACAGTACAATTGTCGTTGTTTAAGGTTGGGTTATTAGTATCTGCTAGGGCTACAGGGTCTGTTGTACGTTCAGCGGACCGCTCTATATCAACATCAAGGAAATGGAGAAAGGCCCAACGTGCTCGCGCACGGTTTCGATTTGTTGCGGTAGTAGGGTAGCGAGAGAGAAATGCGTGAGAATTGAGGATGCCTGCGTGGGGGTAGATTGTTTTGAGGTCACCAGGGTCAATGACTTGAAAAAACTCTGTACCCTCGAGCTCCTCAATCACCGTTCCGGGACCCGGCCGATAATATCCTGTCATCACGCCAGGCTTAAACTCATAAACATCATCTACATTGTCAAAAACTGCCGTACCCTCTAACGAAAAATTAGAAGTGGGATTTAGCATCATATAATCAGCTGTTAATATTTCCGTGTAGGGGAAATCGTTTTCAGCGATATAAGCAACCAGTTCTAGGGGTGATTCGATAAGCCCTATTCGCCCCTGAGATTGAAAGGCATTCACTTCTCCCCTTTCTTCTTCTAAATCTGCAATAAAGAGATCGTAAAGATGGTTCGTATAAACCGGAAAGCACTCTAAACATTCATCAAGAAATGATGGTTGTAAAATACCTCGAATTAACAGGCGATCATTTGCACCATCCAGTAAAAAATCATGAAAGGCACTACCTTGCATCAAATTTCTCATTGCAAGTTTCAAACTTGCATCATCTGTTACTTGGGCTAATTCACTAGAGCTTGGTAATCTCCCCGCTAACATAAGGGCGGCCTTTCTGAGAGTTGAAGCACGTGGCTGTAGATTAACAGAGGCAAAAAATTGGCTTGGCTCAATCGGAGGCTCTATGTCGTTGGTAAGTAGATTTAGAAAAATTTCAAGGTCATTATAATCAGAACTCCCTATAGGTAATTGATTACCCCCTACGTGATTGTTTCCGCTGACCTTTGATAAAACAAGATTTTGAACTGAGAGGCTTGTGCCCACATAAGTTTCAAATTGTTGATAGTTGGCGACATCCGAGGTGGGATTGGTGGGTTCAAAAACAAGGTTTGTACTATTCGCAACGCCACCGTTTACATGACAAACAATACATCTGCTTTGAATAATGGACGTCTCTATATTATCGGTAAAAAACACTTGGGCACTAGGTTGCGGAGGAGGAGGAACAACAGGTGTCACCTCAAAAACTTCAACAATACCCACACCGGTTGTACCGCCAGTACCTGTCACGATGGCCGTATATGCGCCCGGCGCTAACTCAGTGATCAGGGCAGCTTCAAGATCATCTGTTGGTTTTAGCTCTTCAGGTATCTCGTCAAAGCGATCATGTAGTTTCCAATCGGTATTACTATCAATTACATCCGAACCGGAGAGCAGAATAATTTCTGGATTGACGAGTGCGCCATCAACACCTTGTGCTGTTAGACTCGGTCCCTTTGCTCTGATAAGCAGCGTCATGTTTTCATCTCCCGAGATCACTAACCCACCAATCATAACCGCATCACCGGTACCCACAAATCCACGAGTGGCAATATTCCCTAACCTGGTATTTCCTGTATTGGAGAGCTCAAAAATCTCTACCAAGCCAATACCTTCCTCATCATTTATACCTGTGATTATTGCGGTATAGGCTCCTGGATTTAAGGTACTTACAATGACTGATTCACGAAAATCTGTAGGCTGTAAACTAGTGGGCACTTGGTTTGCATTTTCGTGTGTTTCCCAATCATCATTGCTATCAATAAGATTCGAGCCGGAAAAGAGTAAAATTTGAGTGTTTGAAATTGCACCTTCAACTCCCGCCGCAGTCAGCGCTGGACCACGCGCTCGAATAAGAATAGTTTTTGCTGTGTCTCCCGAGATCACTAATCCACCGATCAACACGTTGTCCCCGGTTCCAATGAATCCACGGGTCGCTAAATTTTCCAAGCGAGCCTCAGCCAAAAGCAGCGGCGGGAAGATCAGCAAGAGAATCAAAAGATATTTTTTAAATAAATTCATAAGACCACTATACGAGAATTTCAGACTTCATGAGGTCGCATTTCCACTTGATTGTGTTATAGATAACGATGCAAGGTCCTACTTGGTTGACGAATAGCATATTTTTTTGCAAAAATTTACTGTATTTCGAACACCTCAATAATACCTATGCCCGCAGTTCCGGCCACCCCAGAGACAATGACAGTATAGGCACCAGGCGGCAATTCCCTTGAAATGACCGCCTCCTTATCATTATTTGGGCGCAATTCTATAGGAATATCGTCCATATTCTGATGATTTTGCCAATCATTGTTTTCATCTATTCGATCTGCGCCAGAAAATAAAAACATTTCTGGATCTGCGATGACATTTGAAACACCCGCATCTATTAGGCTGGGCCCCTTAGCACGAATAACGACCTTTTTAGACTCTTGTCCAGAAATTATCAATCCACCAATCAATACCTGATCACCTGTTCCAATGAACCCTCTTGTTGCAATGTTTTGTAATCTCGTTAGACGTGTATCACTCAATTCAAATACTTCCACCAGACCAATTCCCTCTCCCCCATTAAATCCTGAAACGATGGCTGTATAAGCTCCCGGATCTAAGGTAATAACAATCGCTGACTCTAATGTATCTGAGGGTTGTAGTTGGATAGGTACTTGTTGCGCATTAGCATGATTTTGCCAATCGTCATTACTTGCGATCAAAGTGGTACCGGACAACAAGTCAATTTTTGGATCTTCAATTACCCCATTCACACCAGCGTCCCGTAGCGCGGGTCCACTTGCTCTAATCAATACGGTCTTCCGCTCATTCCCCGAAATAACTAGTCCTCCAATCAGCACCCGTTCTCCCCTTCCAACAAAACCGCGAGTCGAGAGGTTTTCCAGTCGATTAAGCAGTAAAGGGTTATTACTTTCATCTTCTGGCAATTCATCGTCGGAATCGGGGATGCCATCGTTATCATCGTCCGTATCTTCATTATTCCCTATTCCATCACTATCGGTGTCCTTAGTCTCGGAACTATCCTGAGGAAATTGATCTTCATTATCTGGCGTACCATCGTTGTCATCGTCATTATCCACAGAGTCATTGCTACCATCACCATCGAAATCACCATCAAACAATCCAACTATTTCTATGATCACGGCAGGATTAGTGCCGGTATGTTCAATCGATAAAGATTCTGCAAGTATGGGGGCTTCGCTAATAAATTCCGCAGAAACAGTAAACTCAACAGATTCGTTAGGTGACAGTATTCGATTAGTTAAATTGTGGCTTATTCTGGAACTTGATCTTATGATGTTAGTAATTTCTAGATCGCCATTTCCTTGATTGCTTAGTGAAATTATTGTGCTCACCTCTCCCCTCAGCGTTCCAAAATCAATATCCGATCTATCAGTCACAAGCTGACGCGAAATTCTTCTCAGTTGATCTCGTTGTACATAAGGTAGGGCAACATCAAAATCGTTTAGGATCTCAAAACTATTTTGATCGACTTGAAAATTTTCTGCAACATCCAAACGCGCTACCTTTCCATCAGTATCTGTTAAAACCTGAAAGACAATATAGTCATCATCACCAGAGAATGAAGGCAGTCCAAAAGTAAACTCCCTAGTCTCACCTAAATTGGAAGTCCCAACAGCTTGAAATAATTGTTCCTCCGTGTCATACATCAAAATCAACGACTCAGCCTGTGTGTCGGTTTCAAGATTAGTGTAATCAACCAAATCAAAAACAATATATCTATCCGTAGTATTAGAAAATTTTGGGAACCCAAGATCAACATCAGCATTTTGCGAAGGAAATGGATAGCTAAACTGTTTGCTGTCTAAGTCATAGATACCAACACTCCAAAATTCAGGTGCAGATTCACCTTCACAACTATCTTCAAAGCTTGGGACGCAGGAAGCAAAATCAAATATTAGCTTTTTCCCAGTGTAATTAAATGACACAGAATCCACACGATTAACAAAACTGGTATCCAATCCTTCACTTGTATAATCCGGACCAAGGATGCGAATCACTTCTGTACTTTCTTTTACCAAATCGAGAATAATAATATCGGGGCTGTCATCTCGAGTCAGTACAATCGTATTCCCATCCTGAGATATCACTACACTATTAAATCCGCCCTCTTGGGTTAATCGCGCTTCACCTATTTCATCAATGATGTATAAATTACCGTCAATCCCCACATAGGTAATATAGATAACGCCATCTTCGCCAAAATATGCAGGGCGCGAATACTTGGGCTCGCCTAAAGAATTAATAGGGCCAAAATCCAAACTTTGATCATATCCGAGAAAAGGATTGGTTAAAGTTTGAAGATATATGTCATATCTTTCAGCAGGGGAAAAAGGATTATCATGTGTACCGTCCTTAGGATAAAGATAGACAAGTACATCCTGTCCCGCGGTATTTTCAATACGTGTTTCACCGCCGCTAGAAGCTGGCGCGTCAGATTCTAATATGCCTACGGCATCCCAAGCTGCTGCGACTGAAACAGTCTCGCTACTTCCTTCACCATAAAGCATTTCAGTAGCGGCTTCTGAGGCAACTCTTGCATCAAAGAAATCCGCATTCGCCGTAAGCATTAACAAAGCACGATAGAATATCTGTTCAGTTTTCTCTCGACCTATACTTTGACCGAGTCCTTCATCACTTAATCCCTCTGCCATCAGATAAGCCACTCGGTTGGGAATACCGCTATTTGTATGAACTCCACCGTGATCTTGGGAGGTCGGTACTTGTAAAAAGTCAGACATATGAGCTGGCTGCCCCCCACCAAAACCCAAATTTGGATTTTGAATATTTCGCAAATACCCTGGTGCAGTAAGAAAACAATCCTCACCTAAAAACCAGTCGTCTCTGTCTACCATAACCGCAAAAACATCGGCGAAACTCTCGTTCAAGGCACCACTCTGATTTTGATAAATCAATCCAGCGGTATTCTCAACAACACCATGAGTCATTTCATGGGCAGTTATATCCAGACACCCTGCGAGATTTGAAAACAATTCACCATCACCATCGCCAAAAAACATGGCCTTGTTTGACCAAAAAGCATTATTTAAATTTTGGTCAAAATGAACAACAGCGGTTAAGGCCATGCCTTTATCGTCAATTGAATTTCGACCAAAAGTATTTTTAAAATAATCAAAGGTTACACTCTGATTAACATAAGCACTGATACCTGCAGGATCAAAACCCGTAATTGGAGAGTTTGATGTAATAAATGTTGAATCGGAAAATGTCTCCCCATTTTGAAAATCATATATGACGGACTCACTGGAATTAGGTACTAAAGCGTTATATAAGTAATACAGACCATCTTCCTCAAAGACCGAAAAGTTTTGATTTACGCCCAATAGATCAACACCACTTCCTTCTTCTTGTGCGGATTGCTTATTGTTGAATCTATGTACAACTCGAGAAGTCCGTGGATCTATAAAAACAATCCATTCGTCATAATTGCTCAAGAGCAAAGTAATTTTGTAGAACTTTTCCGTTCTCCCTCCAATAGTGTGTATGACGGCTTCACTAGAATAATCCTTTAATCCCCTTCCCTTTTTGTTAACTTCTGTTAATGCTATTTTTACAAGTACTGATTCCTCAAGCATATGAGTAAGGTCGATATCTTGATTAAGGGCTGTAAATTGACCACTAAAAGCTATTTTATCTTTTGCTTCCAGTGCATTTATCTCACTTCCCCAAACTTCAATCCCCTTATAGTATCGTTGGTATTTCTTGACTCGCCCAAACTTATCATCGGATATGATCCTCCCTGCCGAGAGTGTTTCATTTATGCTAGATACCCCAAAAAAATCTTCATGCCGAGAAAGCACATCCAGAGAATTATCACCCTTCAAAAAGTGACCCATTAATTGTCGATAATTACCTTTTTTGTCCGAGGATGATTTCAAGTCTGTATACTGGCTTTTCATCTGATCCATAGGTGAGCGCTTTTTTGCTGCACGACGACTAGCCTGTTTTTCCATCTGACCATTACGACGCTTCATTACGTCTCTAATATCATCCCCAATGTCTTTTACAGAGTAGGTTCCTGAACTGATAAGCGAATTCTGACGGGTCGATCTAGCAGGGTTTGATATTGAAGGACTTGATATTGAAGGACTTGGTATAGAGGAGACCTTTGGAGATCGAAAAGAAGATCTACCGGGAGAACGTTTTCTAGGCTGTTCTGAATGTAGTAGGGATTGTATGTACTCGATACTGACAGCAGGTTTATCCAGGCTCTCGGCGACGAGAGTGGGTGATATTAAACACAAGAAGATAGTAAGTTGAATTTTCATAGCTATATCATAATCTACATGAAATTCGTAAATAAGCTAGTGCCAAAATTTGGACGGTTAAGCTTAGGTTCAGAAAAGGAATTCATTAGGTACTTTTTCGGTGTATTCTTACATCATTATAGTCTATTTGAAACGAGGAATTGATCAGGCAGGGCTTATTTTTGTTACAAAAAAAAGCCCATCACGAAAATGGGCAAAGACACCTTGGGCAATTGGCTCATTTATTCAACAAGTATGCGATTCTCGTTTTTAGCAATTGTCGCCACACCAATACCACGGACAGCAGAGAGCTCTTCTGCAGAATAAAACTTTCCATTTGTCTCTCTATATTCCACTATTGCATAAGCCCGACTGACACCAATGCCTGATAGTACAGACGCGAGGGTATCAGCGTCTGCTGTATTAATATTTACTGTCTGTTCGGCTGCTGACATCAACTCACTCGTTGGCACTGAGTCATCCGCAAAAGTAAAATTACCAAAACTTAAAATTAAACAACTAAGCAAGATAAAGATAATGTTTTTCGTGTTCATAATTCCTCTCCATTTATATACGTCCTATTTATGTTCGTACAAGGAAATCTCATCGACTTCCCTCACTAGCAATTAACTATTCCTCCATTGCGAAAGCTAAATTAGCAGTAGGAACTCAACAATAAAGTAGGAGAAAGATGTTTTTTGATGGGGATATTCGCTATGGATGATAGGGAAATGTGCCTAAGCCGCAGTAGCGGACCTTACTCCCCTTCTAAGCCGAAAATGGGCTCAATCGTTCCCCATGCCTTACAACTAGGGCAATGCCAGCGCATTTTTTTTCCATCAAACCCGCAAGATTTACAGCGATAGGCGGGTTTGTTAGCAACAAGTGCTTCTGCAAAACTTCTTAGAATAAGAAGGTTTTGTTTCGAAACACCATGGGTATTATCGATATGTAAATCGATTAATTGGGACAATCCACGAATAGTAGGATTCTTCTTTAAATAATTCGCAATAAACTTAGCCACTGCTTCATCACCCTGCTCTTCTCGGAGGTGAACCGCCAATGTTAAGACAATTGAAATAGAGGGAGTCACATCAAGGCATTCAAAAAGATAATCTCTCAGCTCGTTCTTAGATTCATTGCCGAGGTCTTCACCAGCATATGCTGCGACCAAGGGCTCAAGCGACTCAGGGACATAAACTGGATCTTGATTTTTTATTCGTTTTAAAGCGCGTATAGCTTCCACATAACGGCCTTCATTAAGTTCTAAAACACCTAGTACTAAACTTACCCGTGCGTTACTTGCATCATGGCCAATGGCATCACTAATTGCCTGCCGCGCTATATCAATCTTGTTATCTTTTAAGCATTCTTCGGCAAATTCGCAGTAGTAATGAGAAATCGAACGCTCATATTTTTCCGTATCATCTCCCATTGCCAACATTTCACCGATCTCAATTGCCCGGTGCCATTCTTTTTCACGCTCGTATATCTCAATTATCAGCTTTCTTCCCTGGCGGCGAAGATCACTCATAAACCGAGATGGATGCTCCTCAGACAATTGTTTATTCAGGTTTAACAAGAGATCTTCGGCTCTATCCAACAATCCTGCGAGTAGATAATCTCTCGCCAATTCAAGTTGGACTCTAAGAACTGATTCAAGTTTAAGCTGGGTATTCGCAAGAATATTTTCATGGACGACAATCGCTTTATCCAACTCCCCACGACGCCGTAACATACCACCCAAGGCTAGGTGGGTTTCCAAGGTGTCATTATTCACCTCAAGGTCTTTCAAGAAAGGCGCGACAGCTCGATCAGGCTCTTCATTTAACAGATAATTTAGACCCTGATAATAGTTTGGACTGTATGATGATTCTTTACTATTGGGACGCTCACGGCGACCTAGCAGCCAGCCTACGCCGATCGCACCAACAATTAGTCCATATAGAAGCCAGTTATCCACTCTTATCTGCCTTTACCGAACCTTTCTCTGCTTTTACGAGATCAATGTCACGGTTAGTTTTCTCAATAACCTTATTGGCTTTTCGCGCCGTCAATCGCAGACCCGTATTCGTCCATGTATTCACTATCGAAGCAAAAATGACACCGCAGACAAAAGCACTTAATACCCACCATGATATTGGCCAGGTTGGCGTTGTCATGTCTAAAAAGGTCAAGCTCACTTCTTCGCTATTGCCTGACGCGGCCACCAGGGCGACTGCAAATAGCACAACTGCAACAAATCTAAATAATAAAATTTTTAGGATTTTCATATCAGTTCCACTGTCAGTGCAAATTGTTCATATGCGTTCAAAACGCCCAAGCAAAAAAAAACGGTGATAGTCACCGTTTTTTATTCTTTCAAACTTAAGAAGAAGTTACAAACTAAACTGAGGATCTCGTTAAATCAGCTACCAAGCCAAGATTAACTCTATCCTTAAGTTCCTTGCCTGGCTTGAAGTGTGGAACATATTTACCCCTTAACTCTACCTTCTCGCCAGTTTTAGGATTACGACCCAAACGTGCTTCTCGATAATGAAGAGAAAAACTTCCAAAACCACGAATTTCAATTCGCTCTCCTTCCGCGAGTGCTTCCGCTAGGTGTTCTAGAATCATTTTCACAGCTAACTCAACGTCTTTGACAGACAATTGAGTTTGAACCGCTGCCATTCTCTCTATAAGCTCAGATTTAGTCATAAAAGCCTGTTCCTATCCTTTAAGTAGCGAACTTAACTGGCATCCGTTCCGCGATTCATCTTCTCCTTGATGAGATCGCCGATGGTTGTCGGGCTAACTTCAGCATCACGCTCTTTATGCTCTTTTACAGCAATTTCTTCATCAGCCATATCTTTCGCTTTAATAGATACGCCTAACAAACGATTCTTTCGGTCGACATTGATGATCTTGACTTCAATTTCTTCGCCGACTTTCATAGAATTGCGCGCATCTTCAACACGATCCAAGCTGATTTCACTTGCCTTCAAGATAGCTTCAACTTCCTCTGCCATCTCTAAAACTGCCTGTTTTGCGTCAACTTCTTTCACAGTACCCATAACGATGGCACCGCGTTCGTTTACTGCAACATAGTTAGAGAATGGATCTTCTTCCAATTGCTTCAAGCCGAGAGAGATCCTCTCTCTTTCTGCATCAATAGAAAGAATGACTGTTTCAATCTCATCACCTTTAGTGAAGCGACGAACTGCTTGTTCGCCAGGCTCATTCCAAGAAATATCAGATAAGTGAACCAAACCGTCAATATTTCCATCTAGACCAATGAAGATACCAAAGTCAGTAATAGACTTGATATAACCCTTAATGTGGTCGTTCTTACTGTGTAGCACAGAGAACTCTTCCCATGGGTTTCCTTGACATTGCTTGATACCAAGGCTGATTCGACGACGTTCTTCGTCAATATCAAGAACCATGACTTCAACTTCATCACCGACTTGCACAACTTTGCTTGGGTGAATGTTGCGATTAGTCCAATCCATTTCACTAACGTGAACTAGACCTTCAACGCCTTCTTCAAGTTCAGCAAAACAACCATAGTCTGTCAAGTTAGTAACACGTGCATTAGTACGTGTACCTTCTGGATATCGTTTAGTGAGTGCTACCCATGGATCTTCACCTAATTGCTTAAGACCAAGAGAAACACGATTTCTTTCACGATCGAACTTCAATACTTTAACGTCAATCTCATCACCGACAGCAACAATCTCGCTTGGGTGCTTAATGCGCTTCCAAGCCATATCAGTAATGTGTAAGAGGCCATCAACGCCGCCTAGATCAACAAAGGCACCGTAGTCAGTTAGGTTCTTAACAATACCCTTAACACTTTGACCTTCTTGTAGGCTTTCTAACAATGCTTCACGTTCTGCACTATTTTCTTCTTCAAGTACTGATCGTCTTGAAACAACAACATTGTTTCGTTTTTGATCCAGCTTGATGACTTTAAATTCTAATTCTTTACCTTCTAGATGCTCTGTTTCGCGTAGTGGGCGAACATCAACCAATGATCC
>JBLHIH010000026.1:0-36992 GCA_047616645.1 Flavobacterium sp. | reverse complement strand
CTTGTGGGGTAAGAGCTTATGCAGCTCTGCAAGTGCTGTGTTTGGCAGCTTATCTAATAGAAAGTTGAGATAATGCCACGGCTCATGCCCCGATCTTTTTGCCGTTTCAATAATCGAGTAAATATTTACACTGGCCTCAGCACCTGCTTGGCTTTGTGCGAGCAACCAATTTTTTCGACCAATCACAAAGGGTCTTATTGCATTCTCACAAGGATTGTTATCAATGGGTAATCTACCATCACCAACATAATGTATCAGTCGCGGCCATTCATTGCCAAGACAAACTAATACTTTACCTATTGCTGATTTTGGCGGTACTTGATGTAATGATTTACCCACCATAGTTTCATTTTATCAAGGATAGGTCTTGCCCTTGCTTGGCGTATCGCAGCTCTTTCATCAACGGGTTTATCCGCTGGCAAACAGACTGGCGGTAAAAATTTTGGAGGATGGTTAGTATATTGACGGTTAGAGAAAAAGGTGGTTTATTCTACTTATACTTTTGAAGGCGTTAATGGTAAGTTCCTTAAAGACAGGGAATTCGAAATTGAGGTGACCGGAGAGCGATATCCAATTGAACTTAGATTGGATGGGTTTTACAATGCAAACAACAGTCGGATGCAAGGATGATTGTGATCCAATACCTGTTTCCCGACCTTATATATCTGGGCATCAAGAACAAGCACGTAAACTTTCCACAAATTATGTTGAATCAATCATGAATAACAAAGCAGTACTTCTCGTCAATTTGGGCTCGCCGGACGACACAGATACCGCGTCAGTTAGACGATATCTAAACCAATTTTTAATGGACCCTTATGTCATTCAACTTCCGTGGATACTTCGGCGCCTCATAGTGGGCTTGTTTATTCTACCGTTTCGACCAAAAGTATCAGCCCAGGCTTACAAAAGCATATGGACAGAGGAAGGATCGCCACTGATTGCCTTTTCCATGAAATTGCTAAAAGTAGTTCAGTCTAAAACAAGTTTGCCCGTAAGGATGGCAATGCGTTATGCCAATCCAAGCATCGAATCACAAGTGCTAGACATTAGTCGGATTGAAGGTATCGACGAAATATTCCTTGTACCACTTTACCCACACTATGCCGAGAGCACAGTCAAAACAACGATTGTCGAAACCGAACGTGTACTGAAGAAACATAAACTAGATCTCACCCTAAAAGTGATCAAACCTTTTTACGAACAACCAGGCTATATTGAGTCCTTAGTCAAAAGTACTGAGCCCTGGATAGGAGGCGATGCTCACTACGATCACATTCTATTTAGCTACCACGGCTTGCCTGAATTACATATTACGGGAACCGATCCGACAGGGACTCATTGCCTTAAACAGCAAGATTGTTGTAGTACCCCGTCTCCCGCCCACGATACCTGCTACCGACACCAGGTATTGCGAACTACGGAATGCTTTGTTTATGAGGCAAAGATACAAGCAGATCAATATACGATTTCATTTCAGTCACGTTTGGGTCGCGCACGCTGGTTGGAGCCCAGCACAGAGAATACATTGATAAAGCTCGCGGAGTCTGGCGTGAAAAACTTGTTGGTCATGTGCCCTGCCTTTGTAAGCGACTGCCTTGAAACCCTTGAAGAAATTGAGCTTCAAGGCACAGAAACATTTAAAGCACACGGAGGAGAATCGTTAACACTAATTCCCTGCTTAAACGATAACCCACAATGGGTTGATAATCTGACGACGTGGTTAGAGGCCTCTTGAACCGCGCCTTAGGTTACATTATTTCACAAAAGACCAAAAATCCTATTATTTATTCTTTTCCGGCGTTGCATCTTTCCTGAGATTGCCTCTCCGGATCTGTTCAAGCGGATTAGGCTATGAGCGTTCACAGCCTCTAGCAGATCTCGTTGGGCACGACTTCCACCCAATCGTTCATGTGTGGATAAAATAGGTAATAAGCAATTAATCACGGACGACCAATCAGCCTCAATATATGCCTCAAATGCAACCGCTAAGCTTGCAACCTGATCGTTTGCGAACCCTAGATGCGATTCGCTATAACGGGATAATTCCTCTAATTCGCCATTTTTAGCCAAAGCAATTGAGGCGTGTGCATCAACGAAGGATAAACCAAGGTCTGGGAATAGCTGCTTGATGGCTTTGCTTGCTGTAGACCAATGATCTGAATCGACTGGATAAGCCATTAGCTCCGCCCTGATAAGAAACCCAACAAAGTCAGTCACCATATTGATTGCAGGTGAATGGCTCACACCCGGATGAATATCCGTCTCAAGTATTTGAAAGGCACGTTTACATTCTCCAAGCTCGAGGTTCCACAGTGCGCAATGCCAAGCAATATGGCCATGAAGAATGCCGTCACGATGATATTGACTTCGCCATTTATCTAGCATCTCAAGACCTAATTCTGCTTGGTCTGTTTCATAATATATGTGAGCAAGGGTATGAATTGCGTCAGCGCTTTCTGGTTCTAATTCAAGTGCATATGTTGCTATAGACCGCGCACGATCGGGATCACCAGCCTCTGAGATTGCAAATGCGTATTGGCTGTTGAACCACGCGTCACCACTATAGTGTGATGCTAATTGTTCCATAAACGCGAGATTCTCCTGCTCGCGATCAACACGACCACTAAAACCTATTAAACCAAATGCGCCGCTGACAGCTTGAGCGATGATCGCGTCCTTGGGGTGAATTTTTAGATGCTGCTTAGCAAGGTCAAAGGCGAGGGTAGCGTTAGCGTTTATCAATGCCGCGATGATGCTTATATGGGCGCGTTCCCGTTCATTTGCATTTACAGAGCATGCTACTGCCATCTTCAAGGCGTTTTTTGCATCTACTCCTCGAGACATCATTGAGTAAGTATGGGCAAGTGTTGCATGTGCCAGACCAAAGCCCGGATCCTCAACAATGGCAGCCTGCAAAAGATCGATAGCACCATGCTGAGCGATTAATAGGGTATGTACCGCTTGAACATAGAACTCAAGCGCTTCTACAGACGTGGTGCTGCATTCATTGTAATAGCGATCTTTCATCGTTAGACCTTGTAGTAATTTGTGCTGCTTGCGATCCAGAATACCCTAACATTCACACAATAGAGAGCATAGCCACTCAAGCATTATGAGCCAAAAAAGATGATAAGCTCGATCCGTGTCATCAAGCGAGGAAACCACGAGTGTCAGAGATAAGTTCCAGCCAAAAGAAAGAAGAAATAGCAGCTCATGCTGCTTATCAAAAAAAATCTTATCGATATTATGCACTTGGCATTCTATCGCTTGTCTATGTATTTAATTTCGTTGACCGTCAGGTCATTGTGATTCTTTCTGAATACATCATCGAAGATCTCGATCTCACTCTCACTCAATATGGCATGTTATCTGGCATTGCCTTCGCCGCGATTTACTGCTTCTTTGGCATACCGATCGCTAGAATTGCCGATCGTGGTAACCGCCGAAACGTGATTGCCGTATCACTTACCTTATGGAGCTTATTTACGGCGCTTTGTGGCTCCGCACAGAATTTTTGGCAGTTATTTGTAGCGAGATTCGGTGTCGGAATTGGGGAAGCAGGAGGAAGCCCTCCCGCACATTCCATGGTATCGGACATTTTCCCAGCTTCAGAGCGGGGAACTGCGCTATCTATTTACTCACTCGGCGTCTATGGCGGAATCCTCGTCGGCTATGTGGGTGGCGCCTACTTAGTCCAATGGTTCGATTGGCGTATTGCCTTTGTTGTCGTAGGATTACCGGGAATATTACTGGCTATTCTGCTTAGGCTTACCGTCAAAGAACCCCCCCGTGGCTTCTCGGAATCAAAAACAGAAGTTGAGGAAACAACCTTTATGGAAGTCCTCGCCCTGCTCTGGTCACGAAAAGCATTTCGACATCTTGCCATGGCCTGCGCCCTCCACGCTTTTGTCACTTACGGTGTGGGCAATTTCATGGTGATTTTTCTAAGCCGTGTGCATGACATGCCGAACCTAGAGATCGGAAAAATGTATGGCATGGTGGCAGGCCTCTTCGGATTGGCCGGAACATTTGCCGGAGGTTGGCTTTCCGATAAGTTCGCAAACAAAACAGGAAATCAGAACTGGTATATTTGGGTGGCGATGTTTTCGACGCTCGCGGCGATACCCTTCGCTCTCATCACCTTTCTTGTCATGGACACGGGCCAGGCTGCAACACTGTCCTGGGCCATACCGGTATTCTTTGGCGGATTTTACCTCGCGCCTTGCATCGCAATGACTCATGGCATGGTTGGTTTAAGGATGCGCGCACTGTCGTCTGCTGTATTGTTTTTCTTCTTGAACCTAATCGGCTTAGGACTTGGTCCTATCTTAACGGGCTTCGCTGCGGATCTAATGGAGCCAGAGTTTGGTATTAATGCCATCCGCTATGCCATGAGTTTAACCGTACTAGTGAATCTTTGGTGTGCATTCCATTACTATATGTGTACGCGAACCTTGAAACACAGCTTGGACAATGCGCCGGCATAATATGCTGGCACCATGCTAACTTTGGAAAGCATTAGTGGTTATTGTGAATGTTATTGCCGAATGTGATTGGCCACGATGAAAAGTAAAACGATGATACCTTGGCTTATTTCCATACTTATGGTTTTGTCACTTGTCTTGGGACTACCGCCCATTATTAAGTATCAATTGGAGAAAAACTTAAGTGCCATTTTAAGTCAGCCAGTGACCATTGAAGCCTTAGCTTTTAACCCATTCGTTGGTAAGGCAAGCATTGAGGGGATTCAGATTCCAAAGCATACATCCCTCGCGAAAGCCGAAATCAACATCGAAGTTTGGCCATTACTCCAACAACACCTACACATACAATCTTTGGTTTTGTCAGAAGGTAGCCTACCAATCAATTCCGTTCAAGATAGGCTTACCATTGCCGGTTATTTGCTTGAGGGGGATGATTAGGCGACAGAAGACCAAACTTTGCGGCTAAGTATTGAAGCGTTCATGCTCAATAAGATCGACTTAGCAGTACAGCATGGAACCAGCTAGCATCAAATCAAAATTAAATCTCTATCTTTTGGTACTTTTGACACTGCACGTTCTGAACAAACCCCTTTACTCGCATCTCTAACGGTTAATGGAGGTCAGATAAATGTAGAAGGTCATTTTGCAGCTCACACCAATGAACAAAATTTTAATGGGAAAATAAAGATCGAACAGCTAGATCTTGCATCGATTGCTGTATTCATTGGAAATGTTTCCGGAAATCTGAATGTTGAGCAAGCTCTCGATGCAAGTCACAACCCGGATGGCTTAGTGGTCAATGCGGATGGCAGTTTAACGCTCGCTGATGTCGAAACTGTATACGGCGCTGTTGGACGCGTTAACTGGATGGGCCAAGTAAATTTCGAATCAGAAGAAGCCTACAGTATCACTGGGACATCGCGAATCGAAAAGTTACAGTCTTTAGGAATTGGCACAATAGCATAATGATTGTATCTGATATCAAACTTGACCCATCAAATTTGTTCGTTAGCGCATTTGAAGTTAATGAGGCAAATCTGATAATCAAGAGAGAGACAGATGGGCAGCTGGAATTGATATCTACATTACCAGCATCAGGCAAAGCTATGGCATCGTCGCAACCGATCAATATCCTAATGGAGTCGGTTTCACTCAATAAGCGCAAAATTGAATTTGTAGACTATTCTGTTGAACCACCAGTAAATCTAGCATTACAGGATATAAAAGCGAGCGTTCAAAACTCTTCACTTACAGATTTATTTAGCATTGATTTTAGAGGTAGCCATCAAGCTGAAACAAATTTAAAATCTGAAGTGAATGCAAAAGGCGACATTGATCTTAAGGCACGCTCTGGTGAAATAGATATTGATATTACCAATTTCGAACTGCACCAGATTGCCGTCTACCTAGGCAACGAGATCAAAAGTGGCCGGCTTCAGCTCGACACCGGCATCAAGATGAGTCAGGGTCACCTGGTAGTGAAAAACCATATTCATATTAAAAACGTCCTTAGCCACAGCGTTATTTTTGCTTAAAGGCCATAAAGATGTGGTGGAGCTGAATGTACCCATAGAAACAAATTTTGATAATTTCGAAGTTGGTTTTGATGACATCATTCAAACTGCGTTAATGCGTGCGACCAGAACCATTGCAGTCGCTTATGCTCAGTATGCATTGCAACCTTATGGAAGCTTGCTATTGGCTAAGAACTTGTTGGGAGCAATGACACGACCTAAATTTGAAGCAGTAGTTTTTGATCTAGCAAGTAGTAAACTCAATTCCAAAACGGCGGATTACATCGAAAAATTGGGCGCACTGCCTGTCACCAAAAGAAATCTATCCGTTACTATATGCGGATTTGCGGACATGGCTGAGTTACCCCGACGTAAAGAGATTAAAAAAGCAACAGCATCAGATGTCGAGCCTACAGAAACTACCGCTACAGATGATGCCGCGTCAATAAAGACCTTAGCTAAAGTACGTAGCCTAGCTGTCCGAGATGTATTATTGGCGAACGGTGTTAGTCAAGAACCTCTTTTTCCCCTGTACAGCAACTGTAGAAACAAAAGGTGGACAACCTTGTGTCGAGATTGCCCTATAACAAAGGTAGATAGGGGAAGCCTCGTTGAGGCGAATGTAGCTCGATATTCCGTTATTTCTCTTAGAAACTTCCACTTCAATTCCTATGATCACCGCATCCAATGAGTACGATCCATCAGTAAATCAATAGAAAGTAAATTCTCTACAAAATTAATCTAGGTCTAACGAATTTTATTTAGCTGGCAAGTGCCATCTTATAACGAACTAAAAAATGATGCGTTAAGTCCAATACAGAACAACCTGAGATAGTCGCCACTTCATTTTACACTGCGGCGTCTACTGCCTCCATTTCTTCTTCGGCTTCATGCTTTGATGCGAGTGCCAGATACATACTTGGCAGAATTACCAGTGTAAAAAATGTGCCTAACAACATGCCTGCAACCAAGATGATCCCAATGCTGTTCCGAGCTTCAGCCCCAGCACCAGATACCAGCACTAAGGGAAAATGGCCAATCACTGTAGCACCCGTTGTCATCAGTACCGGCCTGAGTCTCACGCAAGCACCTTGACGGATGGACTCAAACTTAGTTAAGCCCTCGCGTTGTAGATGGTTAGCAAACTCAACTATAAGAATACCGTTTTTTGTGACCAAGCCGATCAAAGTGATTAGACCTATTTGAGAATAGATGTTAAGCGTGGTCCAACCCAAAAAAGTAAACATTAGCGCGCCGGCAAGTGCCAGCGGTACAGAACCAAGTAAAACAACTAAGGGATCTCTAAAGCGGTTAAACAGTACAACCAATACCAGAAATACAAAGGCCAAAGACATACCCAGCGCACCAAAAAGTGTATTGCCTTCCTGTCTTATCTGCCTAGATTCTCCGGCATAGTCAATGACATATCCGGGAGGAAGAATCTCTGCCGCTGCGGCCTCGATTGCACTTAACCCTTGCTCCTTTGTATAGGCCGGGATCATACCTGCGAACAAGGTAAAAGAATTACGCTGTTGAAATTTCGTTAGTACCCGAGGGCCAACTTTTTCTTCCAGCCTTGCCAAGGATGAAAAAGGAACAAGCGCGCCTAAGGGGGTTTGAATTTTCAAATCTTGTAGAGCATAAATATCTAACCTATCTGCATCCTCTAACATAGGAATGACCCGATAGGCTTTGCCATCAAGATCGAAGCGATTGACGTAATTACCCGAAAGATAGGTTGATAACTGTTGACTGACGCCAGAAACCGTTAACCCTAGATCTGCAATCCGGTCACGGTCCAATTCAAAGTGAGCCTGGGGAAAGTCAATTTTAAGATTAGTATCCGCAAACAAAAACAGCTTACTCGCGTAGGCAGCCGCCAGCAGTTTCTCCGCATAGGGCTGCATTTCTTCTGCGCTGTCTGCAGACGTGACAACAAGCTCAACGGAAAAGCGACCAGCGCTGGGAAGTGAAGGGCTTGAATTGGGAAAGGCTTCAAGGCCCGGTATCTTTGATAGGCGCCCAAATGTTTGCGGCATCATATCAAGAGTAGTGAAGTCACGCTCACTCGGATCAACAAATTGTTGGCCCCCTACTGCACCTCCAGGGTTAACTATCTGCCACATATAAGTTGCCTTTGGCAGGTTATTCATCACATGAACAACATCAAACATGTGTTCATGGGTGTAGGCCAGTGATGCTTCTGGAGGTGGAGTGGAAATCACAAAAATCGAATTCTCATCCTCTATGGGTGCTAACTCCTGCTGCGACATCATGAGAAAGGGAATAGTGAGCAATGAGAATAACAGCGCAAATGCCAAGATCTGAGGCGTCCAGTCAAGACTGTGGGTCAGAAGAATCTCATAACGTTTTTGCAAGCGCTCAAAACGGGTATTAACCCACCGCGTCATCGCGCCTTCTTGACCCCGTGTATGGCTTGCATAGGCACTCATAATAGGGGACAAAGTCAGCGCTATCATTCCAGAGATCAAAACCGCCACAGCCAGCGTAAAAGCAAACTCTTTAATGAGAACGCCCGTCAGCCCAGATAAAAAACCGATTGGCACATAGACTGCCGCTAAGGTAACCGACATACCAATAATCGGTGTCAACAATTGACGGGAACTGGCAAGCGCAGCCTGCTTGCGGCTCATCCCTTCTCGCATAAAGCGCGAGACATTCTCTACCACTACAATGGCATCATCCACGACCAAACCAACTGAGAGGACAATGGCGAGTATCGTAAGAAGATTAAAAGAAAAACCCATGGCCATCATCAATGCTATTGCACCCAAGAGTGAAATAGGAATGGTCACAAGCGGTACCAGCGCACTGCGTATGGAACCCATGAACAGTAAAACCACGATACCCACCAGCAGGACCGTTTCTACTAAGGTGATGAAAATTTCGCGAATGGCATCACGCATATACAAGGTGCCATCGAAGCCCATCAAAATGCTAACCCCGTCTGGAAGTGTCGCATTGACCTCATCAAGCACCGTATAGAGCCGATTACCAATTTCAAGCTCATTTACGCCGGGCAGGCCATAAACCGCTAGGAATATGCTATCGCGCTGACTGAGGCGTGCTATTAGATCACCTTCAGCCTCACCCAGTTCAATTCTGGCGACCTCACCCAGTCGCACTATAGCCCCATCAATATTACTAATGACCAATTGCTCAAATTCATCCCTTGTTTTCAGGGTTGCACTGGTCTGCAGATCAATCCGCTGTTGCATATTTTCGATCCGGCCAATAGGCGCGATCACGTTGTTAGCCATCAATGCCTGCCGAACCTGAGCTGCACTAACATTCAAATAGTTTAGCCGTGAAGGATCTAGCCAAATTCTCATCGCAGGATCGCGCCCACCCCTAACCAGCACACGTTGTACACCCGATATGGATGACACAATGGGGACGACATTGCGGATCATATAATCTGCTGTTTCTGAACGAGACCGCCCTTCCATAAGGACATCAAGATAGAAAATAGCGTTGTTAGCATCAGCGCGGTTAACGTTGATAGTTGAGTCTTCTGCCCCTGCTGGCAGTTCAAAGCGGATTTGTCCTAAGCGAGTATTCAGTTCTGCCAATGCCAGATTACTGGGCTCATTGAGCTTGAGCCAGGCAGTCACGGTACTGACACCCGCTGTCGTCATCGAATCAACATAATCCACACCGGGGACTGTGGCAGCGGCACGCTCGATAGGGTCGGTTACAAAACCTTTTACGGTTTCGGCGGAGGCACCCACGTAGGGCGTGGTGATCACCAATGAAGAGCTTTCTATTTCAGGGAACTCCAGTACGGGCATTTCAACAGCTGCCCGCAATCCCAGGAGAATCAGCGCGAGAGAAATGACCACGGCAACAGCGGGTCGCTCGACAAAGATATCAAAGAAACTCGTTTTTCCTCTCTGCCCACTCATGGTGCGTCCAGCGCATTCGCTGAGGCTCTGCGCTCAACAACATGTACCAAGAGGTCTTGCTGAAGTTTAAAAGCGCCAAGCGCGGCGACTAGGTCACCTGCTTTCAAACCCTCAGTGATGATCACTTGCGGACCCTCTGCCCGCAATACAGTCACTTCTTGTCGTACTGCACGATAAGGTGCGGCGGCATCAACTTCAGCTGCTTCTAACAAATAAACAAAGGCACCAAAATTACTTCGCCGTACTGCGGTTGCGGGCATGCGAAACACACCATCAAGCACTCCCGTCTCGACAGCAACATCCACAACAGACCCAGGTGATAGCGTTTTTTCAGCATCGTCCAATAATGCGCGATAACCTCGGGTTCTGGATGCCTTATTAATTGCCGGCTCTGCGGAAATAACCCGCGCCACAAGATCATCGTTGATCCCTGCGCCAGAGACACTGACCAATGTACCTATGCCGATATCGGCTTTATCTTGGGGCATGTCAAAGTCTAACCACAGACCTTTGCCATTACCGGTTAGGCCAGTAATCATGGTGTTGGCCGACAGGTATTGACCGACTTCTAGGGTATGAAGGTTTGTGATAGACGTAAACGGCGCAACTAATCGCTTCTTGTCGATACGCGCTACAAGCGCTGAGACATTTGCCTTTAACACGGCCTTATCTGCAGTAGCACTGTCCAAGTCCTCTGGGCTCGCCATTTTATCTGCATGTAACTCAATGATGCGCTGCAATCGCAACTCAGCCAGTTTCAACTGTGCCCGCGTTGCTTCCAGTTGGGCTGTCTCCTCACGGGCATCAAGACTCAGCAATACTTGCCCCGGATTAACCTTATCGCCACCGACAAAGCCAACAGCTGTAATTCGACCTTCCACTTCGTTACGCAAGGCGACATAGCGCGTCGCGCGCAGCTCGCCAATTGTTTGATAGACCTGTGTCCAGCTGCCGACTTCCGCTGTCACTGCCGTGACCGATGCCGAACGTTCCGGAAAGGACGCTGCGAATGCGATAGCCTTCTGGACCTGCTGGTATTTCAAGCCCGCAAGGACTGCGATCAGCCCAATGAAGACCAAAAGGAGCAGTGACCATCGCTTAGCGGAACGCAAGGGTGATGGTGACGGTGCTTGTGTGAGGTCAGACATAGTGAGCGAACCAATTTGTGAAGTCAGGGCAATTTGCCGAAGCGCTTAATTGAGTGCTATTTATTAAGTGCTCTCTATTAATTGCTATCTCGTAAAAGCTATCTCGTAAAAGTAAGGTGCCAGATCAAGTTCCAGAATGCAACGTCAGCAATAGTACAACATCAAGCTTAGGGATACTTTAGCCTCCTTGGCAGGCCTTAAAAAACGGAATTTGTTTTCTATTCAGGTAAGTGATAGTGACTGATTTGCAATCGTGTTCTTGATGTTTCCCAGCCTGATTCGCTCCTCTCGATTTCCCTAGAGTGTCACATTCTAATAGCATGTCATCTGCTACTACACTTTGGCTTGTGCTTAACAAGCACAATTACTTATCCGAAATTCTATAAAATAACGTGAGATAATTTATGAAAGACTTGGCAGGAAAGTTAGCAGTTATAACAGGCGGTGGTACAGGTATGGGCCGTGAATTAGCGAGACAACTGGTTGCAGAGGGATGTGACGTAGCAATTTGCGACGTAATAGAGGAAAACATGGCTGAAACACTACGTTTGTGTGAATCCGAAGCACCTCAAGGCATTCGAATTACTGCCCATAAATGTGATGTCTCTAATGAAGATGAGGTAAAGCGGTTTCGTGATGACGTGTTGGAACAGCACAGTCGAGATAGTGTGAATCTTCTCTTTAACAATGCCGGTATTGGTTCAGGCGTCAGCTTTATCGACGGGGATAGAGATGAGTGGGAACGCACCTTCAATATCTGTTGGTATGGTGTTTACTATTGTGCCCGCGCTTTCATTCCTCTTCTTGTCGCGGCTGATGAAGCCCATATGATTAATACCAGCAGCGTGAATGGTTTTTGGGCTAGCCTTGGTCCAGGTTCGACCCATACTGCTTATAGTGCGGCGAAATTTGCTGTAAAAGGTTTTACGGAAGCACTCGTTAGTGATTTAAGAATAAATGCTCCCCACGTCAAGGTTTCTGTTGTGATGCCGGGACATATCGGTACTTCAATTGCGATTAACTCCGGCAAGATTTCCGGATTTGCTGATCCGACTGATATGTCCGATAAAAAGATCGAGCAAATTCGTAAGCGCATCGAAAAACGTCAGGACATGGATCTCTCAGCTGCGAGCAATGATCAAATTCGTGAAATGATAAAAGCACAAGGTGAAGCCTTTCGTGACAACGCGCCGACAACCGCAGCCGAGGCTGCTGCGATGATGATTCAAGGTGTACGTGATGAGCGATGGAGAGTCTTGCTGGGTGAAGACGCACACATACTCGACAAACTGGTTCGCGAAGCGCCGGAGGAAGCTTATGAAGATAGCTTCTTCGATCGGCTTCGTGAGGAAGCAAATTGGGGTCTAGGCAGTTAGACTTCATATGACTACACACTAGCCTGTTGCATCAAAGCTTTAAGTAAGAGAGCCATAATGAAAACCGTCTTAGCCTTATTGATTGTCACGCTGACTACATCCCTACATGCCAATAGTGATGGGCCCTTTCGATTTGTCATCGGCCGCGGTATAGCTGACGTCACGGGCCCAGCATTTGGCATTCCACTCTGGGGGTTCGGCAAGCAAGATCAAATTTCAGAAGGGCTTCACATTCGTCAGAGCGCACGGGCTTTTATTATTGCCGATGGTGACAAAACCAAACGTATCGCCTTCGTTAGCGTGGATATTGGCAGTATCGAACATCACATTACTTTAGAGGTCCTGGATCGCCTGAAAAAACAATTTGGTGATACCTATCGACTCGACAATGTCATCTTAAGCGCGACCCACACGCACTCGGCACCGAGTGGTTATTGGCACTCTCGCAATGAAATGGGTCTTGACGGTGGTTTCTACCCAGCGCATTTCGACAATATTGTAGAAGGTATTGTCGAGTCTGTTACCAAAGCCCACCAGGATCTCCAACCAGGCAATATCTATGTCAACAAGGGTTCTGTAGAAAACGCAGGTATCAACCGCTCATTGATTGCCTACGAGGCGAATCCCGAATCAGAGCGCCAGCGTTATGCAGATACCATCGACAAAGATATGACCTTGCTTAAGTTCGTCGATGACTCGGGGGATATTGGCATGATCAACTGGCTGGCCGTTCATCCCACGTCTATGACGTTTTTTAATCGTCTTATATCCGGAGATCATAAAGGATATGCATCCCTGGATGTCGAGAGGAAAAAGGGCGTCACTTATCAAAACAACGACGAATTTGTTGCCGCCTTTGCCCAGACGAATGCAGGAGACGTAACGCCTAACCTAAACTTAAATAATACGGGTCCCGGCAAAGATGATTTCGAAAGCACGAAAATAATCGGTAAGCGGCAAGTCGACGTCGCACTCAATTTGTTTGAAAACGCTTCTGAGCTGTTGAGGGGAGAAGTAGACAGTCGCCAGATATATATCGATCTATCGCAATATGAGGTGAAGGATGAGTTCACTGGCAATGGCAAGCAGCGCACCTGCCCTTCTGCCTACGGGTATTCCTTTGCAGGTGGATCCACTGAAGACGGTGGTGGTCACTTTCTATTTAGAGAAGGCATGACTGAGCAAAGTGTGTTCCTAGATTTTCTAATAAGATTACTGGCGGACGCGCGAAAGTGGACTGAATCCGTCAGAAAATGCCAATCACCCAAACCTATTCTGTTTGAAACAGGCACTGGCAATCCCCCACTACAATCGCAAATACGCTCGATAACCATCGCAAGGATTGGCCAAGTTGCCATCCTCGCGCTACCAGCCGAAATCACTACCATGGCAGGAAGAAGGCTCAGAGACACAGTGCAAGCCCACCTCGGTGATTGGGCAACTCACGTTGTATTAGCAGGTTATTCAAACGGATACGCGGGTTACATTACTACCCCCGAAGAATATCGTCTGCAACAATATGAAGCCGGACACACATTGCATGGGCCTTGGACGTTGCCAGCTTACCAGCAGGTCGCAGCAGAGCTCGCCACTGCTTTAAAAAACAACTCAGCTGTCCATCAGACTCTGACTTATGACGATTGGCGCGGCAAATCCCCAAGGCAGAACCTGCATGACGGCAACGCGGATAATGTGAACAAAAACATCACGCAGAACAGTGCAATTGCGCTCGACAAGCAAAAGTATGCGAAGGGAGATGTCATTACCGCTAGTTTTTATTCTGGCAATCCAACTGCCACTTACCATCGCAAACAGATCTTTATGGGCCTAGAGATTATGCAAGGTACATCATGGATTGAGATTAGCAATGACTACGATTGGTCTACAAAAATTCGTTGGGAGCAAGACAACAACTCTGAGGGATTGATTGCCCGTCTATCTTGGCAAAGCGACAAAGACAGCCAATCGGGTCAGTATAGAATAAGACACAAAGGACACTTCACAAGCTCAGGTGGTGAAGTAGAAAGTATCAACGCGACATCTGACATCTTTCACATCGATTGAGCGGGGAACACAAATTCCATTGCAACCGGATAATGATCTGACAGATCAAAGAGTTTAACATCTGGGTTGAATAATCTTGTCCCAATCCAAGGGGCGCGAGACTTTAGGTTAATCACCTGCAGTTTGGCTTGATTCACCGGATTAAGGTGATCAGTTCGGTAAAACACATAATCCAGCGTCTTGTCAGGTCGCGGCTTTGCCTTAGATCCAGAAAGCAGTTGACGATAACCATTGGTGGCATCAGAACTAGAACCCACTCCTTTTGCTTCAAACGCGAGCGCTACATTGGCACCTGCCAGCAAGTCGTCAAGCCTCGATTGCCTAGTTGAACTGACATTAAAATCGCCTCCGAGTATCACCGCTTCTTTTGCAGGTATTTGAAACCCATCGATGTATTTTTTCATCTCGCCAATTTGCAGCATCCGTATGTCGTGATCTTTAGCTGTAGCCTGCAAGTGCGTACCAAATACATGTATCTGCCATGGTCGTTCTGCCCCCACTAGAATCTTTGCATATACCACACCCTTTTGAGCCATAAAATCGAATGACTTGCTGATGCGTACAGCATGAAAGACATAGGCATGTTGTTCCTCAATAGGCCAAAGACTGAATATCAGAACACCACTATTGCTTTTCACTGTATCCATCTGACAGTTACCAGAGACGCTGGCCCAGGCTGGGTCTTTACAATTCTCTCCTGCCACCAGTGTGTGATAAGGATAACCTTCTGATAACGCGTTTACCAAGAAATGAAAGGCCTCCAAAGTAAAAACCTCTTGGAAAACCAATACTTCTGGTCGCTTTTCTAAGGCCAGTAGGGTTTCTGGAATCATGTCGAGACGCTGCTTCTCAAAATGATTACCCATCCAATTCGGGTAACCCAATTGCTGAATGTTGTAGGACAAAATTGTAATAGGCTGTGTTTTTACGCTATCTTTCAGCGGATCTCTCAGAGAAAGATCGGCAGTTGTAGACGCGAGCAAGCTACTTGATAAAGAAAATAGGAATATGGCGATAAACGTATACATAAGAGTTTGCCAAAATTCTATCTTAAGTGAACATCTAACATAGCATACAAGGGAATAAGCATTATAAAGAAACTATTTTCATAAGATCGAATCAGGTTACTATAGGTGAATTAGACATTAGGGAGTCAGATTTGACGTCAGAGGTTCCAAGCTATTCGCGTGAAAAACGCGAAGGTGCAGTAAGGTTTTCGACTAAAGTATATCAGGGCATTGGCGCTTTCCCGGACACAGTCAAACTTTTTGTTTTTAATACATTTATCCTTTTATACTATAATCAGGTGTTGGGCGTAGATGCACGCCTAGTCTCACTCGCACTTGCCATCGCCATCATATTTGACGCCATTACTGACCCCCTTGTCGCATCAATCTCTGACAATCTTAGGACTCGTTGGGGCAGGCGTCATCCTCTGATGCTAATCTCCGCATTCCCCCTTGGCATATCTATTTACTGTATCTTCGTTCCTCCGTCCGGCTTAGAGGGAACACTGCTATTCGCCTGGCTTCTCACTTTTGTGCTCTTGAGCCGCGGTTTCATGACACTGTTTTTTGTTCCTTGGGCCGCCACAGCAGCAGAATTATCCGATGACTATGAAGAGCGGACCTCCATCATGTCCTATCGATTTGCGCTTGGCTGGATCATTGGTGTCAGCTTTCCTTTGTTTGTCTATACCTTTGTCTTTAGAAGCAGCGAGGCGTTTCCAATTGGTCAGCTAAACCCTGCAGGTTATCCAAAGTTGGCTTTAGCCGCTGCTTTGATCATTACAGGGGGAGCTTTAGCGACGACCTTGCTAACCCGCCGAGAAATTCCCTACCTTCGCCAGCACTCTAGCGCGACAGTACCTTTCACTCTCGGAAGAATTGTCCGTGAGCTTTTTACCGCCCTAAAAAATAGTCAGTTTCGCTTATACTTCATAATAGTGTTATTTTCCGTAGCAATCACGGGCACTACCCTAAATATTAACATCTATGTAACGACTTTTTTTTGGGGCTTAAATACTGAAGACTTAAGATGGTTTGCATTCTCAGCAGCTGGCGCAGTTCTCGCTTTCCCCCTTGTACATTTTATACAGAAGCGTTGGGACAAAAAGATAATACTACTCTGGTGTAGCATCGTTAGCCTCTTCGACGGAATTATCATCATCAACTTAAGGTTTTTGGGTGTTTTGCCAGAAAATGGTGATCCACTATTACTTTTAATTTTGGTCGCTGCGGGCGTGCTTGCAGCGAGCATCGCTGTAATACAAGGCATTATTGGCGCATCAATTGTTGCCGATATACTTGATGATCATGAGCTTCGAACAGGCCTTCGACAAGAGGCAATGTTCTCTGCCGGTTTGTCTTTCTCTGGAAAAGCAATGTCTGGTTTTGGCATTATTTTAGGAGGATTTATTATCGCCTTGATTGAATTTCCCACCGGGGTTATGCCAGGAGATGTGCCAGACCAGCAGATATTTTTGCTAGGGCTCATTGTCGGCGTAATTGTCCCCTTACTACACCTGATCCCTATCAGTCTCGTTACCCGCTACAAAATCACAAGGGAAGAACACGGCAGAATTAAAGCCGCCCTAGAAGCTAGACAAATGGAGCCATAATGCCTATTCAAAAAAATGTACAGTTCAATTGCCCTTCCTCGAAATTATGGGCAATAGTGGGTACACCAGATCGAGTCGACTGGGTTCCTGGCGTGATGGATTGCGAGTTTGATGGAGAGGTCAGAAGCTTAACCCTGCCGGGTGCCGGGCAGATAAAAGAAAGAATTTTATCCCGCAATAATCAGGAAATGACTATACAGTATTCTTGCTTTGAATCTCCAGTACCATTACAAAAGCATCTTGCAAGCATTCAGATACTCGAGACAAATGAAGGCTGTGAATTACAGTGGCGAACAGAAGTAGAACCAGTGGCCTTTGAACCTTTTATCGAAGAGAGTATGGACGGTGCTATCAAACAGATTCACACTATCTTGGCCGCTTCGCTTTAACGAGGATCCTATTGATTCATGTGATAGACACCAACCACAATAGCCACCTGCGACTCATCTAAATTAGTTGCGACTGTTTAGCCAAATGCCATTCTGCTATCTATGCTCCATTCTTGGGAGGCGCCAGCCGTTGAAGCTGCTTGACTATTTTCACGCAAGGAACCAAATCGAGCGTCAGCACGATCGTCTACCTGTGTATCCAGAAATCGCGCTAAATCCGGTGTTATTGCATTTAACACCATAGCATTCCTGTCTCTTACAGTGTATCCACCAACCCCATCTGGTATTGACCAACTAATATTCTGAAAACAAACCTGTACTTCTTGAGGGTTGCCATTACTGTCCAGGTACACACAACGATTTTCTAAATCGATGCCGCGACCCTGCGGAATAGTTATACCCGCAGCTTGCATGATTCTGACCAAGCTTAGATCACACAAAGCAGTCGTGCTATTATTCACGCGTAATGAGGGCGATGCTGCATTGTCACCTATAACAATACCATTTTGATCAAAATAGTTTTGGTAGGATCGTTGCCAACCCTGAACAAAAGCAATTTGAATGCGCTGACAGGAAGCATTTCGTTGAATATCAGAACCAACCGCTACCGCCCCGATTATCATGCCAATAACCACCAGCACAACAGACAATTAAACAAGTGTGACACCTTTTATCCTGTGAAACTGTATAATTTTATTATTCTTTTGCTTATTCATCTTTTTTTCCTTCACTATCATTTATCTGCGACTATCGAGTATAGAGCCCAGCTGAATCGGCAGCTTCTGCATTTGCTAGCGCCTGTGCCGCCAATCCGTCTACGCCAATCCGTCTAAAGTAGACGGATGACCATCCACTTGGTCAAGTGTCGCAACAGTATCAACCTTTGCAAGACCCGCGATGACTGGCGGCGACGGCTACCACTTCCGCAGCGATACCAGCGGCTGCCAAGGCAATGACGCCGCCAAACGCACCAACAGAAACAATAGTTTGTGATATACCGATTGGCAATGAGGCAGTTGCAGCTGCGAGCCTGCCTAATGCGCCAATATTGCCCGCTACAGCCAGCGCAATATATGCACCAGCGATATCGTCAGCGAGCGCCATCTGAACCCGATAATCTTTCATGGACTGCTGCATGATTGCCGCTGTTCTAACCGCATTAAAGTGCGGCTAAGCCTGTCGGCAATAGTACATTTGAACAACCTAATTCAGCCTGTAACTCAGCAAAATAACGAACGTAAACTCTGTCATCATTGTTGCGATCAGCTTGCACTTCTGGCCTTTCAAAATGCAAATTACCCGTAACGTTGACACCATCTAAGGGATCACCATCCCCACTGGCATCTTTTAATCCAGCATCTAGCAAAAGGTATGCTACGTGCTCTGCGGACGTATCGGCGCCCACATGTAAAAAATTGGTATTAAATGTTGAACCGCCTCCAACACTCAAGCCGTGACAAAAATCTAAAGCGTTGCGCTGACCTAAAGCTCTTGGCTGGGCGATGGGCGGTAAATCTTGTGCCCAAAAAGGGTGGTAGCGATCAGCGGTAACCGCAAGGTCTGCATCCAATCGAAGGTCATTATTAGGTCTCCGAAAAACGCTATAATGCATATCCAAGCCTGCAGCGTTCGCTGGCATCTGCGCCATACCCAGGGTTCGGTAAGGAAAGATTCCCTGACTAAGGGTACAATTTTCAATGCCACTAGAATCGTTCGCCGGGCAAGGTAATCGGGCATGAGCAAATATATAACCCACTATGGACTCATCCGCCTCCCGGAAAGAATTAACCACATTATAGGGTCGTTGATCTTTTGTGAGACTGGGATAAATGGTCGCAACCATGACAGCTACCAAACCCAGTACAGTGACACTAACGCTTAGCTCAATAAGTGAAAACCCAATTTGTTTTTATTCATTGAAACCAACCCTTCTGATCTGTTAGTTTTGCTCGCGTAAGCTGTGCCGCAGCTTAGGTTTCAACTCGCGTACTCAGTGCTTGCGCTTCTTGGAGCTGGACTTCAGCGCCGCTTTGCCAATGATAGCCTCTCCCAGTTGAATGAGTGACAGCTGCGTTGATATGGCTGTAGCGAGACCGGTTGCAACAAATGGAACCGCCAAAAGAGCCGTCGCTGCCCCAGCAGTCTCACCGATACCCGCTACTGCAACGACTGTTTGTGCTGTAAATATCACAACATCAATTGCTGCTGTGCCAACACTAACGCCAGCGGAGACTACGTTATCTTCTGCTGCCTCAAGACCATAACACCTAAATGTTTCATAGAATTGGGTAAGCCCATTTATACCCGATGCCGCCACCGCAGCACGAGCCCGCACCGTTCACTTTGGCAAACAATTCAGGGCAGCTTAACTGTGCAGACAGCTGCATAAAGCCCATACCAAATACCCTATCATCGTAGTCTTTATCAATATCGTGAGAGGGCCACTCGACGCGATTACCCGATAGGTTTGTCCCATCAAATACAGTATTATCACTGTTGGCATCACTTGTTCCTGGATCAATAAGAAATAGAGCCTGACTCATAGGCGCAGACGCTTCACCTAAATAGGGGAATGAAGCATCCCCCGCTTTTCTCGCCGCAAGACGTAAGGCTCTACAGAAATCTAAACCATTTTTTTCGCCACTTATCTGTCCTGTTGGTAATACTGGCTCAAAGCGATCACGAGCTGCAGCTAGGTCGCAGTCCGCTCCGGCAATAACATTTGCATACGATAGACGCCGTAACCAATAAATTGTTTACTGCCATTGTAAGTGGGTTGAACGTACCTCAAAGTAACGAAAGGTAATCTGCCAATCTGTGGCAAGGCGCCAGAAACAGCTGCACAATCTTCATTGCCGTCATTGGTGACATCGGGGCAGGGCAATCTATTATGAGCTAACAGAAATCCAAACAATGACTCATAGGTACTATCAAAGTCAATTGAATGCACACGCTGCTCGCTGATATTGCTTATTGAAGGCAAAAAATTGATAGAAGCCGTTGTGACAATACCCATGACCACAAAAGTAATAGCAAGGTCGATCAGACTAAAACCAGATTGGCGTTTATGTTGGTGTAGTGTAAAAGCGAAATTTTGTTCCCTCATTCGTGGATTCCTCTTTGATCGATTAAGCCAAGAATGTCCTTTCCGCCTGCAGCCACAACGAAAGGAACGTTAGTTTGTTGGCCATCTGCTGCCCGTACATGTGTCAAGTTGGTATTCAAACCACTCCCTGCTCCATTACGCAAGGCAGTACAAAAATCCACTGAGTTACTATTGGAAAATTCGAACCTAGCACCGTCTGCCATGGTAGGGGCATATCTGTTTTTCGCAAAAGCAAGGTCAGCATCAGCGGCCAGTACACTGGCCGCTACTAATGCACCGACTGCATTTGTAGTCGGCGTATTGTTTGCATCTCGATAGACACTATATTTAAGGGGCACGTCACCCGCACTAAATCCAACATTTCTTAAACCGAGAGTGATATAAGGTAAATCCCCTTGGCAGACCCACCAGTACAATCTTCGCGTCCGTCGGCATTAATATCTACGCAGGGCAGCCGACCGTTAGCAGCCATAAAAGTGACTAGCTGTTGGTCGGCGGATTTCAGCTGGCTATCAGAGCGCACTATTTTCTCTTTTGTATCACCAGGTTGAATCAACAATACTGTCAGGCCTGCAACCAGACCGAGTAAAATGGAGACTTCCAATAGCGTAAAACCACGCTGAAGAGAGGGATGAAGTCGCCTTCTAAACATTGTCAACCTCACCGATAAGTTGATATATAGACAGGAATAACGCAGCGACCATCAGCAAAAACAGCGCACCAGTGAGTAACATAACGAGGAGTTGGATGATTTCTGCAATCGACGATACGATATGCTCAAATCGAACTTGGTATTCCTCCGCAAGATATTCAAGCTGTTCATCAAGGCAACCACTCTGCTCTCCTACGAAGATCATTCTGACAACAAAACCCGGGTAAATTTTGGTTTGACGCATTTCATCACTTAGGGCATTTCCGCGCATAGTGCCTGCGCGCATTTTCCCAATACTCTCACGATAGACTTCATTTCTGATGGCATGTTCCAGAACACGTAAACTCTCCACCATGTTGACACCCGCTGCCAACAACAGACTAAGATACTCGGTGATAAATGCCAGAGAGGAGGAACGCATTAAGGTCCTCGATACGGGTATCACCATTAACAATCGATGGACTTGATAACGAAAAGTGAGACTTTCCTTGAATAACACATAAATGCAAATCATCAGAAACATAAGAACCGCGATGGCTTCCCAGCCATATTGATTAAGACTCTCACTTGCAGACAGTACCCATAACGTTAAAGCGGGCAGTTGCACCTGCATCTGACTAAACAAATCTGCAATGTTAGGAATAACGTAAGAAACCCAGAATACAACCGTCAACATTATGGTCATAAAAACAAAAACAGGATAGATGAGCGCCCGCTTGGCATCGTCAACAATCTTTCCAAGGCGACGCAAATGTTCAGCAGCATCTGATAAAGTCCTATCAAGCGTGCCTGATCCCTAGCCTATCTGGGTTAGATACCTGACCGATTCGGGAATGACATCAGACCGTCGCTCAAAGCTTTCACTTAAGGATGAACCACACCTGAGGCTTTCGAGAATGTCATTTGAAAAGGCTCTTATAGGTTTACTCGAGTCCTCTGACGCCATAACTTCCATCGCTTCAAATGCGGAAATACCACTTTTTTGCATCACCGCGAGATTACGGAAAAAATCCACCAACTCATCTCGTTGTACCGTTTTTTTACCAAAGGTGAAAACATGTCATAAAACACGTTAAACCAGATCGGTAACATCACGGACTTAATGATGACCGCAATCCATCTCTGTTCCATATACAGTTTGGCTGATGCTTCGCTTGCAAAAGACAACTTGGTAATACTCGTACGAAGTTGACCTGTTGGTAATAGATATTGATAATAGAAGCAATTCATTGAATTAACTCAAGAGCATTCGAGATAACAGCGGCTGCGTGAAAGTCCAGTGTTGCCTCCGTCGCAAAATCCATGTGGGTAAAGTACATCGCCACAGGAAACAAGGCAAGTGACGCCGCAGCGAACCACTTGACATTGTTACGAAAGGTTTCAAGAATTCCGCGGTGACTGTGAAACATAAAACCCAGAAAGAAGAATGAACCGTAATACAGCAAACTCGGTGGGTGAGGCTTGATAAATATGAAACCCTCAAAGAGGACCCCGCCACGGAAGAACCAAAGTGTTGCTGCGGTATACGCGCCTAGTGCTACGCAGAATAGTGGAGACGTAATCACGGAGCTAAGGTTGAACTTCACTGTCCAGCGACTCACGACAAAACAGATAGGGATAGTCAGATAGAAATGCAAAAGATAGTATAGAAACCATAGATGACCAAGGCTGGGTTGATCTGCAGGCATACCCGCAGCTTGTATTTCTTTTATTATAATTTTGAGCTGGGCTTCAGTGATTAAAAACTGATGAGTCCCAAATCTAGCGCTGGCCATAAACGATACCATCGCGACCATAGTAAGGGGTAGGATGGTTACTGCCGCGAGTAGCAGCGGCACAAGGATTCTCAGGGTTCGATTGGCGTAGGTCCCTTTAAAAGATCGCTTACTGATGAGCAATGATGTAAAAAACCTGCAAGAACAAAAAACAAAGGCATCCGGAAACTATGGATGAAATGCATGATGACGTCAAAAAGGTAAGAAGTAGAAGCATCACGGGGCATGGGTATACCCCCTGGAGGTTCAGTGATATACCACTGACTAGCGTGTAAGACGATCCCTAACATCATCATGATACCCCGAAGTGCATCAAGTGAATGGTAACGTCGATTATCTTGCATAACATCATTTCACTGTTATAACGATGCCGCCAAGTGTATCACTGAGAGTGAATAGGACTACTTGGGGTTTACACTTAGGGGTTTACACTCAGAGCCAAGCGCGAACGCTATCTTAATTTGCACGCCATGAGTGTTAACCGCATTTCCGCTTACAATCCTCGGAATATACTTAAATTTCGATACTGAAGACAGTGCCATTAGCAGTTACAGTAAACTCAACCACAAACCAGTTATTGTAAAAAAGAGAACAGTAAAGCAGTGAAGAGACGCATATAGACCACGATGTGAGTTTTGAGATCGATTAAAGAGGAAAAACTGATGAGATAACAAATACCCTATAAACATCCGTATTTATGTCCCTAGCGATTCACAGGGAAATCGCGATAAGCTAGGGCTCACCACAGTTGCAATAACGAGATTTGCATTTACACACCAGACCACATCATTGAGGAAAACCGATGCCTGATATAGAAAGTGATTTATTTACCCTGGCAATGTCAGAAAAAGCCCAGCCATTAATGGATTCAGTCAAAAAGCACATTAAAGAAAATGTCGAACCCATCATGGAGGAGTTTCGCGCGCTTGAGAATGAAAAGACAGACCGCTGGTCCTGGCACCCACGTCAACTCGAGTTACTCGAGGGGGCAAAACAAAAAGCCAAGCAATCCGGCCTGTGGAATTTCTTCCTACCCGATTCAGATATGGGTGAAGGATTAACCAATCTAGACTACGCGTATATCGCCACTGAGCTCGGCAAATATCCACTGGCATCAGAGACCTTAAACTGCAGTGCTCCCGACACAGGCAATATGGAAGTACTGGAAAAGGTAGGTACTGAAGCTCAGAAAGAAAAGTGGCTAAAACCATTATTAAATGGAGAGATTCGCTCAGCTTACGCTATGTCAGAGCCCGGTTTACCGTCTTCTGATGCGAAAAATATCAGTACCAGTGCTGTACTCGAAGGTGATGAATGGGTCATCAATGGCGAAAAGTTTTATATCTCTGGCGCTGGCGATCCTCGATGCAAAATCATGATCACCATGGTCAAAACCAGTCCAGACGCTGCACCCAGCAGACAACAGTCACAGATTCTAGTACCAACAGACACGCCTGGTGTAGAAATCCTAGAAGGCATGCAAGTATTCGGAAAGGATCATGCGCCTCGTGGCCATATGCACATTAAGTTCAATAACGTCCGGGTGCCAAAGGAAAACATATTGTTGGGAGAAGGACGAGGCTTTGAGATCTCACAGGTTCGCCTCGGTCCTGGTCGTATTCATCATTGTATGCGTTCAATTGGTAAAGCGGAAATAGCTTTAGAGCTGATGGTGACCCGCTCCGCTACCCGTGTCGCATTTGGCAAGCCTATTGCTAAATTAGGTAAAAACCTCGAAATAATAGCCCGCGCTAGAATCGAAATAGACGCCATGCGATTGATGGTGTTACAAGCGGCAAAGGCAATGGATGTTTTGGGCAACAAAGAAGCAAGAGTCTATGTCAGCGCCGTGAAAGCCATGGTACCCGAGAAAGTTTGTTTGATAATCGATCAGGCCATCCAAATGCACGGAGCCGCAGGCATATCGCAATGGACACCATTGGCTGATATGTACGCTGACCAACGTCATTTACGTTTCGCTGACGGCCCAGACGAGGTTCATCATATGGTTGTTGGCCGCGCTGAATTACAAAAATACGATCTCTGGTAGATCGTATTTTAGGCTACTTGTACCACAGGCGCCGATATAGGCTCACCTGAACGTTTATAGAAAGGAGATTCTGCTGCCTTGCCCCGTAATTTTGCCCACATGAACAAGGGCAGATTACGGAGCAATAGGCCGAATGGAAACCCCTTATGCATCGTAACCCCAGAAGGCTGTCCCTCAGCATATTCTGCTTGCACATGGTAACGCACATCACCTAATGCATTTTGGTCAAACACATTAACGCTTGGGTTCAATATCACACCTATAAAAGGCATAGTTGCGGCAACGGTATTCGCAATAGGTGTTTGACAACAATCGGCATACCAACGCGTCAATCCTCCTTCTTTAAGCCTCAGACTCATCATGCGTTCAGCACCTTGATGGAAAGTCAGATAGCCTGGAGGCACCTGAAAGATATCAGTTCCACCGTAGGCATTCATGACGTATTCAGCCTTCATTGCTCGCGCATAAGCCTGACAATCAGCGCAATAACACATCAATCTGGTTCCTGATCCAGCAGAGACGTCCGCAAGCGTTCCTGCAACAATTCCGCACTGGCATTGAACAGTGATATTGGCCATCTATTGTTCCTTAAGGTGTAGTGTAGTGAGCACACAGTATAGTGCTAGTCTACTGACAGCCTTGTGTCAGCAGGTTGAAAAAATTAAGGACTTTTTGCAGATGGGTAAAACCGCTCAATCGATTCTAATCCTATATGGGCTTTAACATCCTTAATTGTTGGGTATTAGTTGATGCGAGTCAAATTGAAGGATGTTAGTCTCTAGATTTACTGTTATTTATTTAAGAGTGTAAACATGGGCCAGAACGAGAAGTTAAATGTTGAATACAAACATGTACCGCGCCTAGAAGCTGGATCTGCTGAGAGCCTTACCTATCTTGAAGAGGAAGGTTATGTCGTCATCGCGAACGTGCTGAGCCTTGCACAGTCGAAAACTGCGCTGACAAAATTGTGGGACTATCTGGAAGCACTTGGAACAGGTATCAACCGTCTGGACGCCAATACTTGGGACGATGACAGATGGCCGACTGCTGTACACGGCGGCATTTTACCAGGATTCGGGATAGGTCAAACGGACGCACAGTGGTATATCCGAGACATGCCAAAAGTTAAACAGGCATTTGCTTCCATCTGGAACACAGATGATTTGTTAGTTAGCTTCGATGGCGTGAGTTTATGGCGTCCATGGCATTTGAACGATAGTTGGAAAACAAATGTAGGAGGCAGTTGGCTTCATATAGATCAGCACCCTATCGGTCGTCCTGGCAGACAATGTGTTCAAGGACTTGTGAATCTGCTGCCAACGTCAGAAGCAACAGGCGGCAATGTAATAGTACCCGGCAGCCACAAGATGTTTTCTTCAATTCCTCAAACCCACACTGAGCGCTTAGGCAAAATTCCACAGGAAATTGACCATTTTCGATTTACACGCGATGACCCAATTTTCCAGGATCACGAATTGATAACCTGTCACATGGAAGCAGGTGATTTATTATTGTGGGATTCAAGAACAGTTCATTGCAGCAATTCAGCAGACGATACTGGCCAAAATGCCGACCTCCTAAGAGCCATAAGCCTCATTTGCATGATGCCAAGATCCATGTCGAACCCGGATGTAATATCACGCAGAAAGGCAGCCGTAAAGAAAAGAACCTCAACGACAAATTGGAGCGACGTATTCGTCAATGCTGACCAGTTTCCCGAAGTTGCACAAACACCCAATAAAGAAAAGTATCAACTTCCGCCCATCCCTGAACTTAATCAGACGCAATTGCGCATGGTCGGCTGGACAGAAAGCGAGATAGCTCAGCTTATATAGTGAGCGATTACTCCGCGTACTCGCGAGACGGTTAGCTATAAATGGACCTTAGACTTCTAAAGGACCTAGAAAATCTATCAACCTTTCTTTTGTCATTATCAGTAATGGAATCAACATGAACCTCCTTAAATTAGTGTCCGCAATTGGGCTAGGTATCGCTTTTTCTCTACAAAGCTTTGGCGCTACACTTTTTCATAATGGCACGATCCGAACAATGGATAGCAACAACCCCACTGTCGAAGCGGTGTTAATTGATAACAAGATTATCACGGCGATTGGCAGTAAAAAAGAACTAGAAAAAATCACCGCGAAACAGTCAAGCAAAAAACTGACCCTTGTGGATTTAAAAGGGAATACATTACTTCCTGGTTTCATTGACTCTCACGTGCACGTACGCGAATTGGGTATGGACGCAGTCAAAGCTAATTTGGTAGGCACCAACACAAGTGAAGAAATGGTGGAACGCCTCAGAGCAAAATTTCCTAAACCTACCAAAGGTGAATGGCTTATCGGGCAAGGTTGGGACGAAGGTAAGTTTGCCAGCATAGGATACCCTGATCGCAGCGCATTAGACAAAGCATTCCCCAACAACCCGATACAACTTGAGTCACTCCACGGTTTTGCCGGTTTCTACAATGCGCGAGCGCTAGAGATTGCGGGGATCACGATAACGACTGAAGATCCAAAGGTAGGTCAAATCCTGCGCCGATCAAATGGTCAAGCTAGTGGCGTATTGCTCACTCTGGCGCAATCCATGGTTAATAAACATGTGCCTGAACCTAGTCTTGAGACCCGAAAAAAAGCCATCGTAGCGGGCTTGAACCTTATGGCTGCAGCAGGCGTGAGCTCGGTACATGAAGCAGGTATGACAGAATCAGATGTTGAAGCCTTTATCGCATTGCGAAAGGAGAATTTGCTACCGATTCGTGTTTACGGCATGTTGAACGGCAACGATAAGGAACTCATGCAATATTGGTTTCAACGTGGTCCACTTATTGATGCCACAAAGATGCTTGAAGTCCGAGGCGTCAAAGTTTTCTATGATGGCTCCTTAGGCTCCCGAACCGCCATGCTCAAAGCACCCTATAGCGATCACCCAGAAAAAGCGAATCCCACCGAACGCATCACGCCAGAAGATGTTTTGAACCTTGGGCAAAACTCGGCACAATCGGGTTTTCAAATGGCGGTACATGCTATAGGCGACGAAGGTAATAATCGAACGCTCGCGATATATGAGGAAAGCCTAGCACCATTTCCCAACTTGGATGCACGATGGAGAATAGAACACGCTCAAGTCGTGTTAGCAGATTTTTATAAGCGTGCCGCAAATATAGGTGTCGTTGCTAGCATGCAATCCAGCCATGCTATTGGAGATAGTGGATGGGCAGAAGATAGGCTGGGGAAAGATCGAATTCAACACGCCTATGCGTGGCAGAAAATGTTGGCGGCCGGTATTCCCCTCGCCATGAATAGCGATTTGCCGGGAGAACCTTGGCAGCCTATGAAAACACTTTACTTCGCCGTAACCCGCACAAGATTAGATGGTACACCCGCTGAGGGGTGGTACAAGGAAGAAGCTTTATCAGGCTCAGAAGCACTGACAGCAATGACAATAACCAACGCTTACGCTGCTTTCCAAGATCCTTATATTGGCAGCATAAAGGTAGGGAAATTTGCCGACTTTGTTATTTTGGACAAAGATCCTTTACGCGTTAAAGACGCAACACTTAAATCAATAGAAGTTTTACAAACCTGGGTTGCTGGCGCGCCGGCTTGGACAAAAGATAATATCCGTGAAGAAAAACTTGTTTACGAACGCGTCCCAATAAAATAACGAACCAGCAATATAAACAGAAATAACCTAAGGCTTAAGTGCATTAACTATTAGTATATGGTGCGACTCTACTAACACGTAGTTTTCGTGGAAATTAGCGTTTATCAAACAAGTAGAATGCAGGACAGTGATAGTTAAATACTCATCAATACCTGCCTGCATGCATACCTTCGAAGAACCGGAAAAATGTAAATTAAATAACTATTCTTGAAATCAATAGCGCAACAATTCGAAAACACTCAATCCACCATACGCTTACTACTTTGTGATACGGTATCCTCCTGAGCCAATATACCCATAATAAAAAGATCACATTTATGAAAGAAGAAAATAATAACAAAACTTCTAGCACAAAGAATGATACGCAAGCTCCAAGTTCTTCACACAACGGTGAGGAAAATCATTATTCATCCAATAAGGCAAAATATTACGCCTTAGGATTGTTGACTGTTGTCTATAGTTTTAACTTTATTGACCGACAGTTGTTATCTATTCTTCAAGAATCCATTAAAGCTGACCTTAGTCTGTCAGATAGCCAACTGGGCTTGCTAACAGGCTTTGCTTTTGCAGTATTTTATGTGGTCGCTGGATTGCCTATCGCCCGCTGGGCTGATCGATCGAACCGACGTAATATTATTGCCTTGTCAGTTGGCCTTTGGAGCCTAATGACAGCAGTCAGTGGTTTTGTACAAAATTATGGGCAGCTGCTAGCAGCCCGGATCGGCGTCGGAATAGGCGAAGCAGGTGGCAGTCCTCCCTCCCACTCTGTTATTTCAGATATTTTCCCTCCTGAATCTAGAGCTAGTGCAATTTCGTTTTACTCTACCGGCGTTAGTATTGGTATCCTATTTGGCTTTTTATTGGGTGGATGGCTCAATGAGTTTTTCGGCTGGCGAATCGCTTTTGTCGTCGTTGGGGCGCCCGGGATTTTAATTGCCATTATCGTACGTTATACACTTGCAGAACCTATACGTGGATTTTCAGAAAATAAACAAGTCTCAAATGAGACTGTGCCCTTCAAGGATGTATTAACAACATTGTGGTACAAAGTCTCTTTTCGCCACATGGCCTTTGGTGCTGCCCTTAACGCCTTTGCGGGCTACAGTACAAGTAACTGGACTGCTTCCTTTTTTATTCGTAGTCATGGAATGACCACTGGTGAGCTAGGTACTTGGTTAGCATTGATTATGGGACTAGGCGGTGCAATTGGTGTGTTTGGTGGTGGACTATTGGCTGATAAACTGGGACGCCAAGACAAACGCTGGTATATGTGGATCCCGTCCTTAGCGGGCTTTATTAGCGTACCATTCATGATCGGCGTATATCTGGTAGACAACGCCTATTTAGCGCTGAGCTTGGCGATTGTACCCGGTGTGATGTTCAACGTTTATTTAGGTAATACCATTGCCACCACCCATGGATTGGTTGGCCCACGTATGCGTGCAACAGCATCAGCAATTTTATTCTTGATACTCAATATGATTGGTCTGGGTCTTGGACCCTGGTCGGTAGGACTGCTAAGTGACTCGCTCTCCCAAAGTCTTGGCGATGAGTCCTTGCGTCACGCAATGTTGTATATCATTCCTATCATGATGTTTTGGTCAGCCTGTCATTTTGCCTTAGCTGCAAGGAATGTGCGCGAAGACTTAGCCTCCGCGCCGGACTAAGGTCTCTCCAACAAAAGTGCCCACATTGCGCTAGCATTTAGCTTCTCACGATAGATAGGCTTCTTAACAACAGTGGATACACAAAGCCAAAACATGCCCACATTTGATTTAATCATTATTGGTCTGGGACCTGTGGGCTGCACTGCAGCTATTCTAATGGCTGAGGCGGGTCTAAGTATCGCTGTCGTTGAACGTGATAATGAGGTCTACAAGTTACCCCGTGCAGTGAAACTGGACGGGGAGATTATACGCGCATTTCAGGCAGTCGGCCGCGGCAATGCTGTTGAACAATTAATGCAGAAATTCCGCCCTGGTGATAGAGCGGGTTTTGCTAATTCGAAACGTGAATGGCTGTTCGGCCACACAATGCATCCATCAGGACCAGACGGTTGGCAGCCAATCAATATGTTCGATCAGCCAGAGTTCGAGGGATACCTGCGCCACGAAGCACTCTCCCACCCAAACGTGACTTCCTTTATCGGATACGAAGCCACCATGATCAAAAATCTGCCAGAGGATGTTGCTGTCCATATAAGTGCTGATGCAAGCGCCAGCACACTTAAGATTCGAGGAAAATATGTGCTAGGTACCGATGGTGCAGCGAGCTTTGTTCGCAAGTCCTTGGCGTCCGGCTGGCATGATCTTGGTTATGACTGCGACTGGTTAGTCATTGATATTACGCTAAAATCTGGACATACCCTGAATAATGATACCTTGCAAGTTTGCTCGCCAGATAGAATTGCAACTTATGTTTGCACGAAAGATCCGTATCGCCGATGGGAATTTAAACTACTCGCCAACGAAACAGCAGAGGAGATGTTAGCGCCAGAACGTATTATGTCTCTCATAGATGACTGGACGCCTAGAGGCACCTATGAAATTCGCCGCGCTGCCGTCTACCAATTCCATGCCGCAACCGCGGATAAGTGGCGCAAAGGAAGAATTTTTATAGGCGGTGATGCAGCTCACCAAACGCCACCTTTCATAGGTCAAGGAATGAACTCTGGTATGCGGGATGTCATTAATTTCGCTTGGAAACTACCACTTGTGCTTCGAGGCGAGTGTAGTCCGGCACTAATGGACACCTATGAAGCAGAAAGAAATGCACACGCTCATGACTTGGTAGAGTGGGCAGTTTCAGTTGGCAGATTAATGGATCACATGGCTGAAGTAGAAAGAGCCCAGCAAGACGGGAAACCTAAGCCCGATGCACCTGCCGCTTTACAATCTGCTGGATATGGCCAAGGTCGAAGTCTACCACCTATAAGAGGCGGTATTGTGATGCTAGATCAAGTAAATGATACTGGATCAACTGGTTACCACTTCTCACAACCTGAAGTTAAACACTTAGCAGCAAGCTCACAAAAAATGGATGCGTTATTGGGCAAGGGCTTTGCCTTGATAGTTCGATCAAAAGACGCGATGAACTTCTCGATGCAAACTCGGCGAACTCTGGATAAACTGCATATGACAATCGTATGTCTTGAGGAATTAAGCATTGTTTCCGGATATTTCGATCCACTATTCAAACTATCCGAGGCAGCTATTGTCCGCCCAGATAGACTGGTTTTTGGGCACACAGATGAAAACAATTCAATTGATGATATTGTTGAAAAATTAGCGATCAAAATGAATCTAAATAGTATTTGAAACCAATAGCACTTGAAATCGTTCCACTTGAAACGGGTAGCATTGTAGAAGAAACCAATCTACAAAAAACTATCAGGAGAAATAACAAATGAAACTGAGCTGGTCACACGCTGTATTGAATGTCCGAGATGAAAAGAAAATTCTAGATTTTTATACCGGCGCCATGGGCTTTACCATTAGCGACCGCGGCCTTATTGGCAAAAACGGCCCCGACATTATTTTTATGAGTCAGAATCCAGATGAACATCATCAACTGGCCGTAGTTACCATGCGCAAAGATGAAGAACCTGCAAATTCACTGAACCATATGGCTTTCCGTGTTGAATCTTTCGACGACGTTAAAACAATGAAGGACAGATTGGTAGCAGAAAGCGTCGAGTTTTTGCCGCTATCCCACGGCAATACACTGTCATTGTATTTTGCCGATCCGGAAGGCAATGGCTTAGAGGTTTTTTGGGATACACCTTGGCATGTTGGCCAGCCTGATGGCATTGTTTGGGATACCAACCTTAATGAAGCACAAGCGCTAGCATGGGTAGAAGAGACTTTCCGCGACAAACCTAGATTTAGCAAACGGGAAGAAGCAAGCGGCGACTGGATCAATAGACCCTTAAATCGCTAGGCCTTAATTATGGCACTATGGCATTGAATAAGGCCATTCACAATCAACTGCGCTTTCGCGGCAATCACCTTCAGAATTAGTTTTAAATTGACTATTGTAAAATTTTTGGCAATGTATTCTTTTCAGGTAAAGGCTCTGGCAAGGGCTTCCTTGGCATCATTTCATCCCGAGTAGCCGCCTGGTATACAAATGCCGCCATGACCGCAGCGGCTTGCATTAAATCACCTGGAATAATATGTCCAACATGATCAACATTTGAATGATGTGTATTTAAGTTGGAATCGAGGGGGTCTTGAATGAAGTTAAACCCAGGCAATCCTACCGCCTCAAATGCTAGATGGTCAGTACCATCCGTATTAACAATCGTAGTTGTCGCTACACCAAGGTCAGCAAAAGGTGCCATCCATGCGCTTAAAATCGGCCTGGCCATATCGTTTCCCTGAAGGTAAACGCCGCGTATTTTGCCACCACCATTGTCAAGATTAAAATAAGCCGACAGTTTTGCGTGATCAGGTTTGATGGTCATAGTGATCGGTTCAGCAAAGTTTTTTGCAACATAACCTCTCGATCCAAACAGGCCCTGTTCTTCTCCGTCCCATAGCGCTGCTCGCACATCGCGCTTCATCTCAAGCCCAAGTGACTTGAGAATTCTCATGGCCTCCATAACAACGGCACTGCCTGCTGCATTATCCGTGGCGCCAGTAGCACCATGCCAAGAGTCAAGATGGGCACCTAACATGACGACTCCATTGTTTTGATCAGAACTGCCTCGACCCGTACCCGGTAGTTCCGCTATTACATTAACACCATCGACATTTGGCCCATAGAATTCAGCATCAATATCCACCTCGACTTCGACCAATACATCTCTCTCCAAAAGACGATGGATGCGATTATAGTGCTCAGGCATCAAAACAGCAGTAGCCGGTGGAATTGGGTCTCCATCTCGGAATGAACCAAAATCACTTTGCATAATCACTGCACTAGGACTCGCCCAAGTGGTTTTCAAAATAGCAGTGACACCTTCTTCTAACCAAAATTCTGCCAGGCGATTACCCAATTTCAACTCCATCAGCCAACGATCAGCAGATACTTCGAGGGGGATACCATCCCAAACTCGAGCCCGCTCATCCGCATCGATGGGCAGTTTAATAAGTGGCCATTCCAGAGGTGGCTTTATACCAGGTTCGTTCGCCTTGCTGAGTTCATCAAGCGCTTCATCGTCGAGTCGATATTTTACTGACTCTTCTGGTAATTCGAATTTCACCGGATGATCAATCATGACGATTTTCCCGCCTAGCTTGCCTCGGTATTTTTGCTTATAAGCCTCAATCTGAATTGCCGTCTTTTCGAGATCAGAGACTTGGGGTGCATCCCCCTTGTCCCAGAGTGGCGCAAAAATCACTTCGCCTGAAACGGGTTTGTCAGTGGCGGCCGTCCAATCTGCAGGAAAGGCAGTTAGCGTAGTCGCAACGGGTTGCTTCATTTGCACTGCGATACGCGTCCATGACCAGCCTCGACCAAAAGTACCCCATGGCTCCAACTTGGCGTGTGATATTCCAGCTTCCTCAAAAGCGTTTACAGCAATTTCAGCGGCACGCATGTAACCCGGTGACCCGCTCACCCTTGGACCATTTTCATCAGCCAACAGATGCATATAGTCCATGACTTTTGAATGATGGAAAGCTTGGTTTTTAATTTTGTGTACAACTTCCAAGTCTATGTAATCAGCCTTAGCACTCAGGTTTAATGACAATACCAACATGGCTAAAACAATTTTAATATTCACTACGACTTTCCTCATTCTCACGCATTGTGCAGGAAAAAATTCATACCCTATTCATTTAAATAAACAGGTAAGGGAACAATTTCAAAATCCGGATCTGCCGCCGCAAGGCTAGAAAATAGCCTTCCAAATACTGAAGCATCGCCTTCTAATTTTGCTTCGCCGCTCTTTAGAAGTTCAGGTAGTTTTTTGATACCAAGCAACATCATGCCTAAATCCTTCTTAGTGATGAACAGACTGGCATCTGCTGGGTGTAGCGTTTCAACTTCAATGTTACTCAGATTACCATTGCTCATTTCAATATAATATTTTCGCTTACTGGAAGTATCAACAATATTAATCTTGATAAGACCCTGCGCCGCAGCCAATTGACTATCAAGCTGGACCGCCACAAAGTCAAACAGAGCGCCGACATCTAGCTCATTAAGGACATCACGAGACCCCGTCTTCGGGCCACCTGTATTAATCCCTATACGTAATTCTTGCGCCGCCGTCAGATAGATATTCCGCCACCCAGCACCTTCTGATTGGTAACCTAATTGTTCGTAGCTATCGGCTAGCAGGTCGCGCGCCGTCTCGTGGCTCGGATCTGCAGTAACGACTTTGTTCAGTGCCGTCGCTATAAATCTATATTCACCACGCTTAAAGTCTTTTTTGGCGCGTTTTACCACAGCATTACTACCACCCATATATTCAACAAACTTAGTGGCTTCAGATTTTGTTTGAAGTGGATTGAGATTAGCAGGGTTCATGTCGAAGTATCCAAGGTACATATTGTAAATACCCTTGGCATTGTGACTATAGGTGCCGTGATACCCATTGGTATGCCATGCATCATAAATAGCCTTAGGCACTGTTTCCAGAAACGCATCACCAATATCTTGCATAACGACGCCATTATTTGCCAATCTTAATGTTTGATTATGTAGCAAACCATAGTTATCTCGTTGTAAGCGGAGGAAACTTTTTATTTCTTTATTACCCCAAATAGGAGAAGAATGAGCAGCAAACAGTACTTCGGCTTCTCCGCCCCATTTTTCCAACAATAAATTCAGATGCTTAGACCATGCAAGTGCATCTCGTATCTTTGCCCCACGAAGCGTATAGATATTGTGTAAACCATGGTAGGTCAATTCTGCAGTCCAAAGCGCTTTGCGTTCAGGAATGTATGTCACCATTTCAGAGGGCGCTTCGGCACCGGGAAGGTTTAGAAAGATCATACGAAGACCATCAACCAAAATTTCCTCGGGCTTGATGTTGTGCCGAATAGTATAGGTAGGTTTTACATACGATATCGTCCCCCTAGACAGACCTTTTCCTAGCGCTGCATCGACAATACCTCTCTCACCGATGTTAAGCGTGGCACCATACTGATATGCGGCTCGTCTCGACATTGCATTACCGGCAAGGATATTTTCATCCACAATTTCCTTGGTGAGATTATCGGGACCGTAGACTTTTATATCGGGATACAAATCGGTAATGGCTCTAGCGCCGCCAAAATGATCTGCATGGGAATGGGAATAAATCATAGCCTTGACGGGAAGGTCACGGCCCTCTGGCAGGTTTTCAAAAGCAAATTTTAAGGATTGTGCGGCAGCCTCTTTAGTGAGTAAAACATCATAGAGAATCCAGCCGGTCTTCCCTCTTATCAAGGTCATGTTTGAAAGATCAGTGCCCCGAACCTGATAAATTCCATCAGTCACTTTATAAAGGCCGTTTGCAGCCTGATTTAATTGTGCCTGTCGGTAAAGCGATGGATTAACTGTGTCTGGAATCACATCATTTATAAATTCAAAGTTAGCTCTAAGAATGGCTGCAGTATCATGGTCAAGCTCAGCGACTAAACCTTTTTTGTTTAATTCGAAGGCTCTCGTATCCGCAAAATTTAAGCGTCCAGCATGTGCCTTATTTACAGCAATGGTGTGGGATGTGGCGGGCTTACCCCTATACGCTGTTTCCGCTTCAACTGCATAAATTCCAATACCGCTTAGGAAGAGGAGAATGAACGTCGCTATTCGAATAGTCATTTGGGAAACCTACCTGAGTGAGTGCCGTGTTCTTTTTTTAATGCGCGTTTCATGAACTGCTTACGCTTTGACTAGAAGATTGTTACAGATCACAGTAATCATTGCTAGCCTACCGCCAATAGACACGGTGAAATAAGCATAATCTACTGCGGTAGATCCACCAGTACTAAAAAATACAGGGTTAATATTACTGTGCAGGATCAGAAGGTTTCAGGACAGCTGATCAAAACTATACGATCTGCCAGATTCCAGCTTTTGGATTTCGATAACATTACCAAAGGGATCACGTTGAAAGCGAGAGCTATGTCCTTGGAAGCGCTCTCTCATAAGATGCTTTCTTTGATCACGCGCTAGACCTGTGTCGTTACACGATGCCAAGTAATGACAGTGGCTTGCCCGCTATATCGTTACCAGCGGGACTGAACATTAATCATTGTCCGATAGGCATGCAATTCCATGCA
>JBLHIH010000025.1:0-38197 GCA_047616645.1 Flavobacterium sp. | reverse complement strand
AACGCGCTGCCCTTAATACGATGGTAGAGGCTAGCCTGCCGATGAACTGGTTTTTTGCTGCTTTCTCAAGCTCCAGTGCGTATCATTTCTGGTACAAGTTCCAGTGAAACAAAAGCCTCAGGTGCTGAGTCCCAGTCTTCGATTTCTGTTGCATAGTTTGGGTCAGACAGATCCCAGTATTTGGGAGCAACTCGCTTCAGCAAGGCAGACCAGTTTTAGGTGAAAAGCCTCGGGCAACAATCTTTCCATTTAATGCAACCCAACCTTCTGATTCTCCGACGCGGTTGTTCACCACCACGGAAACGTTAGCATTCTCGTAAAGTTGTTTTACCTTAGGACTGGTGCGTCCACTAAACATGTGCACTGCTTTACCATTCCAGTCGAACCAGACTGGTACCCCGGTAGGTGCTGGACGCGAACCTCGATATATCAACATCGCGAGTCGTGGCTGCCCCAGAAAGGCATCTATCTCTTGTTGGGACTTAAAACGTTTAGTCACGAATGTGTTCCAATGAAAATTGAAGGTAAACCATATCTGGAATAACCCGACAAATATCATCGTGGTCCGGATGGCCATTATTATCCAACAATACACCTGCGTGAGCTGCATCCCTGGGTACTGCCCGCAAAAATGCATCAAGCTGCGCGCGCATGAGTTCATCATCGTCTATTTCCACGATCGGAATGCTTTGCCATTTTTTTCCCTTAATGACTAGTTGCACTTGTACTCCTGTCGTCAGGTTCCGCCACCAGCTAAAAGATCGGGAGGTAAAACAATGTGCCGTTTGCTTACTTAGGTAGTAGCTGATTGGCGTGGACAATGAACGACCGGAATTACGACCGGTGAATTCCAACAGCAATGTGTTTTTGCTCATCAAACCATGGAATGGGGAACGTAGAAGGCTGCGAATAGGAGGGTTGATCAGGCGATACAGAAGATTGCCCATTACAGGGTCATCCCCATGCGATATTCCGGTGGTACGCCAAAAGCCGAGGGTTTAGGCGCGCGCGTCTCTGCGAGAAGTTCGAATCCAATCGCCCGATAAAATTCAACAGCGGGGTTGTCGGACAAAACATCCAGTTGCAGTTTGGTGAAACCGCCTTCACTTGCAGCACTAATCGCGCGCTTCATTAAGTGATAGCCCACCCGCTTACCACGGAACTCTGGTTTTACAGAGATTGCATGAATGTAGTAAGTGTCCGCTTGGATTTCCGGGTTAAGCCAGCTCGCATATTCTGATCGCTGCAACACACCAGCAATGTCGCCCGCATTAATGTGACCTTTGTCAACAAGGTTCTTCCAGACCGGGCCGAGGGCATCCTGTCTTGTTCTGAATTCTTCTCCGGGCATGCCAATCTCTATGCCCATGAGCTCTCCATTTTCGACAGCAAGGTTAGACGCATCTGCCGCGAATAAAGTGCCATTTTGATGCCAAGAACCCAGCACAATGGCATCAAACAGGTCTCGATCAGCAAAGTGGTAATCGTAGGAAACTGGACCAGTCGCCCAGACGAGTTCTGGAATGTCTTTCGAGAATGTATCTTTAAGTTCTTCGGTGGCCGCGGTGATTTGCATGATAATCCTTTCAGTTATTCGAATAGTTGGGTATTATTAGGTCGGCAACCTAATAAGTCAATGACCTAAAATGAAAAAAACAGAACAGCCAATCACGAACAAGGGTACATCCACGCGAGATCGGATTGTAAAAGAGGCACGCAAACACTTAGTAGAGCGTGGTTATGAAGCGTTTGTGATGCGTGAACTGGCGGATACCCTGGGTATTAAACTGGGTAATCTACAGTATTATTTTAAAACCCGTGAGGCGCTAATCGTACATGTTATTGAACAAGAGGCTGCCAATGATGTGTTGACCATTCGATCGCTCCGCCAAAAATGGGATACCGCTGATGATGCATTTCGAGCGATCGTTCTGAATCTGGTCACGCGTTGGCGTGGTGATAGTGGTGTGCTTTTTTCTACCTTGGGCACTTTGGCAATGCACAACAAGTCATACAAACAACTCTATCGGACTATCTATAGAGATTTCTATCTTGCCCTTGAAAGCGCACTGCGGGAAATGAAACCTAGTCTATTAGATGATGAAGTTGCACTACGAGTGCGGCTAATCACGGCATTGATCGATGGTTCTCCGATGCAGAGACAAGTAGGTAATGTGCAGAGTTACCTTGAGCGAGTTCAAGTGCAAGCAGAGGCGATTGCCCTCGCGTAATCCAATAAATGAACAGGTGCTACTGGCCTTATCCTTGCCGATTTATTCAGTTTGCACCAAAAATAAGGTTTAAGAGTTTATGTATATTGTCAAGATGTTACTGGTGGGTTTTTTTTTAGTGGGGATAGTTTTTCTCTCCACTGCAATTTACTTTGTGTTAACTCCGGCTACAAAAGTTACATCGGAGGCTAACGTTTTCGGATTTTCCGCCTCTTATCAGCAGCCAGCAGATCTACCGGAACTTCGCCGATTTAAAGCGCGCGACGGTTCGCAATTGGCCTATCGATTCTATGATTCGACATCGGAGAAACAGCTATTTTTCTTTCATGGATCTTCATACCACAGTGTTGCCTATCACGCACTGGCACAAGCTATCAGCAGTAGTGGTTTGGCAAAAGTGTATATGCCAAATTTACGAGGCCACTACCTGTCTGGTGTGAGACGTGGCGATGTTGATTATATCGGTCAATTGGAAGACGATATTGCGGATCTGATTTCATTCGCGCGCGACCAAGGTGAAAAGGCTGAAATCTATCTTGGCGGGCATTCCAGTGGCGCTGGCCTAGCAATTCGTTTTGCTGGTGGTAAATATGCTGATGTAGTCAATGGTTATGTTTTACTGGCGCCTGTAATACCCTTGGCGCCGAGCGTTAAGGGAGGTGATGCTGGGGGTTGGGCAAACGTAAATCAAAATCGCTTGTACGGTTTACTGGCGTTGAACGCTGTTGGCATAAGTGGTTTTAATGGCTTGCCGATAATTGAGTTCAACAAGCCTGAGAAATTTTGGGATGGGACGGAAACCCTGTCCTATTCTTATCGGCTCAATACGTCTTATCATCCTAGATACGATTATGTTAGTGACATTACATTAATGGGTGACAAAGTACTTGTATTGGTGGGTGAGGAAGATGAAGCGATAGATACCGGTAAATTGAAAGCATTGTTTGAAGACGCGACGTCAGGAATTGAAGTTGCTATTTTGCCGGGTGTTAATCACTTTGGCATATTTACAGATCCGTCAGCTTTCAAGGCGATTAGATCACTGTTCGAAAAATGAGTTACCGCTTACTGGCTAAGATTTACAAGCCAGTTTTCAGCCAAGTGAATTATTTTCCTTCTGTTAAGGTATTGCCGTCTATTGGGATGAGGCTACTGATAAACCGCCGGGGACAAGCGCAAAGTCTGCGCCAGTTTAAGATCATGCTCTATCCATAAAATAGCATCATTCTCTAGTAACCAAGCCTCGAGACGATCCATGGAAGCATGCGTCTGTGCTCTATCAACATTGAATTCCGGCATGCGAGAGTCTTGCCGTAAGAAAGACACAGCCAAGGACTAGCACCCACATATTGCCGCCCGTTATCAGCTCAATCAAAGCCAAGCCAATCAGAAACATATGCGCATTTTCTACCAGGTTGCCGTGTGCTCGAACATTTTTCTCAATCGCATCCTCACCACCCGTACCAATCGGCACGTTCGATTTCCCAAGTCGTGCGATAACCAATGCCATCAGTACCGTCTGCAGTATCATCATTGCTGCAGCAAACAAACCTGTATATAACGGCATGTGAATCTGTCCGAAATCCATATTTAAGGCCTTAATTTGCATGATGTTTATTTTTTCCAGCAGGTCATAGCACTTTGGTCGAAAAATCCTGCAGGTAATTGATGAGGTAATGTCAGTATCTGTTTGGCAATAATATTGGGACGATATTATTCGCCGCCATTCTTCACTATCTATAGGTTTTATGCCTGCATATAGGCCTAAGCACCACCCCAGCGCTGGACTCACAGAATCAGCATCTATAAACTGGCCTGCTCGCACCAGTAGTATAAATAAACCCATGTCTGAACCGATTACAGAAGAGCGGGCGAAGGGTAAATCCGTTCGTCCTCTTAAGATGCTCATACCCTTCATCGCGCCCTATAAAGGCACATTGATGTTGGCAATCTTGGCCTTGCTTGTTTCTTCGGCTGCACTTCTGGCTATGCCGGTTGCTGTGCGCAATGTGATTGATCATGGTTTTTCGGTAGAAGATGCGGCGAATGTCGATCGTTACTTCTTTGTTCTGTTGATGTTTGCACTGGTTATTGGTGTTTTCGGTGCTGCCAGAGCCTACTTCGTGGGGTGGTTAGGCGAGCGAGTTGTGGCCGATATTCGCGATAAAGTGTTCCGTCATGTTATTCGAATGGATCCAACGTTCTTTGAAGTCACACGAATCGGTGAAGTACTGTCCCGACTCACAGCGGATACAACGCTGATCCAATCAATATCCGGTGTCGGTATATCTATTTTATTACGATCGACTATTCAGTTTGTCGGTGCGCTTATTTTGCTAGCCTTTACGAACTTGCAGCTTATGGGCATCCTGGTAATTGTACTGCCCATTATCATTATCCCTATCGTCGCTATCGGACATTGGGTTAGAAAATTATCTCGAGACACGCAAGATCGAGTGGCAGATGCCAGTGGGCATGCGGCTGAAATTTTGAATGCTATTGAAACAGTGCAGGTGTTTACAGCTGAAGCGTTAGAGAGTCGCCGGTTTAGTAGTGCCGTTACAGACAGTTTTGTTACTGCAGTAAGAAGAATCCGAGTGCGCGCTCTATTCACAACTGTTGCCATGAGTGGTGTTTTTGGTTCGCTTATTTTTGTCTTGTGGATCGGTGCTAACGAAGTACTTGAGGGTAATATTTCCGGCGGTGAGCTTGGTCAGTTTGTTTTGTATGCAATTTTTGTTGGTGTTTCTGGTGGTGCATTAAGCGAATTTTGGGGCGAATTACAGCGTGCAGCAGGTGCGATGGAACGACTAGCAGAACTGCTGGAAATGGAACCCGCAATTAAAACCCCGGCGAACCCCATTGCATTACCTGAATCAAAAGGTTCGGTGAGTTTCGATGCGGTTAGCTTCTCCTATCCATCTCGGCCGGATACGCTTGCCGCGAATGACTTCACCTTGAATATCGCGCCGGGAGAACACGTCGCTTTTGTAGGGCCTTCCGGTGCGGGTAAGAGCACGATCTTTCAACTGCTACTGCGTTTTTATAATTTCGAAAGTGGCACGATTAAAGTCGATGATGTGGACATCATGAAAGCCGACCCTAAAGACATTCGCGCGAGGGTGGGTATTGTACCGCAACAAACTGTCATTTTTGGCGCCACGGCCATAGACAATATTCGTTTTGGTCGACCCGATGCGACGGACGAGGAGGTTGTAGACGCCGCGAAAGCTGCGTCGGCCCACGAATTTATCGAGAGACTGCCTGAAGGCTACGACACCTATCTTGGTGAGAAAGGCGCAAGGCTATCTGGCGGCCAGAAGCAACGCCTCGCCATTGCAAGGGCGATTCTTAAAGACCCACCAATACTATTATTGGACGAGGCGACCAGCTCGCTCGATGCCGAGAGTGAACGCTTGGTTCAAGAGGCTTTGAACGTCTTGCAGCAGAACCGAACGACGATGGTGATTGCACATCGACTCTCAACCGTACTAGAAGCTGATCGCATTGTTGTCATGGATCAAGGAAAAATATTAGCGGTAGGTCGACACACAGAGCTGATCTCAAGAGAACCGATCTACGCCAGAATGGTTGATCTACAATTTGGTGACAAATCTAAGGTAGCTTAATTTTCTGGAAAGGGGTCAGTCATCCCGTCTTCGAGTGGTATTTCAAATGCATTCAATGTTAGAGAGATCAAACAGTAGTATCCGACGGTTGCGACCAATTCGATCATGCCATTCTCTGTAAAGGCGGCAATGCCTTCAGTATAGGTAGTATCAGTAATGCGGTGATTTTCAAGTAATTCTAGTGCTACCTTGTGTGATGTTATCTCCCTATCTTGAAAAGCTGCTGTCCCAGTGGCGCCCAGTGTGTCGAGTAGTGATTCGTCAACACCCGCGCGGATTGCCAAGCGTCTGTGGGTAGAGAACTCAAACTTTGATTTGTAATGCGCACCTACAGTACAAATGGCGACCTCCATTATGTTTTTAGGCAGCGAAGAGCCGAATCGAATGGCCGAACCTAAAGCTTGGACGGAGTGCCCAACAGCAGGTGATCTTACCCATGCTCCAAAGGGGCCGATCATGCCGATGCCAGAGCCTCCCTTACCTCTTGGTCCCTGCTCGATACTATTGAGGACCTCTTGTTGGTTCGGGCTGAGTTGGTCTCGTTCGATAGGGGTTAATCGCAATTTGCTTGTCCTTTTTTGTTTTAGTAAGTAGTGGCGAAAAGTAATTGGTCTGCGTTATTTTCAAGGTTTCGGTATATAAAATTCGTGTAGGAGCATTTCCAAAAATAGATTTGTCTGCTTTGGTGTAAATTAGCAAATTAAGGTTTTTTCATCTCAGGATAGTGAGCAGAAACGACGTCTGGATGCGAGCGCATTCTAATCTTCAAAGTATTCTCGCCAAATACATTATAGATAGGGTCATTCAAGTCGGCATTCTGGCCACTGTCGGTTTTAGCACTTATGTCAGCTGGCAAAGGGATCGGCTGGAAAGCAGCGTCGAGGCGTGGATTCATAAAATAGGCAATTGATATTCTTTCTGTGCCAAGCGCTGGGCTGACAACTTGATGTTTGGTTGCTTTGAGATAACCGCTGGTGGCAATTTGAAACATCTCGCCTAAATTGACGATGAAGGCGCCGGGAATCGGCTCAATGGTTTGAAGCTGCCCGTCGCGCTCAACTTGCAAGCCGCTTACTTCGTTTTGCATGATGAAAGTGAACAATCCTGAATCGTTATGGAGCCCCAATCCTTGCCCTGCGTCTTTCGGGTTATGCTGGATGGGATAGCGTGATATTTTGATTCTGAAATAGGGATTCGGTGTCATTAGGTGATCAAAATAGTCGTAGGGATGTCTAAGACCAATGGCCAAAGCCCGAAACAATTCCATCGATATATGATTCATTCTTTCTGCCCAGTTTGTCACTATATCAGGCATTTCTGGCATCGCTACAGGCCATTGATTAGGGCCGATTAATCTTAGCCAGGGTGGGTCATCTTTACTCAGAACGTGGGCTTGTTCTTCTGGACCAATGTCGATTTGGTCGCGCCAATCACGCTTACCCTGAGTCAGTTCATCACCAAGAATCGTGTAACCTCGAAAATGGGGCGACTTACCTATGGCAATCGCGCGACGGTCTTCCTCGGGCAGGGCAAAAAATTGGCGTGCCATTGCGATGACGCTTGCGTTTTGTTCAGTATTAATCCCGTGTCCAGTCAAATAAAAGAACCCGGTTTCGTGGCAGGTTTGAACCAAGTTGTGACAAAACTCCTTAGCCTCTGGGCTATCGGCTGATTGTAGGAAATTTTTGAAATCAAGTATTGGCAGCACAGTAGAAACTCAAATTATCTAGTGAATGAGAGGATAATGTAGGAACATTTGTGGCTGAGAGTATCAGCCACTGAGGTGATCCAATGTTTTATTGACTATATTTTTTCAATAATATTTTTCAGCGCGTCACACTGTGAGACCCTTTCCTGACTTGTTTTCCCTAAGAAGCTAACGTTGAGTGACGTAACACCTGCTTCTTTGTAAACCTGAAGTCTATCCTTTACGAAGCTCTCACTACCCACAAGTGAAGTCGCGTCAATGTAACTCTGAGGTATAGCTGCTTCAGCTGCGGACTTCTTGCCCGAGAGGTATAAGTTTTGAATTTCTTCTGCTTCGTTTTCGTAACCATATTTCCTGAAAATTTGATTGTAAAAATTCTTTTCCTTAGCTCCCATACCTCCAACATAGAGGGCGATGCCTGGGCGCGCCATGTCCCTGTATGCATCAAGACCTTCTCCTATAGCGACGGAGCCGCCTGCGTAAATTTCCAGTGGTGCCCGCGCTGGATCGCGTTTCGCGTTGCCGCGCTTAATCGCGTCACCCCAAACGGCTTCGGCTCCCTCTGCCATGAAAAAGGCAGGTAGCCAGATGTCAGCGATTTCCGCGGTCATTTCAACACTTTTGTCACCCAAGGTTGCGAGCGCTATTGGGATTTCCTCTCTGTAAGGATGATTAATGATTTTTAAGGGTTTACCTAGCCCAGTGCCTTGATCGGCAGGTAAGGGTATTTGATATTTCTTACCCTGATGGTTTAGTTTTTCTTCTCTTAACCAAACCTTTCGACAGATATCAACGATCTCTCTTATTCTAGTCACTGGGGCATCATAAGCCACGCCATGAAAACCTTCGATGACCTGTGGGCCGGAAGCACCTAGACCTAAGATACAGCGACCCTCTGAGAGCGCATCAATTCCAGCTGCAGTCATTGCCATAAGGGAGGGAGTTCGACTATAGATGTTGAGGATGCCCGAGGCGATGGTGAGTTTGTCCGTGAGAGCTGCGATATATCCCATGGCACTGACCGCGTCAAAAGTATATACCTCCGGCACCCAAACCACGTCGAGCCCGGCTTTTTCCATTTCAATGATTTCTTTTGTCGCCCCTATGTAACCGGAGGAGTAACTCATTAGTGTCGAGATTTTCATCATGTCTTCCTAGGTAGTTCCCGTTCAGAAATAGCCAAATTCGGCTGAAATTTGCAAAATAATTTATATGTTAGGTAATACTTTCAATCACTTACAATGCAGGTAGCCCGACGTTTTTAGTTTATGGATACTCACTAGGTAGTGGTATGAAAAAATATTGTTCTGAGTGTAATTCGATTTGAATCACGAGTGCAAATTCGAAATATTCATCAGAAAATTATTTGCGTTCCTTTTTTACTCATGGGTTGTGTACACTTTAGCAAATTATTTTTAAAGGAGATCATTGTGACAAGAATGCCAGCCATCAGTCTTGCGGCCGTCCCAGGCCGACGTTTAGCCACTATAGAAGTAGCAAAAGAAATAGAAAGAAAAGGCTTTAGTGGAATCTATGGACCAAGCTTAGGAGATTCCCTCGCGCTTTGCGAAGCGCTGGCATTTGCTACCAATGAAATTCACTTTGGTACTTCCATCATGCCAATTTACTTCAGGCAGGCTTCAGACTATGCCCAGACTGTGTCTTTTATTCATGAAGTTTCAAAAGGACGATTTAAGTTTGGTGTAGGCGTGAGCCATGCGCCTGCGCTCAAACAAAAAGGTCTGAGCGCAGGCAAGCCATTAAGTGATACAAGAAATTTTGTCGAAGAATTAAAATCAGTAAAACGTGTTGGAGAATTACCTCCTATTGTCCTAGCAACACTTAGAAAGAAAATGATTGCCCTCTCTGAAGAAATTGGTGACGGGATGGTATTTGCTAATGGCGCACGCTCACATATGCAGGAATCTCTATCGGTGATTTCAAGTGATAAAAGACAAAGCGATGATTTTTTTATTGGCGACATGATTCCTACTTGTATCTCTGATGACATAGAGGCTGCCAAGGCTGTAAATCGTAAAACGCTTTCATCCTATGTGTTATTACCTAACTATCGAAATTATTGGAAAGAAGCAGGCTATACGGAGGAAATGGAAGCTATAGAAACAGCAATTACCAACAAAGAGTATGACCAAATCCCTGGTTTCTTGACAGATAAATGGCTTGCCGACACCACTTTGTTTGGTTCAGCGACGGCCGTTCGTGATGGCGTTGAAGCCTGGTTTGATGCCGGTATTAAAACGCCGATTCTTGTTCCTTCATCTGCCGTTGGTGGCCAAATGAAAGCACTTGAAGAAATGTTAGCGATTTTCTAACTATTACATACTCTTCCAATCGTGTACTCAAGGTACATGTTTATTGAAGCTGATAAAATGTGCGCTGTTGTCGTCGTGTTTAGTTGCGTGCGTAGAGCCAGATGTTCCATTTATTTAAGTTGCAGAGGGTAACGGCATGTTGCTGACCAATGAAGCCATTTTCAAGGAATACGATTACAATGCGAAGCGGCCAGGCCCAGTGCGTTGGCAAGAAGAAAGCGCCACCTTTACCGCGTTGGAGACAGCGAAGGGTTTTGACGGCGCAGAGCTTGAGAAAGACCGCTATGGTGACGATATCAAAATCTATGAGGAAATCGTGCAATACGATCCGGCCACACTGGATCGCAGCATTTTGGTATCGCTGGAGCAACTTACCCCCAAAGGTGCTGATGCGGCCCTAGTGGTTGACAACTACACTTGGTCTGACGACAAATCCAAACTGCTGGTACAGACTAACGCCGAGTATGTATGGCGCATAAAAAGCCGTGGTGATTACTGGGTTTTAAATCGTGCTGATGGTGATCTTTGGCAGCTGGGCGGCGACAGACCCGCCCTCAGCGAGATGATGTATGGCGAATTTTCTCCGGATGGTCTGCAGTTCGCCTATGTTTGGCAGAACAATCTCTACGTGCAAGATCTGCATAGCCGCAAGGTTAAAGCCTTGACCATTGATGCTTCAGAAACAGTGATCAACGGCTTGTTTGACTGGGCTTACGAAGAGGAGTTTGGTTTGCATTCGGGCTTCCGCTGGAGCCCCGATAGTGAGCGTATTGCCTACTGGCAGCTCGACACTCATGCCGCTAAAGATTTTTTGATTATCAATAATACAGACGCGCTGTATCCCACTGTCAGTGCCATTCCCTATCCCAAGGTGGGTGAGGAGAATGCTGCGGCGCGTATTGGGATTGTATCGCTGGTCAGCGCGACAACAGTCTGGGTGACCCTGCCGGGTGAACCCGCGCAGATGTATGTGCCGCGCATGAACTGGGCAGACAATAGCGAACAGGTACTGATTCAACAGTTGAATCGCAAACAGGATACGAACAAGGTCTTCTACGCAGATGCGCAGAACGGCAAGTTGAGCGAAGTATTCGTTGAGCGCGAAGACACTTTTATTGAATTGCTGAAAGCGCCCAAATGGCTTGAAAGTTCTGAGGCATTTCTTTGGCAGAGTGAACGCGACGGCTGGAAGCATATCTATCTCGTGTCTCGTGATGGCAAGACCTTCACTGACCTGACACCGGGTGACTTCGATGTGATCGAGATGGTGTCATTGGATGAAATGGGCGGTTGGCTCTACTTCATTGCCTCGCCAGACAATGTATCGCAGCGCTACCTACAGCGGACGCGTTTAGATGGTAGTGGTGAAATGGAGCAGGTAACACCTCCTCATTTGGCAGGTACCAACGGCTACAAGGTGTCAGCAGATGGGCGCTGGGCTATACACACCCATTCTAGTTTCATAAGTCCACCCACCTACAGTCTTATTTCCTTGCCTGACCATGCTACACAGCATGTGTTTGAAGACAACGTGGAGCTGGTTGAACAGTTGGCGCTGCTGAGACTGGGTGAACTCGAGTTCTACTCGGTGAAGGCGCGCGATGGACTGCGGCTCGACGGCTACATGCTTCGGCCACCTAATTTTGATCCTGGCCAGCAGTATCCTATTATCAATTATGTGTATGGCGAACCCGCCGGGCAAACGGTCCGCGATGTCTGGTTTGGACATGTCACTCTCTGGCATTTGCTAATGTCCCAGCAGGGTTTCATTGTTTCCTCTGTCGACAACCGAGGAACGAGTGCACCGCGAGGACACGACTGGCGTCGTTCCATCTATGGAGATGGGGGTTGTATTAGCTACCAAGACCAATCCGATGCCTTGACCGCCATTTGTGAGCGCTGGTCTTATATCGACCGTACCCGGGTAGGTATGTGGGGACACTCTGGCGGTGGTTCCACAACGCTCAATCAGCTGTTTCGCTATCCCCAACAATATCAAGTAGGTATTGCAATTGCGCCAGTACCTGACAAACGACTCTATGACTCCATTTACCAAGAGCGTTATTCAGGCTTGTTGACGCAGTACGCCGATGCTTACGACGAAGCGTCAGCCATTACCCACGCGGCCAAACTTGAGGGGAAGCTGCTACTCGTGCATGGTACCGGGGACGACAACGTGCACTACCAGGGCAGTGAACGACTGATCGACGAACTGATTAAACACAATCGCCAGTTTGACTTCATGCCATACCCCAACCGGCGTCATGAGATTGTTGCTGGTGAGGGAACGTCACTGCATTTGCGCAGCATGATGACAAACTACTTTGTCGAACATTTACAGATACCGGACACCCAAAAAGATAATTAGTGTCGAAAAGATAATTAGGGTCGGAGTAAAATTCACAAAAAATTACTCTTCCCGCATCAATTTTGCCGCAATAGATTCTATTCAAAATGATGCCAGTTCGCGATATTGTCGCCGGTCTGAGAAAGAAGCAGCGTTTTAAGAACCAAGGCAATGTAATTTTTACTCCGACCCTAAATATCCTCCGGCTTCAATTATCCCTGGCTATATCCAGCTGGGTTTGCTGATAGTGCTGTAAATTGTTCGGCGTGGCGTATATGTGTATATGCTTCTGCGATGGGTGCTAGCTGGTCGGGAGAGGCGCCATGCATGATGACGCCATCACAACCAAAATCGAACTCTTTTTGTATGCGAGTAGCGCAGTTCTCGGGAGTGCCGGTTGCCGCAGCTTCGAGCCAGAGTTCGGGAATCAAGGAGGCAACATGTTCTAGTTCTTGCGTATTTGCCTTTTGATCTATTGCGCCCCTGAAACCGCTAACAAACGCATCCTTCCTGAAAGCTTTCAGTATTGCAGGGTCCCAATCATTAGTTTTTACAATCAGATCGCCATAAGCTTGCAGATAAGTTGCCATCCTGCCTACAAGTTTTTTTAACCTAAGCTCATAAGGTAGATGATCACCGATGGTTGCAAAACATGACCACACTCGTACTTCATCAGGGTTTCGACCGGCCTGTTCCGCTGCTTGTTTCACTGATTTAACACAGCGGCGAGTGGTTTCTTCAGTAAAAAATGTGTGAAGCACGACAGCGTCAAATACTCGACCACCGAGGGCGAGGGAGTTTGGTCCGAAGGCGGTGAAAGTCATTGGGATATGCTCGGCGAATTCGGGCCCAAGGCTTAAGTATGGAAACTTTCCAGCAGGGCCATCGTGACCAAGAATGGTTTCTCCGCGCCATAAGCGGCGCATTAGAGATACAAAATCTTCTAACTGCGCAGTGGTAATTTGCGGTAAACCGATGGCATCAAAGAGTGGTGCAATGCCTCTGCCAAGGCCTAGCGAAAATCGCCCCCCAGTCATTTTGTGCATTGTCATGGCATAAGATGCAGTCACAAGTGGATGGCGCGTATTGTGGTTAGTCGCGGCTGTTGCGATACCCATACGTTCAGATACAGCGGCGGCTGCACCACTTAAGGTTGCAGCTTCTTTTATATTGAATCGTTCGGATATAAACATCGCCCCAAGACCCATATCTTCAGCAGCTTTTACCTCTTCAATTAAATCTCGCGGAGAGTTCGGTGCTCCGGCGAGTGTGTAGAAACCAATTTCATTCATGATCATGTGTGGGTTGCTCCGGTGATAACCTTTGTTATTTAAACAGATCAAATAAGTAGCTGTATTTTAATATGAACTCTTTGCGTGGTTTCGCGATGCCGAGCAGTCGACCGTCGTCTACTTCGTTGTAAACGATGTAGAGGCCTGAATCACCTGTTACTAGCCATGAGAATCGCAGATTGGTCGCTGTAAGGTCTTGTCGCTTGTCGTACTGTACCAGAGCCTGTAGGGCCATTTTTGGTGTAAAGGAGTAGGTCATCCTTAGTCGCGCGACGTCAACGGTAAATTCTTTGCCGGGACCAAGGTCAACATTATTGTGATTCCAGGAAAGTTCTGAGGTGAATTTGTCACCAACGCGATACTTGATTGATGGTTCTGCAGAAAATCGATCGCCACCGAATAATCCGCCATCTTTGAATCCAATACTTAAGCTGAGCTGCGCGCTTTGATCCGTCGTGAACACAACAGCAATTTCCTTGTCGTCATATTCACCGGCATCAACCGTCACTCCGCTAACGATATCGAAGGGGGTCTGTACACCTTCGTGGAAAAAGTTCATACCTGTGTGTACTTCATAACCATTTCTCCACTCCCAGTGATTGTCCACATGGGTGAAACTGGTTGTGTGATAGCCGTCGAATTTGCGATAAGTGCTATAGGAAATATGTGGTCTGAGCTCGTGCAGTCCCCACAATTCTTTAGGTCGATATCGGCGTAAACTAAATATCTGAAGATGACGGTAGTCCCGACGCCGAAGAAAGCCAACTTCAGGATTAAAATCTGCTCCAACCTCCGCATAATTTATACGGTTGATCCACTTTTCCGAATTGTAGCTCCCTTGAATTCTAAAGGAGTGATCTTTCCCTGTTAACCCAGGTGTTTTTGTCTTGGCTAGGAATCCGGAAATATTACCGTTAGCGCCAATACCCATTCGGCCATCGATAGCATAGGTTCTGTTGTAATCATCTTCTTTGTTGCCACTGATGCTGCCGTCGCCTTCTCGATTAACAAATATGGCGCCAATTGTTCCATTATTGCCAAACTCTCTGTTGACCCTTGCTACAGTGTAATCATTTTCCGGTGCAACCCCTGCCACAGCATCGGATCTCATTGTGAGAAAACCAACATTGGTTTTGTCGCCAATTTTCCCAGAGACTCTGAGGCCTCCAGTAATGGGGATAGCAGAACCATTTGCTGCGATGCCAATTCGTCGACTGAAAAAAAGCTCAATCTGCTGTGATTGGCCGACGATAAATTGATCTGCGTTCTCGAGGAAAAATGGACGCTGTTCAGGAAGAAAGATACTAAACCGGTCCAGATTGACCTGGAGTTCATCAGCTTCAACCTGCGCAAAGTCGGTGTTGTATGTGACATCCAAGGTCAAACTTGGGGTAATAGAGTATTTTACATCGAACCCAAATTCATAGTCCGTGTCGCTTGGTCGACTACCCCCGGTAACACTTTTACCAAGTCCGTAGGGGGTTATCTTAAGATTCCTCTGCGAAGGGACTTTAATACCGCTGATGGATCCTGCATCTGATACTCGATACAGATTATGTTGGAGAGCAAGCGGCGCCCAGTAAGCAATCTCATTGTTTCTGCGAATATTACGCTGAAAGTTAATCCCCCAGGTTTGTATTTCATCAGCGCCGTAGCGAAGGGATTTGAAGGGGATTGCCATTTCTAGGCTCCAACCTTCAGGCGTAATTTTAGTTTGTACTTCCCAGTTGGTATCCCAGTTTAGGTTAAAGCCCCCCACACCAGATCCAAAAGCGGCTGTTCCACCTTGGCTCACTTGGCCGTCATACTGTATACCAGCAGGGTTGGTGCCGAAGACTAGCCCATTTTGACCATCCTTATAGGTATCTAGCACCACTTGGAAGCTATCGGTTTCATCCAACTCAGAATCTCTACGGCTGTCAGTGACGAGTATTCCTGAGACGCTCTGATCAAAGAGCATAGCTGCAATGTAGAGCGTATCTTTGGTGAAGGCCACATAGACCTCACTCTTCTGACTCGCTGGCGCCCCTTGAACCGGTCGCACTTGCCAGAAATTTGTCATTGGTGTGGCGCTGCGCCATGCTGGGTCGCTGTTGATAACACCATCAAGTTTTGGGATTTCTGTTAACTGAACTGCAATTGACGCAGGTCGGATGATTTGTTCTGCACCATATGTCGCTGAGGACATGAGCAGAAGGCAAAGGATGAAAATTTTCAATGTAGATATCTCCGACGTGATTGAATACTTAATCTTGTACTTATCATGGATATTGAGGAGAGATGTTATCAACATTAGAAGCTGCTGGATTAAAAGTTAAGCTATTTGGAGGGATATTTCTGTGCCAAATAACCTTGCATAACAAGATCGTTACGGTTCAGTTTAATATTTACTCTTTATGGGTCGCGGCTCATTCACATGGATTCATTCACATGTAGTTGTCTGACCTTTTTCTCTTGTCTGATACAATCTTCGTCACAAAGAATAAAGGGACAAGGAATAAAGGGAAAAGCATGACTGAGCATGAATATCAAATACCAGGTTTGCATTTTAAAGAACATTATTTCGAATGCCCCTTAGATCACAATCAACCTTCGTCTTCGAGAATCACTATTTTTGCCAGAGAGGTGGTGTCTTTGAGTAAGAAGGATGAAAACCTCCCTTTTATTCTATACCTTCAGGGCGGACCCGGATTTCCTTCGCCTCGACCATTGTTCAACGAAGGTTGGATGAAGCGTGCGTTAAAAGAATTTCGTATTTTGTATTTGGATCAACGTGGTACGGGCAAAAGCAGTCCCATCACATGTCAATCAATGAGCTTGTTTAATAGTCCTCAAGAACAAGCTGAGCACCTAAAGAAGTTTAGAGCAGACTCAATCGTCAGTGATTGTGAAATGATCCGTAAACAATTGATTGGAGATGAGACGTGGTCGGTTCTTGGGCAAAGCTATGGTGGTTTTTGTATCACTCGATATTTGTCAGCAGCACCTGAAGGTTTACGTGAGGTTTTTCTGACGGGTGGACTGCCCATCACAGAGGGCGAAGCTGACCGAGTGTATGAGCACACTTATCCCAGAGTGTTGATTCGCAATAAAGCCTATTACGAACGCTACCCCGAAGATGTTTTGAGCATCAAAGCGATCGTAGAATATTTACTTGAAAACGATGTGCAACTACCAGGGGGAGGGCGTTTGACTGCGAGAAGATTTCAGCAGTATGGTATGGGCTTTGGTTTTGTGGGGGGGTTCGAAAACTTACACTATCTGGTGTTGGAAGCTTTTGTTGTGACGTCAAGAGGCAAAGAGCTGGCTTATTCTTTTTTACGCGCATTCGAAAACAGTCAGTCCTTTGAAACCAATCCACTATTTGCCATCATGCATGAATCAATTTATTGCCATCAATTTGCGTCTAACTGGTCAGCGGAGAGAGTGCACAATACATTGCCTGAATTTGATATTAAACCCAAGGAGCAAGATTTTTACTTTGTAGGAGAGATGGTTTTTTCTTGGATGTTTGATGATTATAAATATCTGAGACCGCTTAAAGAAGCTGCAGAGATTTTGGCGCAATATAAAGATTGGCCCTGTCTCTATGATTTTGATCAATTGGCTAAAAATGAAGTTCCCGTAGCGGCCGCGATTTACTATGACGATATGTTGGTCGAGCGGAAGTTTTCAGAAGAAACCGCGGCCAAGATCAAAGGCATTTCATTATGGGTGACAAACGAATACGATCATGGCGGCTTGCGTCATGATGGTGAAAGAATACTTGATCGCTTGATTGGTTTGACGAGAAAAGAAATTGCCTCCCACTAAAATTTAATAAGCCTAACCCTTATGAACGACATCACTGACGCACAATGGCATGAATTTGATAGGGAGGGCTATTTACGCCTTGGCCGAATAGTGCCTGATGAAGCATTAAAAGCGATGCAGACACGTATCGATGAGATCATGCTTGGTAAGGCTAATCTCGACTACGACCGCATGTTGATGCAACTGGATTCTAGTGACGGGGGCTATGATTCCGCAGGCGAGCAGACCCGTGGTCATAAAGGCAAAACCCTCAATTATCGCAAAATTCAACTGCTCGAGAGGGATCCGGTATTTCTCGCCTATATGCAGTTACCTGTTTTTGAGGAAGCAGCACGCCACTTTTATGGTGAAGCGCCCGTTGCGGCTTTTAGAGCCATGTTTATGAACAAGCCTGCTGGAAAGGGTACTTTTTTGCCCCTTCATCAGGATCGTTGGCGCGCACTCGACAGGGATCCGCGACTCACCATCTACACGGCGCTGGATTCAGCCGACGAGGAAAATGGCTGTGTCGAAATTATTCCCGGAACTCAGCACAGCCTGTTTAACCCTGATCATCCGAGTGGTTTTTTAACAGCCAAGATGGCGAAAGACTTTGATAAACACCCGCGCCGATTACCTCTCATTCTCGAGGCTGGTGAAGTGGTATTACTTAACCCCTGGACACTGCATGGCAGTGGCGTTAATCAATCAAACCGTCGGCGCCGGGCCTTTAGTGTTTGTCTCATGGATGCCGGTACCATGAGTCTGCGTTATAAGCGTCTTGCCTCGCGTAGTATCATCTTTGGGGAGGGTGCTCTGAACTGATACGATAATTTTGAATCAACCTAGTCGAAACTCATACACTCCATGATCACCATATCGCGCCTGATAGTTACCAGATTTTGCTGGCAATATCTGCCCTAGCGCTCCGGTCATGATATGCATGCCAGATCGAAGCTCATAGCCTAGTGCCAGCGCACGGTTCACGAGCCAAATTGCAAGTTCTCTTTGATCTCCAATGTCACCACTGCGCCCTGCATTGATCACATCACCCTCGTAGCTCAGTTCAACGTCCACTTCGTTAGGATCGTTACAGTGAAATATGGGCCCTCGGAGAAACCGACCACCTGCTGCATTGCTGGCAATCAGATCAGGGCCGCTCGGTCTGCCCTCAAATGCAACTTCTGCGAGATCGATTGTCATCGATGTACCCATAAACACCTGATTGAAATCAACGATACTTAATGGCGCAGTTAAACTTGCTCCAAGTTGGAAACCCATTTCGATTTCTACCATTGGCATCACCATGTCAGACAATTGGAAACCAGATTGAATTTCTGAATTTGCCAGTAGTGCACCGAAAACGGGTTCCGACATTGCGAATGTCGCTTGCGCTTGAGCGGATGAAATGGCCGCCTTAAGTCCAATAATTTGGCTTTCCTGAGCGCGTACAAACTCACTTTGAATGTCGTAGGCCTCTGACACAGAGATGCCTGGTGTTAAATTTGGTTTCGGGCGCCTACTTTGATGGGCACTCAGTATTTTTTGACTCCAGTTGTTTGGCTTTGAGTTCAATTCCTAATCCTTATACACTTTGGTGAGTGTTTCATTAACTCATTCTTCGAGTCATTCTGACATGATTAAAGCGATTCTTCTTCGTTTTGTCTTCATAAATATATGGGGGCAGTCGATATACGGACGCTTCACTCTGCCTCCCATTTATCTCAAAGTATTATCCTAGTTCATGTCGACTCTTGCGTTTCGTGGTGTATTCTTATTGAAAGAGATGCCTTTAAAGGATTAACTGTATTGTCAAACGCCCTTCCTATTGGAACAATCAAAACCATTCAGGTATTGCTTGGTGTATGTTTGCTTCTTCAATTATCCATGATCAAATTTCGGAAAAAGAAAGGTTTTGTACCTATATTTTGTGGGATTTTTTGCGTATATCCTAGTGTTTCCTATAGTGAAACACCTGCGGCAAGTCACTACGAGTTAACCAATTTCTGTGCGCCCGACGGCAATATTGGCAATCAACATATGGATAGACTTATTGTACTTGCGCTTTCGTATCACAAGGCGACCGCTTCAATAAATTACGAACGTAAAACATGTACGCATGCGCGCGAAGTGCGCATGCTAGAGCAGGGGCATTCCGATATATTTTGGGCAGCAACCAATAAGGAATATGAATCTACATTAATTCCGATACGCATACCCATATTTAAAGGGTTACTAGGTCATAGAATCGGCATTATTTCATCGGACCGTCAAGAGAATTTCGCGAGGATCACAACTCTGGCGCAGCTGCAGCAAGTCACTATGGGGCAAGGGGCGGGCTGGCCGGACGCCACTATTCTAGATCATGCTGGCTTTGATGTAACAGAACTCCCGAGCATTGGGCTCCTTTATCGTATGTTGTTGGCCAAACGCTTTGACATGTTCCCACGCGGGCTCATGGAACCATGGGAAGAGCCTTCGGTATACCCAAGTTCGGGACTCGCCGTTGAGCAGCACATGATGATTATTTATCCTATGCCTGCTTATATCTTTATAACACCAAGGAAACCGGAACTTGCCAAAATAATTGAGTCTGGGCTTCGCTTAGCCCTTGAAGGCGGTGAGTTTGATAAGGTGTTGTTTAGCAATTCCGCTTTTGTAGACGCTTTGCGGAAAGCAAACGCAGGTAACAGGACGATTTTCTCCTGACTAATCCCATACTGCCACCGGAAACGCCTCTGCACGACAAACGACTTTGGTTAGATATCGAGTCTGCAACAAACTTATTGCCTTAGAATCACATTTATCGCTTAACCCTTAATGAGTGACTTGAGGCTCTCCTAGTTTAAAGAATACTTTTAATCGGTAATAATTATCCTGCTGACCCTAATTATCCCTGCCCCAATTATCCGATTTCGATTATTGCTCCGGCCTCATTTTTTTGCCCTGGTTTTACATGGGAATATCAGATTCGACTTAAGATTATGTTTGTAAGCACCTCCGTGGCATGTGCGTATTGACGTTCTGATGAAAATACTCGAAGATGCTTTTCGGGTTCGATGATGTATCAACATTTTTGAGGGGGTATACAATGAGTGAGCAAAGTTTTCAGGTTGTGATTGTTGGTGCTGGGTCAGCGGGTATTGCCACTGCGAGCAGTCTTTTAAAGAGAGACCCTAGTGTCTCCATTGCACTCATTGAACCCTCTGAAGACCATTATTATCAACCGGGTTGGACCATGGTGGGTGGTGGTATCTTTGATGCTCAATCCACACATCGCAAAACGGCCGAGTTGATTCCAAGCAAGGCAACACGGATACACAATTCGGTTGCTACTTTTGACCCTGAAAACAATCAGGTGTTTTTGAGTGACGGCAGTTCGGTTTCTTACAAGCAGCTCGTCGTAGCGCCTGGTTTAAAGCTTAACTGGGCTGGAGTAGAAGGTTTGGAGGAGACATTGGGCAAAAATGGCGTGACCTCTAATTACCGTTATGACCTGGCTCCATACACTTGGGAGTTAGTGCAAAAGATGAAGGGCGGCAAGGCGATTTTCACCCAGCCTGGCATGCCAATTAAGTGTGCAGGCGCACCGCAGAAAGCCTTGTATCTATCAGGTTCGGAATGGCTTGATCAAGGTGTTTTGTCCGATATCGATATCGAATTCTATAACGCCGGTGGTGTGTTGTTTGGCGTGTCTGAATATGTGCCTGCTCTGCAAAGCTATATTGATAAATACGGCGCGCAAATGAAGTATATGCACAATCTAGTCAAGATTGACGGAGAGTCTAAAACGGCGTGGTTTACGAATGCCAATGACGAATCTGATGATTTAGTCGAAACCAAATTTGATTTCATTCATGTTTGCCCACCTCAGTGCTCGCTTGATGTTATACGCGATAGTGTTTTAAGTGACTCTGCTGGCTGGTTAGATGTTGACCCGAGTTCTTTGCAACATAAACAATACGCTAATATCTGGGGCGCCGGTGATGTGACGAACACCACCAATGCGAAAACGATGGCCGCTGCTCGTAAACAAGCACCAGTAGTCGCACAAAACATTAGCAACGCGCTAAAAAGCATGGCGCCGAGTAGCAGTTACGACGGTTATGGTTCATGCCCACTCACAGTCGAAAAAGGTAAAATTGTTTTGGCAGAGTTTTGTTACGGCGGAAAAGTGAATCCAACCTTTCCAGCTTGGTTGAATGACGGAACTAAACCAACGCGCCTAGCGTGGATGTTAAAGGCGGCTATTTTGCCCAGCGTATACTGGAAGGCTATGCTCAAAGGGCGCGAGTGGTTTGCAGCACCTAAGTAAAATAAGAAACAGCAATTGTGTTACCCCAGGAGGATTAAAAATGAATTTATTAAGTTACTTCAAAGTAAAACGCTTCAGTGTACTCGCATTTTTGTGGGTTTGTTTAGTCGGCGGTATGAACACTGCACTGGCAGATGAAACTTGCATGTCGCCTTATATGGCGAAGATCGTAGGACAAGAAGATTTTGTTTATGTTTGGACGCTTGGGCGTGAAGGCCTTGGTGACGAACAAGATAAGATGGTGACCATTGATGTAAATCCGGCTTCACCAAAATATGGAAAAGTAATCAATAGCTTATCCGTTGGTGGCCGCAATGAAGCGCATCACTCTGGCCTCTCTGATGATCGACGTTATCTTTGGGCAGGTGGGCTAGACAGTAATAAAATTTTCATCTTTGATATTCACACCGACCCCGCTAAACCAACGTTGCATAAAACCATCGATAATTTTGTGGCTAAAAGCGGAGGTGTATTAGGCCCACATACGTTTTATGCACTGGCTGGCCGTATGATGATTACGGGCCTGTCCAATAACAAAGACCAAGGCGGCCGTACTGCAATGGTTGAGTATTCTAACAATGGTGAGTACATCACCACCCATTGGCACCCAACAGACGAAGACTTACGCGGCGCTGAGAAGACGGGTAAGTTTGCCGATGGTTATGGTTACGATGTAAGAGTCTTGCCGCGCCGTAACGCGATGTTTACATCATCGTTCACTGGCTGGAATAATTACATGATGGATTTCGGTACCATGCTCGGCGACCCCGAGGCGATGAAACGCTTTGGAAGTACTGCGGTGTTATGGGACTTACACACGCGCCAACCAAAGAAAGTGTTTGATGTGCCCGGCGCGCCTCTAGAAATTCGCTGTGCTTGGGATCCAAACCACAACTATTGCTTTACCACTACTGCACTTACTTCTCAGATCTGGTTGATCTATGAAGATGTTCACGGCGAATGGCAAGCAAAGGCCGTCGCTGACATTGGTGACCCTGCTGCAATTCCATTGCCTGTCGATATCTCGATTACTTCTGACGACAATGGCCTATGGGTGCAAACCTTTATGGACGGCAAAGCGAGATACTTTGATGTGTCAGATCCATTCGCTCCAAAGCAAACATATGAAATGAAAGTGGGCTCACAGCTGAACATGATTTCTCAAAGCTGGGACGGCAAGCGAGCCTATTTCACTACTTCCCTGTTAGCTAACTGGGATAAAAAGGGCCAAGACGACGAGCAGTTTTTTAAATCTTATACTTGGGATGGTAAAAAATTGAAATTGGAATTTGAGATCGATTTCGAAGCTGAAAAATTGGGTAGCGCGCATCAGATGCGATTTGGTGCATATGCTTTATATGGCATGCAACGTCCGTATGAAATGGAAGCCAGCGACGCTGTGGCCAGTGGCCAGTGGTGAGTAGGTTATTAGTTGATGCTTAAGTTTTTCGTTATTCGAACGTTAATAACCGCTCTACTTTTAGTGCAGGGCGGTTTTGCTCATGCTCAATCGGATGACATCCCTGGCAGAGAAGGTGTCTTTTTAGCGCCTGGCTGGGGCAAACTCAGCTTTGAAGCGCCTGCTGCGGGCAGTTATGAACTACCCGCTATCTGGCTAGCCCAAGATGGCGAAGTATTAGACGAAGACGGTAAGCCGCAATCGTTAGCGAAACTGATGGAGGGAAAAGTCACCTTGCTCAGTTTTATCTTTCGCACCTGTGATGATGTTAACGGATGCCCACTGTCTACCATGGTTCTATATACCATGGGTAGTAAATTAGAAAAAGAGCCCGAGATCGCAAGCAAAGTACGCATGCTAACGCTGAGCTTCGACCCTCGTTTCGATACACCAGACGTGATGAAAGAATATGGTGAGTCTATTGCCGGTGGCTCTGACATGGACTGGCATTTTCTTACCTCAGAATCCGAAACAGCAATTGCTCCTATTCTAGATGCCTATCAACAAACCATTGTGGCAGACCCTATAGAGTCAAGCGATCAACGGACGAAGTTCTCACATATCTTGCGCGTATATCTGATTGACAAAGAAAGACAAGTTCGAAATATTTATAACCTGTCGTTTCTGCACCCGGACATTCTTATCAACGATGTCAAAACCTTGTTGATGGAAGAGGGCATACTTTCTAAAGTAGGATCAGAGGTAAGTTTAGAGGTAAGTTCAGAGGTAAGCTTAGAGTTTAACAAAGAGTTAAGTAGCAAATAAATTGATGGTCTTCCATGGACTAGGCGCTCAGCTAACCAGTCTATGCATACTCCTATGTTTGGGTTCCACCTTGGTTTCTGCAGAGGAAAAGCTGCGCTTAGCTCCAGGTGATTATAAACAAGGTTATGGCTCCGCCGATTATCAAACAGATTCATTAAGCCTTGCCATGCGTAAAGGGAAGCCCGCTAAGCTAGTTGAAATAGCGACAGTCAAACAGCTTGGGCTACCTAAGTTGCCGTCATCTATAGGCAAGAAGCCCAATTCTAATAAAATTGCCCTAGGCAGAAAGCTGTTTTATGACAGGCGCTTGTCCCGCAATAAGACCATGTCTTGCGCAATGTGCCATGTGCCAGAGCAGGGCTTTACCAGTAATGAGTTGCAAAGGCCGATCGGATCGAATGGGCGAAGTTTGCAGCGTAATGCGCCAACTATTCTGAACGTAGCTTACTATACACGCCTGTTTGCAGATTCCAGGGAAACCACTTTGGAGCAACAGGTATGGTCACCACTGCTCGCCGAAAATGAAATGAATAACCCTTCTGTTGGTTATGTCATCGAGACAATTAAATCCTTAGACGACTATGATGGTTTGTTCGATAAGGCATTTTCAGAACAAGCTAATATGCTTAATATTGGCGAAGCGATTGGTCAATATGAGAGGACATTGTTAGCAGGTGATTCGGCATTTGATCGATGGCATTACGGAAAGAATGAGAGTGCATTAACCGAGCAGCAAGTAGCTGGTTTTAAGTTGTTTACGGGTAAGGCCGCCTGTAGTAGTTGTCATCTTATTGGTGAGAAGGATGCTTTGTTTACTGATAATTTACTCCACAGCACAGGCATTGGTTATGCGGAGTCTATGTTAGATGGCGTTATCTTGCACGAGCATGCCTCACGAGAAAAGGATTTGGTTGAAGTGCAACTTGCGCCTGGCGTGACGGCGTATATGAGGCAATCTGTTATAGATAGTGTTGGAGAAGAAAAACCGAATGATGTAGGGCGTTATGAGATTACTTTAGATCCTAAGGATCGTTGGAAGTATAGGACCTCGTCTTTGAGGAATATTGAGTTGACTGCGCCATATATGCATAGCGGTGGATTGTCTAGTTTGGCTGATGTGGTGGCTTTTTATAATCAGGGTGGGGTGGGGCATGATTTGCAAAGTCCCTTGGTTCGACCTCTGGGCTTGTCCGCTGGCGAGCAGGCGGCATTGGTTGAATTTTTACGTTCTCTGACCGGCAATGGAGTTGCGGTATTGGTTTTGGATGCTTTTGATGCTGAGATTGGAGATGTAGGTGGGGCACGCTGAAACGTCATTGCCAAGTTGTGGGGTCAGAGTGAACCTGCCATAGTTTGGCGGATACATTAAATGAGCGAGAATGATCGTTCAGGAGTATCAAAATGACTAAGACTAGAAAACCAAGAAGTTGAGGCTCCCCCATTAAAACGGACGATTTAATTAAAAGTAATTGGGGTCAGAGTGATCTTCCCCCGAGAGTAATTAGGGTCAGTAGGGTCAGGAGTAATTAGGGTCAGTGTAAAATTAGTGGAGTAATTACTTCTGACTTCAATTGTTCTGAGTGTGGGTCATTTGCTTTTATCTTTCATTCACAGAATTGACAAGGGTATCAAGCATGCCAGCAAACTGTCGCTTCATAACACCAGAAAGAATAGGTGTTAATATACGGATAAAACCCCGTAGTTGCATGGCAACGTTCCATGTTAGACGGCTGCGGTCATCCGGTAGCGCCTCGACTTGATAGTCTTCAACAAGCGCTGAAACCAATTTCATTTCGCCTTGTTGGAACCGAAAGCATATCCGCCGGTCTTGTTCCCAGAGTAGGAAGTATTCCTGGATCTTACCTTGTCCCGAAACATCTACAGTTCTGATTGTTCCGCGCCCGTAGGGTTGTTCAGTCTCCCAGAGCATTGACTTGATTGTCGCCCACTCCCACGCATTGGGATCTTCAAATAATGTAAACAATTCAGGTGGCGCAATATTGAGATCCGCGGTCAACGAAATTTTAATAGGTGCCGAATCAAGAAAATCCAGCTCTACCTTTTCGTATTCGATCATGGTGAGTTCTCGCTTAGCTTATGTGCGTAATATGGAAGGAGACTATCAGAATATGTGAAGCAGGATCCTTATATTGCTTTATGGTGGTACCAATTATGATTGGAAGTCCGATTAGGGTTTCGCACAGGATAGGGTGCTGGTCAGGGAGCGATCTCTGACATGGCATCCTCTGCTGGTTGGCGCTTTTTCGATGCGCCTGAGGAGGTGACTGAAAGCATTAAGATGCTCTCATTTGGATGGATATCTACTCGCTGAGTTGCATGATCATACAAAAATATAAACTTTGCAGTTGTTGCTAGCATGATGAGTTGCTTGGGAGGCGATCCATCTGTTAGATGGACTGTAACGACGTCGCCTGAACCTTCGCGAACTTTCTTTTCAGCGGCGTTGGCGTAGATTAAAAGGAAAGTAATAATACCTACAACTGCTACTATATAATTGACCTGTCGGTATCGCTCGCTCGCGTACCACTGAAAAAAACGGCTTTGACCTCTCTGAGCAATGCGGCGACTCATGGCATTGTCGAGTGTGACCATAAGGCCCCCAAGAAAAGTTAAGAGCCATGTGAACGGCTCTTTGAGTGATGCCAGAAGGAAATCGCTAATCTCGGCATAATGGAATATGTTGATGTCAAAACCATCCAGAAAGGCCCACGAATACACAAGCCCTATTGATGATGCGGCAAAATAAAGACCTGTCATAAAAAGAGCGGGATGCTCCGAGAGAATTTGATGCAGTAAGGAATGCTGCTTGGTGTCATTCGCCATTTTTGTATCCATAGCAATTATGATTGTCTTAATTTAAGCAAGAGTTCGGTGATCGTTTCATCTGTGAGTGAGGGCGCAAAGAAACCACTTCTGTCAATTAGGTTTCCGTAACGAGCAATCATCTCATCAACCACATCTACAGGTTCGCCGACAATAGCAAAAGTGTGCAAAATTTCGTCTTCGATCAAATTAGACATTTCTTCTGTGCGATGTTGCTTCATTAGAAAGTTGAGTTCATTCTGTAATTCACCCCATCCATGTAATTCGAGTACACTTCTGTATCCAGGTGTTGATCCATAAAATGCTATCCGATCACGAGCCACCTTAATCGCCTCATTCACATCCTCTTCGGTTTCGCCAGTTGCGATCATGGGAGCAAAATCTATTTCAAATTCATCCCTGCTTACATCAACATTAGCGAGCCCGTCTGATATTGCAGGTAGACTAATCTCCCGGATATAGCGCTCAGTTGAGAATGGATGCATGATGAGTCCGTCTGCGGTTTCTGCTGCAACTTTGGTCATTAGGGGACCAGTAGCTGACAAAAGAATTTTAGGTCTCCCCGCTTCGGTATTTCGTGGGGTAAAGGTTTTTGGCATCAGCGTATGCTGATAATACTCCCCATCAAAATTCAGTGCTTTACCATCATACCAACAGTCAAAAATGGCATGCATGGCGTTAATAAATTCCCTCATCTGTCTTGGTGCTTTATACCAGGGCATACCAAAACGTTTTTCGATATGAGGCTTAACTTGGCTACCAAGGCCGAGGACAAATCTGCCATTAGAGAAGGCATTTAAATCATGCGCTAGATTTGCCATCGTCATGGGGTTGCGAGCAAAGGCGACTGCAACAGAGGCCACCAGTTCTATGTCTGTTGAATGCTCCGCCGCAATCGTTAAAGGTAGAAAGGGATTGTGATCTAATTCAGCTACTTTGGCGCCATCATAACCCAGAGCTTCCAGTCTTCGAATTTCATCTGGAACCCTGCGCATATCAGTACTGATAGGAGCATCTATTTTCAATTTTCACCGAACCTTATTGAGAATCTGGAAGGAAAAGATAACATGGATGGACCAGCGAACATCAAGTTAAGTAGCTAAAAATAATTAAGGTCAGAATAATTAGGGTCAGAGTAGAATTAGCCAATTTATCGCATTTTACCGATTATTCCGCCAGGTGATATTGTAAAGTGTTTGTAAATTCCACACTGACCCTAATTGATCCTGCTGACCCTAATTGATTCTAGTAAGTTCACCTTTCTCCAAAAGTAGAATGTCATTCCAGCACTCTTTAGTGAGATGGTATGCCAAACTGACGCCTAATGAACGGCCGCTAATGATGACAACTCGCGCCTGTGTATGCATTGCGTAAACTCCTCTGTTGATAGTCTCTTTACTGAGGAAAATCGGTGTCTGAGCACGTACAGCATCACTGGCTTCGTCATTGATATGGATTCTTACCTCTTCCGAGTTGAATGGATAGGAGACTAACAATTATTCTCCAATTTTACTTGGATCCCGCTTTTTCGTGCTACAAAGTCAAGCCCCGAAGTGGCAAACCAGCAGCCTGATAGCATTTATCGATAAGTTGCATCTGCTTCACAGCATCTTCTGCGTCGGTAAAAAGTGTTTTGCCTTCTGTAACCGCATCAATGAAGGCGTCCAATTGATAACGGTATGTTGGTCTACGACGGAAGGTTTCGGTGGTGATCTCGCCGTTCATATCCAAGTCGATTGCGTTGCCAGCTTGTGGCGCAATTGGGTTTTTTACGATCATTACTCCTTGCTCACCTTCAACGGTAATGACAGCCTTAAACTTTGTGTTTGGACGCATATCACCAATGGTACGGACATCTATTCCACCGGGAAATAGCATTTTTGTTTCCAAATATATATCAACATTCGCGGGACCGACCTCGGCTACAGCTTCAACGCTCACAGGTTCCAAACCCGTGATATGCCGAACCCAAGACAAAGGATAGCAGCCGATATCCATTGTTACTCCACCCGCCGTTTCGTAATTCATACGTATGTCGTTGGTATCGACAACAGGTACGGAGAAGGTAGATGAAATGGACTTTATTTTGCCCAGAATGCCACTGTCATATATCTCTTTAGCTTTGAGAAATATGGGATGATAACGATAATGAAATGCATCCATAAGTACTAATTTTGTCTCGTTAGCAACCGCCAACATTTCTTCTGCTTCCCTTGCGTTGCTCGCAAAAGACTTTTCACAAAGTACGTGTTTTCCCGCGCGTAAAGCCTTGATGGTCCATTCATGATGATGGTTAATAGGTAGTGGGTTGTAGATCGCTGTGATCCGATTAGATGCGATAACTTCATCATAGCCATCCAGGGCAGTCGGGATGTTATGTTCTTTCGCAAAGGCTTCCGCCCGCTGTTTTGAACGTGCCGCAACTAGTGCAACGCTTGCCCGATCGTCATTCTGACAGGGATCAATCAAAGCGGGTGGGGTTATTCTTGCCGCACCTAATGTTCCAAAGTTAATCATCTAGATTCCTCGTTCTATTTTCGTGGAAGTATGACAATGTCTCTTGATCTAGGGGTTAATGCGATATCCTCAATATTGTTCGCGATAAGCAAACTTGCAAAAAAAAGGACATCATTTTAGTCGTCCTTGCTTCTGCGGACGCATAAAGGGTAGTCAGATCCCAGGGTATTTGACCCTCGACATCTTTTGCTTTGGCGATGCAAGTACTCATTACTACCGTGAATGCCAACAAGAGTAGTTTAATTAATAGTTTCAATCTTTTGTTCTCCTAACAATACAAATTGTACCAACCATTATTATTGCAAGCCGACTTCAAGGGACATATTTTAAGATGTGTATTGATCTTTGTTCTTCAGTTGGAAAGCTGCTCCGTGATGATCACTCAGGATAGCGTTCTCGCCAAACATTTTTTCTTTTTGCCGCTGGAATACGCTTCTGTTTTCACCCAATGGTGCCAACTCTTGGGCTTTTTCCAAGGCCATCGTCAACAGGGATTCGATAGGTGCAATTTGCTGGACAATACCTGCGTCAAGCGCGTCTGTTCCTGACCACCTACGTGCCAATTGTACGGTCTCGTAGAATACGTTCGCCGGAAGTTTGTGTCTGAACAAGGATAATTCTGGGCTGGGTATTGCCATGCCTAGTTGCATTTCGTTTGCGCAAATATAACCTCGGTCTGAGCGCATCAAGCGATAGTCATGACAAAGAGCGAACATAAAACCTGCTCCGAAAGCATGGCCGTTGACCGCGGCGATTGTTGGTATCGGCATCGTGATCATTCGTCCCATAAGTTCCATAAAGTGAAAATTCGTGGGGTCGCCCGCATCGGACCTTTCGGCCGGAGATCTTAACCATTCAAGATCCAATCCGTTAGAATAGAATTTCTCTTCGCCGCCGATTGTAATGAGTGCTGCCGGGCCTTCAGAACGCTCAACCTCATCTAGGGCCATGGACAGTTCATCGACAAAGCGCGTATTCCATCGGTTCTCGCCATAGTCCATTGTTAAGGTAAAAACCGGTCCTTTTTTTTCTAGGTTTATCATGATGCTCCGTTTGCGTTAGGCATGTTGAATGGTCTGTGGGTTAACAAAGTTGGAGAAGCGTAACATTGACACTAAATTTTGAACAGATCGGTAAACACGCGTTAGCTTTCACCCACCCTCAGGCCGATTAATCTAGGCTCGCCTCGGCCATTGATCTATTCTTGTGGAGATTTTTCTTAACGATTCAGGCGCTTATATCTCTCGAAAAACGGCGGTGTAACCGATATCTGAACCATGTTCTCGGTTCATCAAAAAAAGAAGACGGATTTATTTACCTTGGTCTTTCACCTTGAACAATGACTCTATGCATATGGCGTCGTTTTCCTTGATAGTCATTAAGCGCATTATGAAATAGACAACGGTTATCCCACATTGCAAGGGAACCTTTTTCCCATTTGAAGCGAGTGACATAGTCTTCCTGCGTACAAATACGTGTTAGAAGCTTAAACAAAGGTACGCTTTCTTCTCGAGTCCAGCCTTTGATCCTATGCGTATGAGGAAGAGAGCAATAGACGCTTTTTTCACCCGTTTCCGCATGGGTTCGAATCAGCGGGTGTTCAACTTCTTGTTCTGCGACTTCAGCGGCTCCCCCATAGTCCTGCGCCATTTCGTCTCGCGCAGCCGCTTGTTTGTAACTACCTTCACTGCCGTGTACAAGTTTGGGAGTATAAATACCTGACTCGCGTTCTAGAGTGGTTTTTAATCCATCACTCAGGTCATGGAAGGCCTGAGTCGCATCTGCGAATAGTGTATCGCCGCCGACATCGGGTACTTCAACAGCATAAAGCAAAGTCGCTTTGGGCGGTTTTTCTACATAGGATGTATCTGTATGCCAGGCACCACCAAAATTCATTTCTGCATCAGGTTCTTTGATGATAGGAATCACATGCGGATTAGATTCAAGCGAATTCATAAATGGGTAAACATCAAGTTCACCAAAATTGGCGGCAAAATCAGCTTGTTCTGTTGGTGTCAGCGTTTGATTACGAAAAAACACCACGTGATGTTTGTGCCAAGCTGCCGTAATTTCAGCAAGTGCCTGCGCTGGCAGTGCTTTTGATATATCGACACCCGTAATGACAGCGCCCACCGGACCGACACTTGTATCTACATTAATTATTTCGTAAGCCATAGTAAAGTACCCCTCTTTTGGTAAATACTACGCCAGATCAAACAACAAACATAAGCAATCCTATGGAAAATAAAAAAGTTATTGTAGTTGATGGTGATGATGCCTCACCCGAAGTAATGATACCCACTGTAAACATTCTGGAATCAATGGGATTACCTATCTCTTTCGAGCGCCCTCTTATTGGCCAGAAAGCAATAGATACAGTGGGCACAGGATTTCCTGATGAAGCCAGGCGAGCAATAGATAACTCCGATGCTTCCTTTTTTGGATCAACCAGTGGACCTAGTACAGCAGCGCTATTTTATCTTCGATGGGGTAAACAAACCTATGCCAATGTCAGACCTTGTCATTGGATACCCGGGTATAAAACCCCTTTGGCGAACCCAGTGGGTATCGACTTCACAATAATTCGTGAAAATCTTGAGGATCTTTATCTTGGGCTCGAAGGTGATATCGAAGAATTACAGGGGCTTAATTTCTACTCGAAGCACGCAAGAAAACCACTTTCAGCATTAGCGCCTGGAAAATATGCCATTAAGGCAATTACGGAAGCAGGTTCAGAGAGGGTGATTCGTTTTGCATTTGAGCTTGCAAGGAGGCGCAATACTAAGAAGAAGTTAACAGTCACCTGTAAGTACAATATGTTGAGCACGTCCGACGGTCTGTTTCTTGATATTGCGAATAACATTGCGAAGGAATATCCGGATATTGAATACGACCACTACATAATCGATGATTTCTTATGCAGGATGATTTCAAACCCTCAATATTTCGACGTCATTGTTATGCCTAATCTTTATGGCGATATCATGTCCGACGGCGCCGCAGGACTTCTTGGCGGCTTAGGTCTTGCACCCTCGGGATGCTACGGAAAAGACTACGCGTATTTTGAGTCGGCTCACGGGTCTGCACCGGATATTGCGGGAAGAAACATTATTAACCCCACCGCAACTGTGTTGTCGGCAGCGATGTTATTGGAATATTTATCTTTCAAAAAGGAGGCGGCGAGTCTTGTTGAGTCAGTACGGCGCGTGTATGAATCGGGAGAAGTGTTAACGCCCGATCAAGGCGGGAAGGGCTCTACCACTGAATTTTGTGATGCGGTCCTAAACCATCTTGCCTAGTTTTAACGGCGAAGGCGGGTGGCATCGGCGATCACGGATCGCACCATTGCCAAACGATCGCGAACCCGACCAGGCATCGTATGCCGATAATACTCAAAAGTCATCATGCCGACTGTGAGAGCCCAGGCTCTGCCGCGCAGCCATTCCGCATCATCTACATTTACGCGTTCTCGAAAGACCTCAAGTGCCGGAGCATCCAACAATTCCCAGGCGCCATGTAGATCAATTGTTGGATCGCCAACACCCAGACCACCAAAATCTAATACACCAACAAGCCCCCCTCGACGCAACAGTAGATTTTCTGCGACGAGGTCTCCGTGATACCAGTTAGTTGAATTCACAGTCGCGACACCCGGCAACTTCATTGCTCGATTCCAGATGTCTAGCACGGCATCAAGATCGATTTCAAGCTCATCAAAGGATCGACAGGTCTCGATATTCTGACGCATTGGCTGATCAAGGTGTTTGAGTGCGCCTCCTCGATAGAGTCGGAGCTCAGGGGCGTTTACAGCGGCAGCAGGAACTTCGATAGATCGAAATGTCAGTAGAACATTAGCGAGATCGTGTGCAATGTTTACGCGCTCCGTCTTGATAGGATCATCCGGATTACAGACCAATGGCAAGCTGCCTTCAAGCCAGGATGAAATCGCCCAAGTCTCGCTGTAACCTAAGTCGGGTTCGCCCAGCGCCAAGATGGTTGGTGTTTCAACAGGTAACCGATCTTTAAACATCGCTAACCAGCGTTGCTCCTTTTTTACTGATGCGCCACTTTCAGGCTGTCTGGGCAGACGGACCAGATATTCATCTCCTAGCCTGAACAAGATATTTGTCGAGCCCGATGCGCCCAATTGACTAAGAGGTAATGTTGAATATTGCGGAAATTGATTATCGATCAACCTACGCACGAGGGCATGATCGATTGGTAATTCATTTTTATGTATTGGCTTTGTCATGTTCTGTATGTTCAAAAAAAGTTGCATTGGACAGTGATAAAATTTTTCTACGATTTTGAAGGTTAGTCTGATTAAGGAGACACACAGGACAGGCGAATCCGAAATAACTAAGACGCGTCGAGTGCCCCTTAACTTAGTCAGAAAAACTAGATTGACAGATCCTTCAAGTTGTAGTCCCGGATAACTTCTTCCCAGGTCTCTTCACTGAATCGTAATTCCGCTTCACGCCCACTCATCAGTTGATAGTCGTAGCGAGGCTCATTGGGATAAAACTGGCTGCGTGCATCAATAGCAACGCTAACAACCTTGGATCGATCGTTTATACGTTGCTCATCATAAACTTCCATTTCGGTTTGACTAAGCGCGCCACTGGCACCCAGCACGGACTTGTATCGGTGAAAACCAAAGGTGAGGGAAATACGTTGATCTGGTGAAGTATTCGCAAAGGAGCAATGCAGTGCTTGTCTGTTAACGATAGTCACGTCTCCCGGTTCACAGAAGAGTGGCACTGCGTTAGGTAATTGTTCCGAGCCATTATTCTCGGCAACCAGTTGTTTGATATCAAGCTTACCGAGTTTGTGCGTCCCCGGCATTACCCATAGACAACTTCTTGGTGACGTTGCATGTAGTTGAACCTGGAAATTAAAGCCGTGAATTCCCTGATCCCAATTGGGCGCATTCCAATGAGTGACACCGTCTTGGTGCCAGGAGACTGAGCCACCTAGACCGGGTTCCTTTACAAATATGGCATCGTTATAAGGTACAAAATCATTGCCATTTATCGAGGCTGCGATGGATAGTAGATCCGGATGGCCATACAGACGTAAACCCGCATCCATGATTTGGCACATACCTCCCATTAAGAAAACCACTTTTTTTGGCGCGTCGGATGCAGGCTTGGGTTGATTCATTTTGGTTTCGTGACGTCCATTCAATTTTTCGGTACCCCCCCATGGGTCGGTTAAGGGGCGAATTAGCGAATAAATTGGTCGCGCGAACGCTTGGCCGAATGCGGGTCTACCTTTGCGATCAACGGTTGCGCCATTGTCGATTGGCGCACGATCAAGTAAATCGGCCATGGCCGATTGAAGGAGACTAATCTCTGCTTGATAGATCAATCCTTCACAAACGTAAAAACCTGTTTCCCAATAGGCATCTAGAATTTCATCGGCTAGCTGGCCATTGGCTTTGAATCTAGCAGGACCGCGATTGCCTAGGGTAATCGCTCGCGCCTTACCCTTATTAGCGTAGCTTGTAAGATTTGCAGCGTGTTCACTGGCATCCTGCCTAGTGGTTTTGTCGACAATAGTCATTTAGCCTCCTGATTATAATGTAGTCATTGATCAGTATCATCTGTCTTCAAAAGAACAATTTGGGCTTGAATAAAGAATCCCCTTTATTCATTACTTAAAGTTCAGCTACCCTTTTCAATTCAACCGATAGTGTTATCAACCTTAGCGGCTTAGAAATTCGACCACAGAACCCAAATGCCTCGTAATTTGCCATTACCGCATCATTCGAATAACCGCTCGATACGATGGCTTTTACTAAGGAGTTGAATTCTTTCAATTTTACGATTGTCTCCTTGCCGCCCATTCCGCCTGGTATCGTTAGATCAAGTATTACTATCGCGAAGATGTCATCCGAATTCATTGCATCCTTGTAGATACGAATTGCTTCCTTACCATTCATCGCGCCAACTACTTCATATCCTAGTGCAATCATCGATCAAGAGGACTCTCCCTGAACCCTTGTTAAGGCCATTTTTTTCTTCGACCTTTATCGGTAACGATCCATGAGAAATCGGTAACAGGATCGTGAATTAATTAGGGTCAGAATTAATTAGGGTCAGTGTAGAATTTACAAGTGCATACATTTTGCCGGTTATCCCCTTTAGTTATGCTGGTTGTTATGTGTAATTTCCACTCCGACCCCAATTATTGCGACCCCAATTATTGATTGTTCAGAAAAATCTTGTGGCAGCTGGATAAAAAGGACTGTGCTTATTTGTAAAGGTTGATTACGATTAACTTTCCATTCAGCCAATCCGGTAACCATTCTGGGGCGGTAGGTCTGAGACGTGCGAATATCTCGTGGGTGTATTCTGGGTCGTCTAATACAACAGTTGCAGAGCCTGTGAATGCTTCGCCTTTTATCACAAGTTTTACCGGTGTAGGTCCATCTTCAAATTCGCGCCACCAGGGTCCATCTGCACCGACGAACACTTGGTTGCCTTCACGCAAGTAGTTGACAGGAATTTCTTTCCCAGAGTTGAAGGTAAGAACGAGCGCTTCTCCGGCTATCTCACTTGTAGGTTCGTTTTTAATCTCATTGAGTACCATCGGATTGACAAGTAGAAAAAATATCGCGAAGTAACCTACAACTACGATCACCAAGGTGACCACTATCCATTTTAGAACCCTCATTTATCTTACCGTCTGTTAGAGAATAGTTATTTTAATAAATTTGGGGTCAGAGTAAAGCTTCAAAATAATCGAAACTTCATGATTTACAGTAATGTTGGTAGGCGTTTGTAATTTTTACTCCGACCCTAAATGTTCGATTCCAATTGTTCAAGTGATTCAGTTTGTAGAATTTCTAGCCCATGTGATAGAAAGCTGCTTTGTTTCCATCTGGATCACGGAAGTATCCACCGTAAAAAGTAGGCCTCTTTCTCCAGATGGACCTTCATCTGACACACCCATTTCTATCGCATTAGCGTAGAGCTTGTCAACGTTTTCCCTAGAACCGGCATCAATTGCGATCATATTTCCATTGCCTGGATTTGGATCGCCTTCGTCATGAGGCACACAAACGGCAAGCATAGGTGCGTCTGGCCCTGTACCTAATAGTGCAATTCTGCCCATATCCATGAGCGTCGAAACACCAAGTGGCGCTAGCAGACCGGTCCAAAATGACTTTCCTTTTTCCATGTCATTAACACCAATTGTCACGTATCCGATCATTGTTCGTTACTCTTATTCAAAATTTGATTTGTTTCTGCTCTCACTAGCGTGAGTACAGTTATCATACGGTGAGTTTTCAATGTCGCCTAGTTGATATCCATCATCTCGAATGCATAGGCATTATGCGCAGTGGGAATGCCGAGTGACTCAGTATAAAAACCTGATTTTGTGTAAAAAGAGTTTTTGTCCTACTGATTGTTTGACGTTAGTGTGATCTTTGCAAGTTCGTTATATTTTACCGACTTCTGCCCTCAGTGATACTGGCCATCGTACAATTAGATTGATCACGAAGAATGAAAGACTGTTCATTCCCTGGTATTCCGGATCGAATATCAATAATTCGCAATACAAAAATAGTCTTTAAAAAGAAATGCTGGTGAAATTATTTGTAGAGGTTTATATCAATTCACGGCAGCCACCTAAATTAACGTTTCACACTGGGCACTGACATATGTTTGACTATGGTGTAATTTCACTATGTCCTTGTAAATCTATCATGATAAAAATTCATTAGAGGTTAAGCTATGTCTCCGCAAATCAATTTCTATTGGGACCTTGGTTCAACCAATTCCTATTTCGCAATAAAATTAATAGAGCCGATTGCAAAAAAATATGGTGCGAAAATCAATTGGCATCCATTTAATGTAGGTCATGTATTCCAATCTAATAACTATGTGTTGATGGATGAGCCTAGGGCAAAACTGAAAAATCGACGTGATGATCTTATGAGGTGGGCCAAAAAATATGATTTGCCTTTTAGTGTTCCAGCAGCGTTTCCAATCAAAACGAGTCGCGCTCTCCGCGGTGCCATTGCCATGCGACAGTGGGGTAAAGAAGCCGATTTCATCAACGAAATATTTGCTGCCTACTGGGAACGTGGTGATGGCAGTATTGGCGACTATGAAACTTTGCGTGATATTGCATCAAAGTTAGATGTCGACCCGCAAGAATTTGAAGTCTGCTCAGAAAGCGAACCTGTGCGCCAGGCACTAATTGATTCAACCAACAAAGCATTAGATAAAGGTGTTTTTGGTGTTCCTTCAATCCAAATTGGTGAAGCGCTCTATTGGGGGAAAGACCGTATGGAGTTTGTAGAAGAGCATCTTTCAAGCCTGTAGTTTACGATCAACAATTGTCAGGTCTACCAAAATTAGACCCTGACCTTAAGTTCAAAATAAGACTCAAGCGATGTGCTGGAGTTGCAAAAAGGGTAAGAATTTATGACAGATATTACAGGACGCATTGCATTTATTACCGGTGCGGCGAGCGGTATTGGGTATTCTTTAGCTAAATCATTTGCCGCGCGTGGAGCAAAAATAATGTTGGCAGATAAGCATGCGGAAAACCTATCGCGAGCAGAAGATAGTTTGCGGGCTATCGGCGCGGATGTAGCATCAGTGGTTTGCGATGTAAGCAGTTTGGATTCGATGAAAGACGCGGCACAAGCCACGCTAGATCACTTTGAAAAAGTTCATATCGTGGTCAACAACGCAGGCGTTCCCATGGGCGGTAGACCAGGTCGAATCCCGATGGAAGATTGGCGCTGGGTTATGGACATCAATGTTATCGGAGTAGCTCATGGCGTTGAAGTGTTTACACCAATTTTACAGGCGCAAGGCGAAGGGGGGCACTTTCTCAATACTGCCTCCATGGCAGGGCTTATGGGACAAGCTGGAGTTGCACCCTATGTGGCATCAAAATTTGCCGTAGTTGGGTATTCCGAATCTTTGCGAGATGAACTTGCTAC